>NZ_CP072913.1:4443076-4747500 GCF_017968885.1 Pseudomonas sp. Tri1 | reverse complement strand
GTCCGTCGTGAAAAGGGAAACAACCCAGACCGTCAGCTAAGGTCCCAAAGTTATGGTTAAGTGGGAAACGATGTGGGAAGGCTTAGACAGCTAGGAGGTTGGCTTAGAAGCAGCCACCCTTTAAAGAAAGCGTAATAGCTCACTAGTCGAGTCGGCCTGCGCGGAAGATGTAACGGGGCTCAAACCATACACCGAAGCTACGGGTATCACGCAAGTGATGCGGTAGAGGAGCGTTCTGTAAGCCTGTGAAGGTGAGTTGAGAAGCTTGCTGGAGGTATCAGAAGTGCGAATGCTGACATGAGTAACGACAATGGGTGTGAAAAACACCCACGCCGAAAGACCAAGGTTTCCTGCGCAACGTTAATCGACGCAGGGTTAGTCGGTCCCTAAGGCGAGGCTGAAAAGCGTAGTCGATGGAAAACAGGTTAATATTCCTGTACTTCTGGTTATTGCGATGGAGGGACGGAGAAGGCTAGGCCAGCTTGGCGTTGGTTGTCCAAGTTTAAGGTGGTAGGCTGAGATCTTAGGTAAATCCGGGATCTTAAGGCCGAGAGCTGATGACGAGTTACCCTTTGGGTGACGAAGTGGTTGATGCCATGCTTCCAAGAAAAGCTTCTAAGCTTCAGGTAACCAGGAACCGTACCCCAAACCGACACAGGTGGTTGGGTAGAGAATACCAAGGCGCTTGAGAGAACTCGGGTGAAGGAACTAGGCAAAATGGCACCGTAACTTCGGGAGAAGGTGCGCCGGTGAGGGTGAAGCATTTACTGCGTAAGCCCACGCCGGTCGAAGATACCAGGCCGCTGCGACTGTTTATTAAAAACACAGCACTCTGCAAACACGAAAGTGGACGTATAGGGTGTGACGCCTGCCCGGTGCCGGAAGGTTAATTGATGGGGTTAGCTAACGCGAAGCTCTTGATCGAAGCCCCGGTAAACGGCGGCCGTAACTATAACGGTCCTAAGGTAGCGAAATTCCTTGTCGGGTAAGTTCCGACCTGCACGAATGGCGTAACGATGGCGGCGCTGTCTCCACCCGAGACTCAGTGAAATTGAAATCGCTGTGAAGATGCAGTGTATCCGCGGCTAGACGGAAAGACCCCGTGAACCTTTACTATAGCTTTGCACTGGACTTTGAATTTGCTTGTGTAGGATAGGTGGGAGGCTTTGAAGCGTGGACGCCAGTTCGCGTGGAGCCATCCTTGAAATACCACCCTGGCAACTTTGAGGTTCTAACTCAGGTCCGTTATCCGGATCGAGGACAGTGTATGGTGGGTAGTTTGACTGGGGCGGTCTCCTCCTAAAGAGTAACGGAGGAGTACGAAGGTGCGCTCAGACCGGTCGGAAATCGGTCGTAGAGTATAAAGGCAAAAGCGCGCTTGACTGCGAGACAGACACGTCGAGCAGGTACGAAAGTAGGTCTTAGTGATCCGGTGGTTCTGTATGGAAGGGCCATCGCTCAACGGATAAAAGGTACTCCGGGGATAACAGGCTGATACCGCCCAAGAGTTCATATCGACGGCGGTGTTTGGCACCTCGATGTCGGCTCATCACATCCTGGGGCTGAAGCCGGTCCCAAGGGTATGGCTGTTCGCCATTTAAAGTGGTACGCGAGCTGGGTTTAGAACGTCGTGAGACAGTTCGGTCCCTATCTGCCGTGGACGTTTGAGATTTGAGAGGGGCTGCTCCTAGTACGAGAGGACCGGAGTGGACGAACCTCTGGTGTTCCGGTTGTCACGCCAGTGGCATTGCCGGGTAGCTATGTTCGGGAAAGATAACCGCTGAAAGCATCTAAGCGGGAAACTTGCCTCAAGATGAGATCTCACTGGGACCTTGAGTCCCCTGAAGGGCCGTCGAAGACTACGACGTTGATAGGCAGGGTGTGTAAGCGCTGTGAGGCGTTGAGCTAACCTGTACTAATTGCCCGTGAGGCTTGACCATATAACACCCAAGCAATTTGCTGACCCGAAAGGGCACCAGATTGCGGTGTGTGAAGACGACATGAACCGAAAGTTCGCAGCAAACACACAAACTATCGCATACCCATTCGCTGGAACGTGACCGTAAGGCACGCGCTGGCTACCGAATTTCTTGACGACCATAGAGCATTGGAACCACCTGATCCCATCCCGAACTCAGCAGTGAAACGATGCATCGCCGATGGTAGTGTGGGGTTTCCCCATGTGAGAGTAGGTCATCGTCAAGATTAAATTCCGAAACCCCTATCTGCTGACGCAGGTAGGGGTTTTGTTTTTTTGCTGAAAAATTTCATGGCAAAAAAGGATGACCTGAAGAGGCCATCCTTATTTTGCCATCCAGACCGTTAAGCTTCGGGCACTGGGCAGCTCAGATCTCCTTCCTTGCACTTGAGGTAGGTCTTGAACGCTTCGATTCGGGCTTTGGTCTGGTCGGTGATGCAGTTGCTATAGATCAGCGGGTAGACGCTGCCACCTTCGACCCCGGAGGCAGAAAAGTTGCATTCGGCGTCACGGAAGCTGATCCAGGCTCGCTGCGCCTTGACCAACATTTGCTTGGCCTCGGGGTTGTCCTTCAGACGTGTTGTAATTTGCTTATACAGGCTGTTCAGCTCGCTGTCGGCGGCCTTGTTCTCTTTGGCCGCGCACTGGTTCATCTCACCCTGAGTGGTGGCATTGGCGCAGTCATCGGCTTGGGCTGCGGTGATAAAAAATAACGGTGCGAGGACCAGAAGCAAGCGTGGGGGCATGGTCGATCTCTCCTTGAGGGGGATAAATGCCGGAGGAGTGTACCCGGACGAAGGACTGATACAACTTTCCGGTTGGCCTTGTGGTCTTACAAGCCTACTGTTGAACACAGGAGGTGACCCATGTATTCATCCGATCGCATTGAAAGAAAGATCCTGCTCAAGGCGCCGCGTTCCCAAGTCTGGCGCGCCTTGGCCAATGCCGAGGCCTTTGGCCAATGGTTCGGTGTCGCCCTTGAGGGTAAGCGGTTTGTTGCGGGCGAACGTACTCAGGGGCAGATCACGTATCCGGGCTATGAACACCTCATTTGGGATGTGGCGGTGGAGCGGGTCGAGCCCGAGCGGGTGTTCTCGTTTCGCTGGCACCCTTACGCTATTGAGCCGCAGGTAGATTACTCTCAAGAGTCAGAAACACGTGTGCAATTCGAACTCGAAGACATGGACGGCGGTACCTTGCTGAAAGTGGTTGAATCGGGCTTCAACAATATTCCCGAGGCACGCCGACTCAAGGCCTTTCGCATGGACAGCCGCGGCTGGGATGAGCAGATGGCCAACATTGAAGCGTTCCTGGCCAAGTCTTGATTTTCCCCTGCGGTGATGCGCACACCGCCGACACGCCGACACCTGGCGTGACTAGGGGTTTGCGGAAGACCCGATATAGCGAATGTCTTACACGCCATGGTAGCTATATCGTCTATTGCACTTTGGATCCGAGGCGTAATCTGGACTCATCCACTGAAGCACAGGAAGTGCTCAGGATCAGGGACGATCGACCTTGCAAGGATGGCTATCGACAGGGAGTCGTAATGGTCTTGGAAAAACCCGCTTCGGCGGGTTTTTTTTCGCCTGCCAAAAAGCCCCGCAAGCGCTGTATAGCGAAACGCTTACACGTCGGCACTGCTTTCTCGTCTTTTTCCAAGGCAGTGGTGGGCCTAATCTATGTCCATCCACTGAGTACAGGGAGTGCTTGGGGTCATGGATGATTGGACCAGGCATGGAATGCCAGACAGGGAGTCAAATTGGTCCTCAAAAAACCCGCTTCGGCGGGTTTTTTTTCGTCTGTGAAAAAATTGGTCTGCTCATGCCTGGCGCCGCGTCATAGTAAGGTCCGCGCCATCGGCGGCGAGGGTCTGCCCACCAGGGGTACGGTCCGCGCCATCGGCGGCGAGGGTCTGCCCACCAGGGGTACGGTCCGCGCCATCGGCGGCGAGGGTCTGCCCACCAGGGGTACGGTCCGCGCCATCGGCGGCGAGGGTCTGCCCACCAGGGGTACGGTCCGCGCCATCGGCGGCGAGGGTCTGCCCACCAGGGGTACGGTCCGCGCCATCGGCGGCGAGGGTCTGCCCGCCAGGGGTACGGTCCGCGCCATCGGCGGCGAGGGTCTGCCCACCAGGGGTACGGTCCGCGCCATCGGCGGCGAGGGTCTGCCCGCCAGGGGTACGGTCCGCGCCATCGGCGGCGAGGGTCTGCCCGCCAGGGGTACGGTCCGCGCCATCGGCGGCGAGGGTCTGCCCACCAGGGGTACGATCCGCGCCATCGGCGGCGAGGGTCTGCCCACCAGGGGTACGGTCCGCGCCATCGGCGGCGAGGGTCTGCCCGCCAGGGGTACGATCCGCGCCGTCAGCGGCCACAGGCTCTTGGTGGTCGTAGGCCTGGGTGAAGAAACGGTCTTGCTGCTGGCTCGGCAAGGCAAACGCACTTGCGCTCAGGGCAAAGGTGGTAACGGCGATCAGGGCGTTGAACGTTTTCATGGTAAAGACTCCGGTCATATCAAGGGTTGAGTGCCGGGTCGTTCAGATGTCGTGATCTGCTGAACCCGTTGCAGCGGGGGCGGTTGCCTTGCTGCATGGGTTCAGATTAGGGGCGAGGCGGGTTTGGTCGTTAGACGGATACTGTCCTGGTTTTGCCTGATCCTGTTTGTGTGCGGGATCAAGCACTACTGGCTTGCAGCGCCTGGGCACGCAAACGTGCGATGTCCTTGCTCGGAGAGGCGCCAAATAGACGGCTGTACTCGCGACTGAACTGCGAAGGGCTTTCATACCCCATCTTGTAGCCGATTGACGAAACGTCGCTGTTCTCTGCCAACAATAACCGTCGGGCTTCCTGCAGACGCAACTGTTTCTGGTATTGCAGCGGACTCATGGCCGTCACGGCTTTGAAGCGGTGATGCAGCGCCGAAGGGCTGAGATTGATCATTTGTGCCAGGCTATCGATGCTCAGCGGCTCGGCGTAATGGGTATTGAGCCACTCGATGGCTCGGCTGATGCGATGGGTCTGGGTGTCAGGAATGGCGATTTCGTGCAAGCGCTGGCCTTGGGCGCCACGCAGCAGGCGGTAGAAAATCTCCTGTTGAGCCAACGGCGCGAGGGTGGCGATATCGTCCGGGCTGTCCAACAGCCGCAGCAAGCGCAACACCGCGTCGAGTAATGGCGCATCGATACGGTCCAGGAACAAACCGCGTCCGGTTCTTTCGACCGGTACGCCGATAGGACTGGCATCGGCAATCAGTCGGCAGATCTGCGCCGGGTCGATATCAAGACGAATGCATAAGTAGGGGCGTTCAGGGCTGGCTTCAATTACCTGGCCGGCCAACGGCAGGGTCACCGAGACGACGAGGTAATTGAGCGGGTCATACACGTAGCATTCGTCCGCCAGGCGCACTTCCTTGCGCCCCTCGATAATCACGCACAAACCAGGCTTGTGCACGGTGTGCAAGGCTTCGGTCGGTTGGTCGCTACGGATCAGGTGCAAGGCCTCGATGGCCGTAGAGTGGACACCGTATTCGGGCGCAAAGCGCTTCATCAGGCTCGCCAGTTCGGCGCGGCGCTGGCTGACGCCGTCGTCTGGCGCAATGTGGATGGACGTGGATACCGACATACCGATCAACCTCCCTGGCCAAATAAGTGGACCGCGCTAGTAAAACCGATTGTGCGGCTGTCGGCCAGAGTCGGTTTTATAGCTACAGGATCGTGCAAGTGCGCAGGAGGATCCGGCTAACCCGGGCCTGGGTCGGTTCCCTAATCTGGAGCTGTCAAAACGCTCCCGCCGGGGGCCAACATCCAGACGAGGAAACCATCATGTCCGATATTCAAAACAAAGTAGTGGTCATCACGGGTGCCAGCAGCGGGATCGGTGAAGCAGCGGCGCGGCTGCTCGCGGCTCGCGGTGCTCGTGTCGTGCTCGGCGCCCGGCGCATCGATCGTTTGCAAACACTGGTACACGAACTCGAAACCGTCGGCCAGCAAGCGGTCTGCCAGGCCGTGGACGTGACCCGTCGCGATGACGTCCAGAACCTGATCGACTTTGCTGTCGAGCGGTTCGGCCGGGTCGACGTGATCATCAATAACGCTGGGGTCATGCCGCTCTCCAAGCTCGAGGCTCTGAAAGTCGAGGAGTGGGACCGCATGATCGACGTCAACATCCGTGGCGTGCTTCACGGCATCGCTGCCGGCTTGCCACTGATGCAGCGCCAGCGCAGCGGCCAGTTCATCAACATCGCGTCCATTGGTGCCTATGCCGTCAGCCCGACTGCCGCGGTGTATTGCGCCACCAAATTTGCTGTTCGGGCGATTTCCGAGGGCTTGCGTCAGGAAGTCGGGGGGGATGTGCGCGTGACGGTGATTTCCCCCGGCGTGACCGAGTCGGAACTGGCCGAGAGCATTTCCGATGAAGGTGGACGTGCCGAAATGCGCGAGTTCCGCAGGATCGCCATTCCGGCCGAAGCCATCGCCCGGGCAATCGCCTACGCCATCGAACAACCGGCGGACGTAGACGTCAGCGAACTGATCGTGCGGCCCACCGCCAGCCCGTTCTGAACCCAGGTTTACCCAACAGGAGATGTCCCATGAGAAAGGCCTTTGGAGACCAGGACAAATTTGTCGGCCTGTGGGTGACGGCTGATGGCGTGATTCGCCATCGGTTGTTGCCGGGCGGACGCTACGATGAAGCGCGGGGATTGCGTGAAAGCGCTTACCAGGGCGATTACTGGCTGCAGGACGACCATATCGAATACCACGACGACACAGGTTTCACCGCCGATGGGGATTTTCGTGAGGGCGTGCTGTATCACGCGGGAATGGTGCTGTATCGCCGGGGAGAGTGATGAACCGATGACCTTTGTGATGAGGGGATAGACTCCCCTCATCACGGATTTCATTTGCGCTGGGACTGATCGTTACGCCAGTTCCAACCGCGCCGCGGCGCGTTGGGCGATTTGCGAGCGTACCCGGAACGACTCTGCGGTACGCCGGTGGGCTTCTTCCAGGACGCGCGTCGGCGCGGTGTCCGGACTGCCGGCGTTGAACGGGGGGGCAGGAGCGTATTCGAGTTGCAGTTGGACCAGTTCGGCGGTGTCCTGGTCGAACAGTTCGGCCGCCAAGGTCAAGGCAAAATCGATCCCGGCGGTGATGCCGCCCCCGGTGAACAGGTTGCCATCACGAACCACGCGGTCCTTGACCGGTGTCGCACCCAGGGTTTGCAGCAGGCTGTGGTAAGCCCAGTGGGTGGTGGCCCGCTTGCCTTGCAACAGGCCCGCCGCACCGAGTACCAGCGAGCCGGTGCACACCGAGGTGATGTATTTCGCCTCGGCGGCCTGCCGTTTGATAAAGGAGAGCGTCTGCTCGTCCTCCATCAGGGGGCCGACGCCGGTTCCGCCAGGGACGCAGATCACGTCGAGCTTCGGGCAGTCTTCGAACGTGGTGGTTGGCAACAACACCAGCCCGGTACTGGCGGTGACCGGCGCCAGGTCCTTCCAGATCAGGTGGACCTTCACGTCGGGCAACGAGGCCAGTACGTCATAAGGGCCGGTCAGGTCCAGTTGCTGGACTTGTGGGAATAACAGCAAACCGATCTGCAACGTCATCTCGCTTTCTCCTTTGGATGATGCCCGGGGGTGGACGGCTTCACTTTAGGCTCGTAGGATTTGGCGCATACGCCAATAAGCCCACGAATTACGCCAATATGCCAAACACGCCGAAAACCGTTCACGTCCTGGCCTTCGCCAACGTGCAAGTGCTGGATGTCACTGGGCCTTTGCAGGTCTTCGCATCGGCCAACGACCTAGCACGCCAGCAGGGCTTGCCCTTGCCGTACGCACCGACGGTGATTGCTGTCGGTGGCGGGGCGGTCATGTCTTCGGCGGGGTTGGCGCTGCTGGCCGAGCCTCTGCCGATTGAAGGCAGCGACACTTTGCTCATTGCTGGCGGCTGGGGTGTGTATGAGGCGGCGAAGGACCCGGCGCTGGTGGCCTGGGTCAAGGAACACGGGCTGCGTTCGCGACGGGTGGCGTCGGTGTGTACCGGGGCGTTCCTGTTGGCCGCCAGTGGCTGGCTGGACGGGCGGCGAGTGGTCACCCACTGGACTCGCTGTGAACAACTGGCCGAGCAGCATCCGCAACTGCGGGTCGAACCCAACCCGATTTTCATCAACGACGGCCCGGTGTGGACCTCGGCCGGGGTCACGGCTGGCATCGACCTGGCCCTGGCACTGGTCGAGGAGGACTTGGGGCGTGCCGTGGCCCTGGAGGTCGCCCGGCATCTGGTGGTGTTCCTCAAGCGCCCTGGCGGCCAATCGCAATTCAGCGTGACGTTGTCGCTACAAAAACAGGGCAGTCGGTTTGATGAACTGCATGCCTGGATCGCCGAAAACCTCACCGGTGACTTGGGATTGCCAAACCTGGCCGCCGAGGTGGGCATGAGCGAGCGCAGTTTTGTGCGTCACTACCGCGCCGATACGGGACAGACCCCGGCACGGGCGGTGGAGTTGATTCGGGTGGAAACCGCTCGCCGCCTGCTGGCAGACACGACATTGTCAATCAAGCGAGTGGCGGTGCAATGTGGTTTCGGCAGCGAGGAAACCCTGCGCCGCAGTTTCCTGCGGGCCATGGGGGTGACGCCCCAGGCCTATCGCGAGCGCTTCGCGGTCAGCCTTCAAGCAGATCCAGCAATGCCCTGAGCGTGGCCTCGGGGGCTTCCTGGGGAATATTGTGGCCAACACCGGCCAGCACTCGGCGCTCATAGAACCCCGTGAAATGCTCGACGTCTTCATCGTGTTCCGGCGCGGGCCCAACGCCGTCGTCGGCGCCGCACAGGGAAATGCTCGGCACGCTGATGGTCGGTTGTGCCGCAAGCCGCTCCTCCATCCACTCCAGCGTCGGGTCGCCCGGCGCGTACATGAAGCGATGGCGGTAGGAATGGATCACCACGTCGACAAAATCCGGATTGTCGAAAGACGGCGCGCTCAAAGGATACAAGGTTGCGCCGCGCTTCCAGGTCGGTGACCACAGGCGCCAGAGCAACTCACACAGTTCACGCCGATTCTGCGTCAGGCCCTCGACGCCCCGAGCGGTGTGGAAATAGTACTGGTACCACAGGCGATGTTCGGTTTGCGGGTCCAGCGGCTGCTTGGAACGTGGAATGTCCTGCAGGTTGTAGCCATCGCCGGTCACCAGGCAGCGCACGCGCTCGGGCCACAGGGCCGCGACGATACACGCCGCCCGACCGCCCCAGTCGTAGCCGCACAACGCCGCTTGAGGGATGGCCAGCACGTGCATCAGGTCCAGCAGGTCCTGGGCCAGCGCCGCTTGCTGGCCTGAGCGCAGGATGGCCGGGTTGTTGAACCGGGTCGGGCCATAGCCGCGCAGGTAGGGCACGATGACCCAGTAGCCGCGCTCGGCCAAGGCAGGCGCGACTTCGTCGAAGGCCCTCGGGTCGTAAGGAAAACCGTGCAGCAGAATGACTGGCTCGCCGCTGGCGGGGCCGTGCTCTTCGTAGGCGATGCGCAACAGCGGCGTCACGGCGAAGTTGATCTTGGGATTCAAGCTCATGTCGGCCTCCGGTACAGCGCGTTTGCAGTCAGGCGGGTTCCTGATTGACGTATTTGGCCCGATCCGGTGTGAAGGTCACGATCATGTTCGTGCTGGCGCAGGTCAGGGTGCGCTCCTGGGACAGGTCGATGTCCAGGTCTTCACCGCGCAGGCCTTGCCACTGGGCGAGGTATTTGAGGCAGCCGAATTTTTCGCTTTTCTTCAGGCTGCGGCTCACGCCACCTTTCCAGCCCAGTACCGGCAATTCACCATTCAGGCAGCGTTGCGCCAGTTCGGGAAACTTCACCGCGCGGTCGCGACCGATTTCCCAGCATTTGATCAGGCCCCGGTCCTGGCCTTCCCAGAGGTCTTCGCGGGTCAGGCCTGTTCGGGGTGGGGTGGTGATGGAGCGTTTGATATGAGTCATGTCAGATCCTTGAGTCGGGTTTTTATCGGGCAGCTCCGCTGCACCCGTGAGTGCATCGATCTTAGGAGGGGGTTGCGGGGTTGGCAACCTGTAACGGGGCGTGGCGATAAATGGGGAGGGGATACTGCAATGCCCTCGTGCCAGGGAGATTTTGCGGTGGCTGCGCTGCCGAGCGGGAACAAGCTCCCTCGCCACGGGGTTGTGTTCCTACAAAAAAATAGGTGAACCGGAATTTTCTGACGAGTCGCGGCGGTTGCCGGTTCGGAAAGGGCGGGGATAGGCTTTGCTCGTCGCTGCAAAATCAGCGACCGGGTTTGGTCGCCCGTCCAATGTCAGGCGCACACGCGCCAACCTCAGCATGTCGGCGCTTTTTTGTGTGCTTGTCGGTATGCTTTGCGGTGGGCTGTGCGCGGGGCACTTTCGAGTGCGCCGGGTGCCTGACTTCCCGGTTGACCAACCTGCGTATAGCCCACCACCCTCGTTTGGTCACGAGGTGGGTGAGCTCCAACTTCAAGTCAGGAGTTTCACTATGGTCAAGATCACCCCCAACCCCCCAAAAGCTGAAAACCTTTCCGCCTACACCACCCTCGACACAAAAAAACTCCGCGAAGCCGCCGACCGGGCGTTGAACATCCATTTGTCCCCCACACCAGCCAAACCCGACACCCAGGACGGCCAGGTCTTTTCAGTGGTCCCGGGCCTCAACACCGAATCGGTACTGACCAGCCTCAGCGAAACCCTGGCTTCGGCCAATGCCATGGTCAGTGATCTGGCGTTCGAACTGGAAGGGTCGCGGCGGCATGTGGCGTTGGGGATTCAGCAGTTGATTGAACTGGGGACGTTGTTGGCCAATCGGGCGTTGGATGACATTGAGTTAGCAGAGCCGGCGTCCTAACAGGCACACCACTTTTTTGATCGTTCCCACGCGGGAGCGTGGGAACGATCACAACAACCCGGTTCACGGCTGCCAATGATTCTTCTCCCCGCTCAACTTGCGGTCCAGAAAGCTCGCCGCGCTGATCAACGCCAGATGGGTCAAGGCCTGGGGTGTATTGCCCAAGTGGTAACCGTGGCTGTCGAACTCTTCGGCGTACAGCCCCAGCGGGTTGGCGTAGCGCAGCAGTTGTTCGAATTCCAGCTGGGCTTTTTCCACGCGGCCGGCGCGGGCGAGGCATTCGACGTACCAGAACGAGCAGGCGGCGAAGGAGCCTTCGATGCCGCCGAGACCGTCGATGGGGCTGTCGTCGTTGCGGTAGCGATACACCATGCCGTCGCGCACCAGGCTTTTCTCAATGGCGTCCAGTGTGGACAGCCAGCGCGGATCGCGGGCGCTGACGAAGCGCACCAAGGGCATCAACAGCATCGCGCCGTCGAGGGCGGTACTGCCCAGGCGCTGGACGAAATGCTGGTGTTCCTCGTTCCAGAAATTGTTCCAGATGTCTTGGTAAATCGCCTGGCGGGTCTCGTCCCAGCGGGCGAACGGGGCGGGCAGGGAGCGTTTTTCGGCGAGACGGATAGCGCGGTCGACGGCGACCCAGCACATCAGTCGCGAATGCAGAAAGTGTTGTGTCTCACCGCGCATCTCCCAGATGCCCACATCCTTGTCCTGCCAGACCTCGCACACTTGGTCGACCACGTCGACGGTGTGTTTCCAGCCTTGGTGGGAAATGGCTTCGCCGTATTTATTGACCAGGTACACCGCGTCCATCAGCTCGCCGAAGATGTCCAATTGCACCTGTTGGTAGGCGAGGTTGCCGATGCGCACCGGCTGTGCACCGCCAAAACCGCTCAAGTGCGGCAACTCGGTTTCCGGCAGCTCCAGCCGACCGTCCAGGCCGTAGAGAATGTTGAGTTTGACCGGCTGGTCACAGCAGTCGCTGACCCGCCCGCGCAGCCAGCGCATATAAGCATTGGCTTCTTCGACGAAGCCCAGGCGCATGAATGCGTAGACCGTGAACGAGGCGTCGCGGATCCAGGTGTAGCGGTAATCCCAGTTGCGTTCGCCGCCGCGGGTTTCCGGCAGGCCGAAGGTGGCGGCGGCGAGGATCGCGCCGTGTTTGCGCGAGGTCAGCAGTTTCAGCGCAAGGGCGGAGCGGTTGACTATTTCCCGCCAACGCCCCCGATAGGTGGATTGGCCGATCCAGCCGCGCCAGAACGCCAGGGTCCGCTCCAGGCATATTGTGCTGACGTCATCCTGCAGTCGTGGGTCGTCGATGCCGCCGAGCAGGAACTCGGCGCTCTGGCCCTGTTCCAGGGTGAATTCGGCCACCGCCGCGTTGCCGTCCAGCCTCATGGGCTGATCGGCGCACAAGCGCAGGCTCGGCTGCCCCGACGCCTCGAAACAGATGTGGGCACCGTCCTGGCGCGCGGTGGTGACTGCCCGGGCATAGTCGTGGCGCACCGCGCAGCGCATGCGAAATGTTGTGCTGCCGACAGTCATGCGCACCCGGCGCATCAACACCGGCAGATCATCCTCGCTGTCGCCGATGGGTAGCAGGTCGGTGACTTCCACCACGGCGCCGTCGCTCAGCCAGCGGGTTTGCAGCACGTTGGTGTCGGGCAGGTAGATTTGTTGGCGACGGGCATCCGGCAGGTCGGGCGCGAGTTGGAAAATGCCCGCCTCCGGGGTGTCCAGCAGCGAGCAAAAGAGCGATGGGCTGTCGAATTCCGGCCAGCAGAAAAAGTCGACACTGCCGCGGTCATTGACCAGCGCAGCAGTGCGCATGTCGCCGATGATGCCGTGGTTTTCGATGGGGCTTTGTGGTTCGTGGTCGTTAGCCATTGCCGCGAAACCCCGGGTAAAGGCTCATCCCGCCATCGATGAACAACGTGGCGCCCACCACATAATCGGACAAGTCCGACGCCAGCCAGACCACCGCGTTGGCGACGTCTTCCACGTCACCCACGCGACCGTAGGGAATCAGCTCCAGCAATTTCTGCTCCTGCTCGCCCTCGGTGGCCTCGCGGTTGATGGCTGTGCTGATCGCGCCGGGGGCGATGCTGTTGATGCGGATGCGTTGGTGGCTGCTCTCTTGGGCCAGGCTCTGCATCAGTTGATCGACACCGCCCTTGGACGCGGCGTAGTTGATGTGGCCGGCCCAGGGAATGCGCTGGTGCACCGAACTCATGTGAATGATCTTGCCAGCGGCCCGGGACACGCCCTGGCGAATGCCCTGACGGGTGAAAATCCGCAGGGCGGCGCGGGCGCAGAGGAATTGGCCGGTGAGGTTGGTGCCGATCACGGTGTTCCAGTCTTCCAGGCTCATGTCGACGGCGGCGGCGTCTTTTTGCAGGCCGGAATTGGCCACCAGGATGTCCAGCGAGCCAAAGGCTTCGAGGGTCTGGGCGAACAGCCGTTCGACGTCTTGCTCCTTTGCTACATCGGCACCGACGGCGATGGCGCGGCCGCCGTTGTCGTTGATTTCACGGGCCAGGTCTTCGGCCGGGCCGGCGCTGGAATGGTAGTTGAGTACCACGGCGGCCCCGGCGTCCGCCAATGCCCTGGCGCAGCCGGCACCAATGCCGGAACTGGCACCGGTAACGAGGGCGACTTGTTGGGCGAGGGATATCTGCATGGTTTAGCACCTTGAACGGAGGGCCTTACCTGCTGACTGGCGTGAGGCGTGCAGAGTTCATTTAGGTGAAACAGTCTTCACCATTACCAACCCCGCCCCGAATTCACCCAGAAATTCACCGACAACGACGTGGACACCGACTCCACCTGATGAAACCAGCCTTCCGGCAGAAACAGCAAGTCCCCGGCCCCCAGCGTCACCCGTATGAAAGTCACGTCGCGAGCGTTGGGGAAGCGTTGGTAGTCCGGCGCATCCGGGTTGAAATCACAACCGTCCAGCCCGCCCTGGGGCGCCGTGGACCAGGTGCCGAGGGCTTCGCGGTGATGGGGGGCGGCGAGGGTGAAGGTTTTCTCGCCCCAGACCTGGGCGAACAGGTTATCGGTATCATCGCGGTGCAGCGGTGTAAGGGTGCCCTTGGGGCCGATCCAGATGCGCGGTGGGATGAACAGCGAGCGGTCGAAGTAGGGCGGGTAGTTGATCTGCTCGATCAACTGCGCTGGCAGGATGTTGTTGCCCATGTAGGCCGGTGGCTCGCCGTCACTGCCCTTGACCGCCGGGCTGTCCAGGGAGGCAATGAAGTCGGCCATGGACGTGGAACGGAAATCCCGCTCGGTGGAGAAGGTTTTCTTCACGTAGTCGCCGTGGCGGGTGATGCCTTGCAGCTCGGCAAAATGCACCAGGGATTCTTCGCGGCTGAGCTTGAACAACGGCCAGTCCTGCAAGGCGTCGCTGATGACCAGCGGAATACCTTGTGGCAAATAACGCGCTTGGAACTCCTGCACCGACAGCCCACTGCGGGGCCGACGCTCCACGCTACGTTGGACCGGCAGGCTGGCGGTGAGTGTTTCGCTAAAGCGTGGTGGGGTGGGGTAGCGCTTGTTCATGTCGACCTTTTCCGCCACGCCACCGCCATGCCGGGCATGGTCGATGATCTGCGGCAGCAACGTCGCCAGGCCCATGTTGCCGCCGATCTTCAGGCGACCGCTGGCAAACAGTTCTTCAACGTTGGCCATGCCGGCCATGATCCCGAGGAAATCCTTTTCCGCCACTTCGATGGTCACGTCAGGGCGGGTGTGCCGCCCGGCCTGGGTGTGGCTGTTGGCCCTGACCTCGGACCAATACGCCTGATGCGGGCCGAACACGAATTGGAAAACGCCTTCGATGCCAACGGCGCCGGCATTGGCGAACAGCTTGCCCAGGATGGTTTGCAGGTCCACGGCGGTCACTCTTGTGGGTTTTGGTCTTAGCAGGTAACGAGGGCCTGGAGCCGAAATTTAGGCCCTCGTCGCTGCGTCATCGACCCTCGCCCTAGCGTGTCGCGACCATGAATACCCGGGGAAACGGCAGCAGCACGGTCCCATCTTCCAGGGGCGGGTAAGCCTGTTCGATCGCCTTGAGGTAGTGCGCCAGGTACTGCTCGCGTTGCGTCTCGTCCAGCGGTTCGAGAAAGGGCCGCAAGCCGCTGCCCTTGAACCACTCCACCACGCCTGCGGCGCCGCCGGCCAAGGGGTGATGGTAGGTGGTGCGCCATACATCGACGCGACTGCAGTGGGGCTTCAGGATGGAGTAATAGGTGCTGGCATCCTCCACTTCCGTACGCGAGTCGGCTGCCCCGGCCAATTGACTGGCCCAAGGACCGTTGGCGGCAACTTCCCGCATCAAGCGGTGGGACGGCTGGTGCAGGGTGTCGGGCATCTGGATCGCCAGGCTGCCGCCCTGGGCAAGTTTGCTCACCAGCGACGGCAGCAGGCTGGCGTGGTCGGGCAGCCATTGCAGCACCGCGTTGGCGAAGATCACGTCGAACGGCCCGGGCTCGTTCCAGCGGCCGATGTCCGCAGTGTCGAACGTCACTGCGGGCAGACGCTTGCGCGCGGCGTCGACCATGTCGCTGGAACTGTCCAGGCCGCGCACCGTGGCACCGCTGAAATGTTCCACCAACAGTTCGGTGGAATTGCCAGGGCCGCACCCCAGGTCGATCACCGAACGGGCCTGGGTGGGGGGGATGGCGGCGAGCAGGTCCCGGGACGGACGGGTGCGTTCCTGTTCGAAGGTGACGTATTGCTTGGCGGACCAGCCCATGGCGTTCTCCTGTGCGGCGCAGTGAGTCGAGGTGCCGCCAGTATAAGGCCGGGTGAAGAGGATGGAGCGAACGTAACGGTTTTGATTAATTCTGTGGGCTACGTTTTCGTTATCTTCCCTACACGACCGATCGGAGAAAACCGCAGTGACCCAACTGACCTTGCTGTGCCTGCCTTATTCCGGCGCCAGCGCAATGGTTTACAGCCGCTGGCGGCGCGCGTTGCCGCAGTGGCTGCAGGTGCAGCCGGTGGAACTGCCGGGGCGCGGGGCACGTTTCGACGAGCCGCTGCACACCGACATGGGCCCGTTGGCGATGCAACTGGCCCGGGAACTGCTCCCGTCGCTCCGGGCACCTTATGCCTTGTTCGGCCACAGCCTGGGTGCGCTGCTGGCCTGCGAAATCGCCCATGCCTTGCGTGAGCTCGGTGGCCCGGAACCGGTGGCGCTGTTTGCCTCCGGCACCGCGGCACCGACAATGCGAGCCGACTATGACCGGGGTTTCGCCGAGCCGAAAACCGATGCTGAATTGATCGAACAACTGCGTACCCTCAACGGTACCAGCGAGGAGATCCTGGCCAATGAAGAGTTGATGGCCCTGACCTTGCCGATCCTGCGGGCCGATTTTTTGCTGTGCGGACGTTTCCAGCCGCGAGTGCGACCACTGCTCAACTGCCCGGTGCACGTACTCGGTGGCACCGCCGACAAGGCCACCACGGAGCAACTGATTGGCTGGCGCCGCGAGACGTCGGGCAGCTTTTCGGTCGACATGCTGGCCGGCGGGCACTTTTTCATTCATGAGCACGAAGCCCGGGTGCTGCGGCTGATCAAGGATCAGTTGAGCGTGCATCAGCGGCGGCATGGGGTGGCGATCAGCGCTTGATTTGATTCCCGGCTCATTCAAATGCCGCCCCACATCGGCTGGGGGGGGATTCGTCCCCTGTGGGAGCGAGCTTGCTCGCGATAGCGGTGGGTCAGCTTGCTGTTCATTGACTGACACGACGCCATCGCGAGCAAGCTCGCTCCCACATTGCTCGCTCCCACATTTAGGTCTGCATCCTTCTGAACCCCCCGTCCTACCTCCCTTCCTGATACAAATTCTCAAACGCTAATTTTTCCGGTCTGCATTCGTTTTAAAGGGACGACTTGCCTTTGTGCCTTGTGCCCACTGATTCCGGATACCCCAGAAATGAATGCTGAAGACGCCTTGAAACTTGCTCGCCGGTTTATCGGGTTGCCCCTGGACAAGCGCCGGATGTTCCTGGCCGCGTTGGCCAAGGAGGGCGTGGAGTTCAGCGGTTTTCCCATTCCCCAGGGCGTCGAGGCCGAGGATCGCCAGGCCTTGTCTTACGCCCAGCAGCGCATGTGGTTTCTCTGGCAACTGGAGCCCGACAGCGGCGCCTACAACCTGCCGGGAGCGGTGCGGCTCAAGGGTGCACTGAACCTGCCGGCGCTGGAGCAAGCGTTCGCCAGCCTGGTGGCCCGGCATGAAACCCTGTGTACGGTGTTCCAGCGTCAGGCCGACGACAGCCTGTTACAGGTGCCGACCAGCGCGCCCCTGGAGATCGGCAAAACCGACTTCAGCCACTTGCCGGCCGTCGAGCGCGAGCAGGCGGTGCGCCGGGCCGCCGAGGCGCAATCGCTGCAGCCTTTCGACTTGTCCAGCGGCCCCTTGCTGCGGGTCGAATTGCTCAAGCTCGATGACCAGGAACACGTGCTGCTGTTGACTTTGCACCACATCGTCTCCGACGGCTGGTCGATGAACGTGCTGATCGACGAATTCATCCGTTTCTACGACGCCCATGAAGCGGGCGTTGCCCCGCAGCTGGCCGATTTGCCGATCCAGTACAGCGACTATGCCCTGTGGCAGCGGCGCTGGCTGGAGGCCGGCGAGCTGCAGCGTCAACTCGATTACTGGCAGGCGCAACTGGGTGACGAGCACCCGGTGTTGGAGCTGCCAATCGACTATCCACGCCCAGTACTTCCGAGCTATCGCGGACGTCGCCTGGAGCATGTGGTGGAGGCTGCGCTGGTCGAGCAACTGCGCGGCGTTGCCCGGCAGCATGGGGTGACCCTGTTCATGCTGTTGCTGGGCACGTTCAATATCCTGCTGCACCGTTACACCGGACAAGACGACCTGCGGGTCGGCGTGCCGATCGCTAACCGCAACCGCCGGGAAATCGAAGGGCTGATCGGTTTTTTCGTCAACACCCAGGTGTTACGGGTGCAACTGGATGGCCAGGCCCGCCTCGGCGACCTGCTGCGAGACATCAAGGAAACCGCCCTCGGCGCCCAGGCCCACCAGGATCTGCCCTTCGAACGGCTGGTCGAGGCGCTGAAGCTTGAGCGCAGCCTGAGCTACAACCCGCTGTTCCAGGTGATGTACAACCACCAGCCGGAAGTGGCCGACGTCACCACGCTGAAAGTCGGCAGCGGCCTGGAGCTGGGCGTCATCGAGTGGGAGTCCCGCAGTACCCAGTTTGACTTGAGCCTGGACACCTACGAAAAGGCCGGGCACTTGCATGCGGCGTTCACCTACGCCAGTGACTTGTTCAACCCCGAAACCATCGAGCGCATGGCCCGGCACTGGACGTTGCTGTTGCGCAACATCGTCAACGACCCGCAGCAGCGCGTCGGCGAGCTGGCGTTGCTGGCTCCGGCCGAATATCGCCAGTTGGTGACCGAGTGGGGGCGCCACGACACGACCTGGCCGAGCGAGCGCCCGGTGCATGAACTGTTCGAGGCGCAAGCTGAGCGCAGCCCGGACGCCATCGCCTTGATCTGTGATGGACAACGGTTGACCTATGGCCAGCTCAACGCTCGCTCCAATCGCCTGGCGCGCACGTTGGTGGCCGAGGGTGTCGGTCCTGACGTGCTGGTGGGCATCGCTGTCGATCGGAGCCTGGAGCTGGTGGTCGCCATTCTTGCCGTGCTCAAGGCCGGCGGTGCGTACGTGCCGCTGGACCCTCAGTACCCGGCTGAGCGCCTGCGGTTCATGATCGAAGACAGCGCCAGCCGTTTGCTCCTGAGCCAGAGCCATTGGCTGGAACGCCTGCCCGTACCCGAGGGCGTGCGTTGCCTGTGCCTGGATCAGGCCGAGTCCTGGGAGGGTGCCGAGCCAGGCAATCTGCAACGCAAGGTATGGGCCGAGAACCTGGCCTACGTGATGTTCACCTCCGGCTCGACCGGGCGCCCGAAGGGCGTCGGTATCAGTCACGGCGCGCTGAGCAAGCATGCGTTCGCCTCGCAGCACTATTACGCCTTGAGCAGTGCCGATTGCGTGCTGCAATTCGCCACGTTCAACTTCGATGCCTTTGGCGAGCAGCTGTTCGGCCCGCTGACCTGCGGCGCCTCGGTGCTGCTGCGTGGCAACGAGGTGTGGGACAGCGAAACCCTGTACCGCCAGATCGTCGAGCAGGGCATCACGGTCATGGACCTGACCACTGCCTACTGGAACATGATCGCCAAGGAGTTCGCCGCTGTCGGTCCGCGTGACTACGCGGCGCTGCGCCAGGTGCACAGCGGTGGTGAAGCCATGCCACCCGAAGGCGTGCAGGCCTGGCGCCGGGCCGGGCTGGAGCAGGTCAAGCTGCTCAACACCTACGGCCCGACCGAAGCCACGGTCACCGCCACCACCCTCGATTGCAGCGATTACGTCTTCAATCGCCGGCCGCTGCCGCTGACCCTGCCCATTGGTCAACCGCTGCCAGGCCGTCACACCTATCTGCTCGATGCACACCTTGAACCCACCCCGGTGGGGGTGATCGGCGAGCTGCTGATTGGCGGCGAATTACTGGCGCGCGGTTACTTCCAGCGCCCGGCCTTGACCGCCGAACGGTTCATCCCTGATCCGTTTTCCACCACTGGCGCGCGCCTGTATCGCACCGGCGACCTGGCGCGTTTCAACACCTTGGGCCAGATCGAATACGTCGGTCGCGTTGACCATCAAGTGAAGATCCGCGGTTTGCGCATCGAGCTGGGGGAGGTCGAAGCACGCCTGCTGGAGCTGGATGCGGTCAGCGAAACCGTCGTGCTGGCGGTGCAGGGCGGCAGCAGCCTGCAACTGGTGGGGTATGTGGTGCCCAAGGACGCAGCGCTGGTGTCGGCCTCGGCCGAGCAGCAGGGCGCGGCGCGGGAAACCCTCAAGGCGCAACTCAAGGAGCGCCTGCCGGATTACATGGTGCCGACTCAGTTGCTGTTCCTTGCGCACTTGCCGCTGAGCCCCAACGGCAAGCTCGACCGCAAGGCCCTGCCTTCAGTCGATGCCAGCCAGTTGCAGCAGGCCTTTATCGCGCCCCGCAGCGAACTGGAACGAGGCATCGCGGCCATCTGGCAGGACGTGCTCAAGCTGGAGCAGGTCGGCCTGACCGACAACTTTTTCGAGCTGGGCGGCGACTCGATCATCTCGATCCAGGTAGTCAGCCGCTCGCGGCAGGCAGGGATCCATTTCACTCCCCGTGATCTGTTCCAGCATCAAACCGTGCAAGGCCTGGCGAGCGTCGCGCAGCAGGGCGGCAGTGGGCTGGTCATCGATCAGGGACCGGTCATTGGCGGGCTGCCGTTGCTGCCCATCCAGCAGGTGTTTTTCGAGGACGCCATTGCCCAGCGTCACCACTGGAACCAGGCCGTCCTGTTGCGCAGCCATCTACCGTTGCAGGCACCGGCACTGCTACAGGCCCTCAACGCGCTGCTGGCGCATCACGATGCCTTGCGTTCGCGCTTCGTCGAAACCCCCGACGGCTGGCGTGCCGAGGTGGCACCGGTGGTGGTCGACCCTGAGCTGCTGTGGACGGCGGACAACCTGAGCGCCGCCGAGCTGGAAGAGCTCTGTGCCAAGGCCCAGTGCAGCCTGGATCTGCAAAATGGCCCGCTGCTGCGTGCGGTACTGGCGAGCATGGCCGATGGCAGTCAGCGTCTGTTATTGGCCGTGCACCACCTGGCCGTGGACGGTGTGTCGTGGCGCATCCTGCTGGAAGACCTGCAACGGACTTATCAACAGGCCAGCGCCGGCGGCGCTATCAAGTTGCCGGCCAAGACCAGCGCCTACAAGGCCTGGGGCGAACATTTGCAGGCCTACGCCAGCACTGAAAGCGTGCAGGCCGAACTGACATTCTGGCAGCAGCAACTGCAAGGCGCGGTGGTGGATCTGCCCTGGGATAACCCCCAAGGCAGCCGGCAAAGCCGTTACGCCAAAGTGCTGCACAGCCGTCTCGACAAAACCCTCACCCAGCAACTGCTGCAACAGGCTCCCGCAGCGTATCGCACCCAGGTCAATGACCTGCTGCTGACCGCCCTGGCACGGGTGATCTGCCGCTGGACCGGGCATGCCGACACCCTGATCCAACTGGAAGGCCATGGCCGCGAAGAGTTGTTCAGCGACGTCGATCTGACCCGTACGGTGGGCTGGTTCACCAGTCTGTTCCCAGTGCGCCTGACACCGGCCGATAACGTCGGGGCCGCGATCAAGCAGATCAAGGAGCAACTGCGGGCGATCCCGAACAAGGGCATCGGTTTCGGTGTGCTGCGCTACCTCGGCGACGACACTTCACAGGTCTGTCTCAAGGCCTTGCCATTGCCGTGCATCACTTTCAATTACCTCGGCCAGTTCGATGGCAGTTTCGATGCCCGCGAGGGCGCGCTGTTCAGCCCGGCGAGCGAAAGCGCCGGGCTCGAGCAGAGCCCTGATGCGCCGCTGGACAACTGGCTGGGCATCGAGGGCCAGGTCTACGACGGTGAGCTCGACTTGCGCTGGACGTTCAGCGATCAGCAATTCAACGAGGCGACCATCGCCCGCCTGGCCGATGACTATGCCCGCGAACTGGAAGCGCTGATTGGCCATTGCTGCTCGGCCGATGTCATGGGCGCCACGCCGTCGGACTTCCCGCTGGCGCGCATCACCCAGGCGCAGCTGGACGCGATCCCGGTGCCGGCTGGCGCTATCGAAGACATTTATCCCCTGTCGCCGATGCAGCAGGGCATGCTGTTTCATACCCTCTACGAGCAGGGCACCGGCACCTACATCAACCAATTGTGCGTGGATGTCGACGGCCTGGACCCCGAGCGTTTCCGCGCCGCATGGCAGGCGACCGTGGACGCCCATGAGATCCTGCGCAGCGGTTTCATCTGGCAGGGCGAGTTGCACGAGCAATTGCAGATCATCCACCGTCGTCTGGTGTTGCCCTACACCTTGCTCGATTGGCGCGAGCGCCATGACGCCGCCCAGGCCCTCGAGGATTTCATTGCCGCTGACCTGGCCAAGGGCTTCGACCTGACCCAGGCCGGGCTGCTGCGGGTCACGCTGATTCAGTTGAGCGATGCGCGTCATCACCTGATCTTCACCAACCACCATATCCTGATGGACGGCTGGAGCAGCGCGCAGATGCTCGGCGAAGTCCTGCAGCGCTATGCCGGTCAACAGCCACCGCGCCCGGTCAGCCGCTACGCCGATTACATCCAATGGTTGCAGCGCCAGGACGCGGCCCTTAGCGAAGCGTTCTGGCTGGAGCAACTGGCCGACCTGCAGGAGCCGACCGTGCTTGCCAACGCTGCGGCGGCGAGTGCAGAAGTGCGCAGCGAAAGCGCTCATGCGCTCAAACATTACACGCTAGACGCGCCGCGCACGGAACGGCTCAACGCGTTCGCCCGCCAGCAGAAAGTCACCGTCAACACCCTGGTGCAAGCGGCGTGGCTGTTGCTGTTGCAGCGTTATACCGGCAGCGCCTGCGTGGCGTTCGGCACCACCGTGGCCGGGCGGCCGGCGGAGCTGGTGGGCATCGAGCAGCAGGTCGGGCTGTTCATCAACACCTTGCCAGTGATCGCAGGCTCGCGTCCGGACCAGACGGTCGCGGCCTGGCTGGCCGCCGTGCAGGCGCAGAACCTGAGCCTGCGCGAGTTCGAGCACACGCCGCTGGCGAGCATCCAGCGCTGGGCCGGGCAGGGCGGTGGCGCGCTGTTCGACAGCCTGCTGGTGTTCGAGAACTTCCCGATTTCCGCGGCGTTGCAACGCGGCACCGCCCAAGGCGTGGTGTTCGGCGAAGTCGCCAACCAGGATCAGACGCACTACCCGCTGACCCTGGGCGTGACCTTGGGCGAAACGCTGGCGCTGCACATGAGTTTCGACCAGGCGCATTTCAGCGTCGCGACCATTGAGCGCTTGAGCGGGCAACTGCTGCACCTGCTGGAGCGGTTTGCCGACTCCGCCGAGCGTCGCCTCGGCGAGATCGCCCTGGCCAATGACGAGGAACACCGGGCACAACAGGCTGCCAACCACCCGCAGCCATACCCGACCGACATCGCCGTACACCAGCGCATCGCCCATTTGGCGGCGCTAAAACCGCACAGCACGGCGGTGATCTTCGACGGTCAGCGCTTCAGCTATGGCGAGATCGACCGCCGGGCCAACCAACTGGCCCATGCCCTGATCGCCCGTGGCGTGGGCCCGGAAACCCGGGTCGGCGTGGCCCTGCCGCGCAGCGAAGGGGTGATTGTCGCGCTGCTGGCGGTGCTCAAGGCCGGCGCTGCCTACGTGCCGTTGGACACCAGCTACCCCCGTGAACGCCTGGCCTACCTGATCGAGGATTCAGGGCTGGCGCTGTTGCTCACCGATTCCCGGGTGTCGGCGCAACTTCCCCTGGACGCCGCCGCCCAGGTGCTGGAACTCGATCGCCTGGACCTGAGCCGGCAGCCGGCGGATGCACCATCGATCACTGTCGATCCGCAGAACCTCGCCTACGTGATCTACACCTCCGGTTCCACCGGCAACCCCAAGGGCGTGAGCGTGGCCCATGGTCCGCTGGCGATGCACTGCCAGGCCATTGGCGAGCGCTACGAGATGCGCGACAGCGATTGCGAATTCCATTTCATGTCCTTCGCCTTCGACGGCGCCCATGAGCGCTGGCTCACCAGCCTGACCCACGGTGCCTCGCTGCTGATTCGCGATGACAGCCTGTGGACCCCGGAGCAGACCTACAACGCGATGCGCGAGCACGGCGTGACGGTGGTGGCGTTCCCGCCGGTGTACCTGCAACAACTGGCCGAACACGCCGAGCGCGAGGGCAACCCGCCAAAGGTGCGCATCTACTGCTTCGGCGGCGATGCAGTGCCTAACGCCAGTTTCGAACGGGTCAAGCGCGCCCTGGATCCGGACTTCATCATCAACGGCTACGGCCCGACCGAAACCGTGGTCACGCCGCTGATCTGGAAGGCCGGCCGCGAGGTGGCGTGCGGCGCCGCGTATGCGCCCATCGGCAGCCGCATCGGCGACCGCAGTGCCTACGTGTTGGACGCTGATCTGAACCTGCTGCCCCAAGGCATGGCCGGTGAACTGTACCTGGGCGGCAGCGGGTTGGCCCGGGGTTACCTGAACCGTCCGGGCCTGACGGCCGAGCGCTTTGTCGCTGATCCATTCAGCGCTGCAGGCGGCTTGCTGTACCGCACTGGCGATCTGGTGCGCCAGCGCGCCGACGGCACGTTCGATTACCTCGATCGCATCGACAATCAAGTGAAGATCCGAGGCTTCCGCATCGAACTGGGTGAAGTCGAAGCCAGTCTGCAAGCCCTTGAGGGTGTGCGCGAAGCGGTGGTGGTGGCTCAGGAAGGTGCTGCTGGCAGCGGCAAGCGTCTGGTTGCCTATGTGGTGGCTGATGCACCCGCGCCGAAGGATTTCGCCGAGCACCTGCGCGAACAGCTCAAGGCGACCCTGCCGGCGCACATGGTCCCGGCCTATCTGCTGCTGCTTGAACGCTTGCCGCTGACCCCCAACGGCAAGCTCGACCGCAAGAACCTGCCCAAGCCCGACGTCAGCCACTTGCAGCACACCTATGTGGCGCCGCGCAGCCAGCTGGAGCAGCAACTGGCGTCGATCTGGCAGGACGTGCTCAAGCTCGAGCAAGTTGGCCTGCGGGATAACTTCTTCGAACTGGGCGGCGATTCCATCGTCTCGATCCAGGTGGTCAGTCGCGCCCGGCTGGTGGGTATTCACTTCACGCCGAAGGATCTGTTCCAGCACCAGACCATCGAGGCCCTGGCCGCCGTGGCGCAGACCGGCGCACCGCTGCAAGCGATCGACCAGCAACCGGTAACCGGCGAAACCGCGCTGCTGCCGATTCATCAGTGGTTCTTCGCCCAGCCGATCCCTGACCGCCATCACTGGAACCAATCGGTGATGCTCAAGCCGACCCAGGCGCTGGATGCCCAGGCACTGGAGCGGGCCTTGGGCGCGCTGATCGTGCACCATGACAGTTTGCGCCTGGACTTTATCGAGCAGGGCGAAGGCTGGACCGCGCGTTATCGTGAGGTCGAGGCGCAGGCCGCCGGCACGTTGCTGTGGCAAGCCGAGGTCGCTGATCTCGCCGAACTGGAAGTGCTGGGCAATCAGGCCCAGCGCAGCCTGCAACTGGACGGCGGGTCGCTGATCCGTGGGCTGCTGGCGAACCTCGCCGACGGCACGCAGCGGCTGCTGCTGATCGTCCATCACCTGGTGGTGGACGGTGTGTCCTGGCGGATTCTGTTCGAAGACCTGCAAAGTGCCTATCGCCAGACCCTGGCGGGCACGGCGGTGCAACTGCCGGCCAAGACCAGCGCGGTCAAAGCCTGGACCGCAGCGTTGCAGGACTATGCCGCCAGCGCCCCCTTGCAGGCTGAACTGGGCTTTTGGCAGCAACAGTTGCAAGGCGCCTCGGGGTTGCCATGTGACAATCCCCAGGGCGGCCAGCAGCATAGCCAAGCCGTGACGATCCGTACGGCACTGGACAAAACCCTCACCCGACAACTGTTGCAGCAAGCCCCGGCGGCCTATCGCACTCAGGTCAACGACCTGTTGCTGACCGCACTGGCGCGGGTGATGGTGCGCTGGACCGGCGCGGACAGTGTCTGGGTGCAACTCGAAGGCCACGGCCGTGAAGATCTGTTCGCCCACGTCGACCTGAGCCGGACCGTCGGCTGGTTCACCAGCCTGTTCCCCGCGAAACTGACCCCGGCTGCCGATCTTGGCGCCTCGCTCAAGCAGATCAAGGAACAACTGCGCGCCATCCCCAACAAGGGCATTGGCTTCGGCGCCTTGGCGCACCTGGGCGATGAACGTGCGCGTCATACCCTGCAAGGCTTGGCGAAACCGCAACTGACCTTCAACTACCTCGGTCAGTTCGACGGCAGTTTCGACGCGGCCGACGATGCTTTGTTCGTGCCAACCACTGAGCGCGGCGGCGAAGAAGTGAACCTGCAGGGCCCGTTAGGCAGTCCGCTGGCCCTCGATGGTCAAGTGTTCGGCGGCGAGCTGGACTTGAGCTGGACCTTCAGCGCTGACCTGTTCAACGCCGCGACCATCCAGCGCCTGGCCGATGACTATGTGCAAGAACTCACGGCGCTCATCGCCCATTGCTGCGACCACCACAGCGGTGGCGTGACGCCGTCGGATTTCCCCCTGGCGCGGTTGACCCAGGCGCAACTGGACACACTGGTCCCACACCCCCAGGCCATCGACGACCTCTACCCACTGTCGCCGATGCAGCAGGGCATGCTGTTTCATACCTTGCTAGAGCAGGGCAGCGGCGACTACATCAACCAGCTGCGCCTCGACGTCGAAGGCGTCGATCCGCAACGCTTCCGGGCGGCCTGGCAAGCAGTAGTCGATGCCCATGACATCCTGCGCAGCGGCTTCTTCTGGCAGGGCGATCTGGCACAGCCAGTGCAGATCGTGCAGCGCCGGGTCGAGGTGCCGTTCCGTGTGCTCGACTGGAGCGGGCATGCTGGTATTGAGGACGCCCTGCAAACCCTCGCCGATGAGGAACATGCCCACGGCGTGGACCTGACCCAGGCGCCGCTGATGCGCCTGGTGCTGGTGCGCACCGGCACTGAGCGTCATCACCTGATCTACACCAACCATCACATCCTGATGGATGGCTGGAGCAGCGCGCAGTTGCTCGGTGAAGTGTTGCAGCATTACCGGGGTGACAGCGTGGCTCGTCCGGCCGGTCGTTATCGCGATTACATTGCCTGGCTGCAACGCCAGGACGCGGCCACCAGCCAAGCGTTCTGGACGCCTGCGCTGCAACGCCTGGAGACCCCGACGCGCCTGGCCGACGTCATGCCGAAGCCGGCGCAGGTCGATGGCGGTTATGGCGATCACAAGCAGGTGTTGGACGAAACGCTGACGCGCCGCCTGGAGGCCTTCGCCCGTGCCTCGAAAGTCACCGTCAACACCTTGGTGCAGGCGGCATGGCTGCTGCTGTTGCAGCGTTACACCGGCAAAGACACCGTGGCCTTCGGCGCAACGGTGGCCGGGCGCCCGGCGGATTTGCCCGGTATCGAGCAGCAGATCGGTCTGTTCATCAACACCTTGCCGGTGATCGCCAGCCCGCGAGCAGAGCAGTCCCTGGACAGTTGGCTGCAAACGGTGCAAGGGCACAACCTGGCGCTGCGGGAGTTCGAGCACACCGCGTTGCTGGACATCCAGCGCTGGGCCGGGCAGGGCGGTGAAGCGCTGTTCGACAGCCTGTTGGTGTTCGAGAACTACCCGATTGCCCAGGCCCTGGAGCAGGGCGCGCCGGATGGCCTGCGCTTCGGCCCGGTGGCCACCCAGGAGCAGACCAACTACCCGTTGACGCTGTTGGTGGGCCTGGATCGGCAGTTGTCAGTGCACATGAGCTACCAGCGGGCCAGTTTCGAGCCCGCCAGCGTGGCGCGCCTGGCGGCGCATCTGACCCAACTGTTGGGGCAGATGACTGATGGCGAGCGCTGCCTGGGTGAGCTGTCGATGCTTGAGTTCGATGAGCATCAGCGCCTGACCCATGACTGGAACCCGGTTGATGCAGCGTTCGAGCGAGCGCTGTGCATTCACCAGATGATCGCGCGTCAGGTTCAAGCCACGCCAGAGGCCCTGGCGGTGACCTTCGCCAACACGCGCCTGAGCTACCGCGAACTGGACGCTCAGGCCAATCGCCTGGCCCATAGACTCATCGAACTGGGGGTGGGCCCGGAAGTGCGAGTGGGCGTGGCAATGCCGCGCTCCGAGCAGCTGCTGATCGCCTTGCTGGCGGTGCTCAAGGCCGGTGGCGCCTACGTGCCGTTGGACCCGGACTACCCGACCGAACGCGTGGCCTACATGCTCGAGGACAGCCGTGCGCGGGTGCTGCTGACTGAACAAGCCGTGGCGACGACGCTGAGCGTTCCGGCCGAGACCGCTGTGTTGATGCTCGATCAGCTCGATTTGACGCACTACCCGCTGAGCGCCCCGCACACCCAGGTCATCCCAGACAACCTCGCCTACGTGATCTACACCTCCGGTTCCACCGGCAAGCCAAAGGGCGTGGCGATTGCCCATCGCAACGTGCTGGCGCTGATCGACTGGTCCAAGTCCGTCTACAGCCGCGACGACATCCAGGGCGTGTTGGCGTCGACGTCGGTGTGCTTCGATCTGTCGGTGTGGGAGCTGTTCGTGACCCTGGCCAACGGCGGCTCGCTGATCATCGCCCGCAACGCGCTGGAGTTGCCGCAACTGCCGGCCCGGGATCAGGTGCGCCTGATCAACACCGTGCCCTCGGCCATCGCCGCGTTGCAGCATAGCGGTGAGATTCCGGCCAGTGTGCGCATCATCAACCTGGCGGGCGAGCCCTTGAAACAAAGTTTGGTGGACGCCCTGTACTGTGGGAGCGAGCTTGCTCGCGATGGCGGTGAGTCAGTCACACAGGAGCCAGCCGAAGGGTCGCTATCGCGAGCAAGCTCGCTCCCACATTTGAAAGGCGGGATTGAGCACGTCTACGACCTCTACGGCCCTTCGGAAGACACCACCTATTCCACCTGGACCCGCCGCACTGCTGGCGGTACGGCAAACATCGGCCGGCCGCTCAAACACACCGCCAGCTACTTGCTGGACGCCGACCTGCAAGCGGTGCCCCAAGGCGTATCGGCGGAGCTGTACCTGAGCGGCGCGGGTATCACCCGTGGCTATCTCGGCCGCGCGGCGATGACCGCCGAGAAGTACGTGCCCAACCCGTTTTCCACAAATGGCGAACGTCTCTATCGCACGGGTGACCTGAGCCGTTATCGCGCCGATGGCGTGCTCGAGTACCGGGGCCGCATCGACCATCAGGTGAAGATCCGTGGCTTCCGTATCGAGCTGGGGGAAATCGAAGCGCGGCTGCTGCAACAGGCCGAGGTGCGTGAAGTGGCCGTCCTGGCCCAGGACGCAGCGGGCGGCCAGCAACTGGTGGCCTACGTGGTCGCCCCGGCGCTGAACCTGGATGCCCCTGAAGAGTTGCGCACACTGCGCGATCAACTCAAGGCCGGGCTCAGGGAGCATTTGCCCGATTACATGATTCCGGCGCACCTGCTGTTCCTCGAACAACTGCCCCTGACCCCCAACGGCAAGCTCGACCGCAAGGCGCTGCCGGGCGTGGAGAGCGGCCTGTTGCAGGCCGGTTATGTCGCGCCGGCCAGTGAGCTTGAACAGCAGGTCGCAGCGATCTGGGCCGAGGTGCTCACGGTGGAGCGCGTGGGCTTGAACGATCACTTCTTCGAGCTGGGCGGCCATTCGCTGCTGGCGGTCAATGCCGTCTCGCGCCTGGCCCTCGAACTGGGGCTGACGCTGACCCCGCAACTGATTTTCCAGCACCCCGTCCTGAGGGATTTTGTCGCGCAACTGGACACCGGGGACGGGCCAATCAATGAACAGAAACTGAACAAGCTGGAAGCCCTGCTTGATGAAATGGAGGAAGTCTGATGGACAAGAGTGTTGCTTTGAGGATCGCCAAGCGCTTTATCACTCTGCCGCTGGACAAACGCAGGCTGTACCTGGAGAAGATGCTCGAAGAGGGCGTCTCGCCGGCCAACCTGCCCATTCCCGAGGTCCGTGGCGGGTTCGAAGACCTCCCGCTTTCCTACGCCCAGGAACGCCAGTGGTTCCTCTGGCAGATGGATCCGCACAGCTCGGCTTATCACATTCCGAGTGCCCTGCGCCTCAAAGGGCAGTTGGACGTGCCGGCCCTGGAGCGCAGCTTCAACGCCCTGGTCGAGCGCCACGAGAGCTTGCGCACCACCTTCATCGAGCGCGGTGAACAAGCCGTGCAGGTCATCCACTCGCAAATGCCTTTGTGCATTGCGGTCGAGGCGTTGCCCGCCGGTTCGCCGATCAGCCAGGACGACAGCATCAAGGCTTTTGTCGAGCGCGAAATCGCCCACCCGTTCGATCTGCGCCAAGGGCCGCTGCTGCGGGTTTCGTTGTTGAAAATCGCCGAGGACGATCACGTGCTGGTGCTGATCCAGCACCACATCATTGCCGATGGCTGGTCGATGCAGGTGCTGGTGGATGAGCTGGTCCGCCACTACGCCGCTGACGCGGCCGGCGAGTCGCTGGCGTTGCCGGAATTGACGGTGCAATACGCCGACTATGCGATCTGGCAGCGCCACTGGCTCGAGGCCGGTGAGCGTGAGCGCCAGTTGGCCTATTGGCTCCAGACTTTGGGTGGCGAACAGCCGGTGCTGGAGTTGCCGTTCGATCATCCGCGCCCGCCCGTGCAAAGTTTTCGCGGTGCACGGCTGGACTTGAGCCTGCCGCCGCAATTGGCGGCAGCGCTCAAGCAACTGGCCCAGCGCCAAGGGGCCAGCCTGTTCATGGTGTTGCTGGCCTCGTTCCAGGCTTTGTTGCACCGCTACAGCGGCCAGCCGCAGATCCGCGTCGGCGTGCCGGTGGCCAACCGCAACCGGGTCGAGACCGAGGGCCTGATCGGCTTTTTCGTCAACACCCAGGTGCTCAACGCCCATGTCGATGGGCAACTGCCGTTCGAACGCTTGCTCGATCAGGTCAAACAGTCGGCCATGGCGGCCCAGGCGCATCAGGATTTGCCGTTCGAGCAGTTGATCCAGGCCCTGCAACCAGAGCGCAGCCTCAGCCACAGCCCGATTTTCCAGGTCATGTTCAACCATCAGACCTCGGGTGCTGCCCAGGCCCGGCAGATGCACTTGCCGCAGATGGGCATCGAAGACCTGGTGTGGGAAGGGCGCACCGCCCAGTTCGACTTGACCCTGGGCACTTATGAAACCGAGCAGGGCCTCGCCGCGGAACTGACCTACGCCACCGACCTGTTCAAGCCGCAAACCATCGAACGCCTGGCCCATCACTGGCAGAACCTGCTGCAAGGTATCGTCGAGGCGCCGCAGCAACGGATCGGCGAGTTGCCATTGCTCGATGCCGCCCAGCAGCGTCTGACGCAGCAGGACTGGCGACGTGAGGTTGATCATGGCCCGGTGGCGTGTGTACACCAGCGCATCGCCGAACAGGCCCGCATTCACCCCGATGCATTGGCGCTGACCATCGATGGACAGGCCCTGACCTACGGGCAACTGGACGCGCGCGCCAACCAGCTAGCCCACCGTTTGCTTGCCTTGGGCGTGACGCCTGACCAGCGCGTGGGCATCGCCGTGGAGCGTAGCGTCGAGATGATTGTCGGCCTGCTGGCGATCCTCAAGTCCGGCGGCGCCTACGTGCCGCTGGACCCGGCGTACCCCGAGGATCGCCTGGCCTACATGATCGAGGACAGCGGCATCGAACTGCTGCTGACCCAGGCCCGTTTGCAGGCGGTATTACCGATTCCGGCAACCCTGAAAACCCTGTTGCTGGACCGGCCCGACGCCGCGTTGCAAGACGCACCGCGCACCTGTCCGGTGGTGCCGTTGAGCGCCGAACACCTGGCCTACGTGATCTACACCTCCGGTTCCACCGGCAGACCCAAGGGCGTGATGGTGCGCCATGGCGCGCTGAGCAATTTCGTCACCAGCATGATCGCCCAACCCGGCCTGGCGGCCAGTGATCGCATGCTGTCGCTGACGACGTTTTCCTTCGATATTTTTGGCCTGGAGATCTACGGGCCCCTGTCGGCGGGGGCCAGCGTGGTGCTGACCGGCCAGAACGTCCACCAGGATCCGCAAGCGGTGCTGGCGCTGATCGAGCGTCACGACGTGAGCGTGCTGCAAGCCACGCCCTCGAGCTGGCGCATGCTGTTGGATCATGAGCACTCTGCGCTGCTGACCGGGCGCACTTTCCTGTGTGGCGGCGAGGCATTGCCCCAAGAGTTGGCGCAACGACTGCTGGCGCTGTCGCCGAAGGTCTGGAACCTCTACGGTCCGACCGAAACCACGATCTGGTCGGCGCTGCATCCTTTGAACCGCGAAAGCAGCCGTCCGTACCTCGGCAAGCCCCTGGACAACACCGCGTTGTACGTCGTCGGCAGCGACCTGACGCTCAACCCGCCCGGCGCGCCGGGTGAACTGCTGATCGGTGGCGATGGCCTGGCGCGCGGTTACTTCCAGCGCCCGGCCCTGACCGCCGAACGTTTTGTGCCGGACCCGTTCTCCACCACCGGCGAGCGGCTGTACCGCACCGGCGACCTGACTCGCTATCGGGCCGAAGGCGTGGTCGAGTACATCGGCCGCATCGACCATCAGGTCAAGATCCGCGGCTTGCGCATCGAGCTGGGGGAAATCGAAGCGGCGCTGCTGGCCCAGGACAGCGTGCGTGAAACCGTGGTGGTGGCCCATGAAGGCCCGACCGGTGCGCAACTGGTGGGTTACGTGGTGCCGGCGACCGGTGAAATAGCGGACGAGTCTGCGTTACGCGCTTCGCTCAAAGCTGCGCTCAAGGCGCAATTGCCCGAGTACATGGTCCCGGCGCACTTGCTGTTGCTGGCACAACTGCCATTGACGCCCAACGGCAAGGTCGATCGCAAGGCGCTGCCGGCCCCCGACGCCGGTGATTTGCAACAGGCTTACGTGGCACCGCGCAGTCAGCATGAGCAACAGGTGGCAGCGATTTGGCAGGAAGTGCTCAAGCTCGAACGGGTAGGGCTGGAAGACAACTTTTTCGAATTGGGCGGGCACTCGCTGTTGGTCACCCAGGTGGTCTCGCGAATCCGTCGGACACTGGGGATCGAGGTGCCGCTGCGCAGCCTGTTCGAGCACGGCACGTTGCGTGATTTCGTCGCTGCCTTTGACCTGGGCCAAGCTGAACGACCGTTGGCGATGGTGCCGGTGCGCCGTGACCAGCCGCTGCCGCTGTCGTTTGCCCAGGAGCGCCAGTGGTTCCTGTGGAAAATGGACCCCGACAGCGCCGCCTACAACATTCCCACCGCGTTGCGGCTGCGCGGGGCGCTGGACAAAATCGCCCTGCGCCGCAGTTTTGAAGCATTGGTGGCGCGTCATGAGAGCTTGCGCACCCTGTTCGTGGAGAACGATGGCGGCACCTGCCAGGTGATCCGTGCGCAAGGGCAGGTCGACTTCGTCGAACGCTGCCTGGCTGGCGAGGATGAGGCCGGTGTCCAGGCATTCATCGAGCAGCAGATGCAGGCCCCGTTCGACCTCCTGAACGATGCGCTGTTGCGCGTGGCGTTGCTGGAGTTGGCCGAGCAGGAGCACATTCTGGTACTGACCCTGCATCACATCGTGTCCGATGCCTGGTCGTTGCAGGTGATGGTCGACGACCTGATGAGTCTGTATTCGGCCTTCTCTCTGGGGCAACCCGCGTCGTTGCCGGCGCTGGCGGTGCAATACGCGGATTACGCCGTCTGGCAGCGGCAATGGATGGCGGCCGGTGAACGCGAGCGTCAATTGGCCTACTGGACCGGGCAACTGGGCGGTGAGCAGCCGCTGCTGGCGCTGCCTACGGACCATCCGCGCCCGGCGCAGCAGAGCCTGCGGGGCGCGCGTTTACCGATTGTTCTTGATCGCGCGCTGAGCGATGCCCTCAAGGCGTTGGCCCGACGGGAAAACGTTACGCTGTTTGTGCTGCTGCTCGGCTCTTTCCAGGCCTTGTTGCAGCGCTACAGCGGTCAGGCCGACATCCGTGTTGGCGTGCCGATTGCCAACCGCCAGCGCCTGGAAACCGAGCGACTGATCGGCTTCTTCGTCAACACCCAGGTGCTGCGCGCTGAGTTCCATGGCGATCTGACCGGCGCCGATTTGCTGCAACAGCTCAAGCAGACGGCCATGGCGGCGCAGATGCATCAGGACTTGCCCTTCGAGCAGTTGGTCGACGCCTTGCAGCCGCAGCGTAACCTGAGCCACAGCCCGCTGTTCCAGGCCATGTTCAACCATCGCAACGAGAGTGCCTCGACCTTTGAAAACGCCTTGCCGGGCCTGACGGTCGAACCCCTAGGCTGGGAGCAGCGCACCGCGCAGTTCGACCTGAGCCTGGAGACCACTGACAGCCCACAAGGCCTGCACGCCGCGCTGATCTACGCCACGGACCTGTTCGAGCCAGCCACCATCGAGCGCATGGGCCGGCATTGGCTCAACCTGTTGCAAGGCTTGGTGCAGGATCTGCATCGTCCCGTTGCGCAGTGGGCGTTACTGGACGCTGACGAGCGGCGGCACATGCTCGTCGACTGGAATGCGACGACGGTTTCCTACCCGCTCGATCGCAGTGTCCAGGGGCTGATCGAAGATCAGGTGCGCAGGACCCCGGATGCCCCGGCGCTGGTGTTCGGCGAGCAACGCCTGAGCTACGCCGAGCTCAACGCCCGGGCCAATCGCTTGGCGCACACACTGATCGAGCAGGGCGTGGGCCCGGATGTGCTGGTGGGCATCGCCGTGGAACGTTCGGTGGAAATGGTCCTGGGGCTGTTGGCGATTCTCAAGGCCGGCGGTGCTTATGTGCCGCTGGACCCTGAATATCCACAGGATCGCCTGGCCTATATGTTCGAAGACAGCGGCATCGCTCTGCTGTTGACCCAGCAGCATCTGTTGGAACAGTTGCCGATTCCGGACGGGCTGCGCAGCCTGGTGCTGGACCTGCCGGACGCCGGGCCGCACCCAGGCCGCGAGAGCAATCCGGACGTCGCGGTCCACGCTGAAAACCTGGCGTATGTGATCTACACCTCCGGTTCCACCGGCAAGCCCAAGGGGGCGGGCAATCGTCATTCGGCCCTGGTCAACCGGCTGTGCTGGATGCAGCAGGCCTACCGGCTCGATGCCTCGGACAGCGTGCTGCAAAAAACGCCGTTCAGTTTCGACGTGTCGGTGTGGGAGTTCTTCTGGCCGCTGCTGACCGGCTCGACCCTGGTGGTGGCCGCGCCGGGCGTGCATCGCGACCCGACGCAACTGATCGAGTTGATCACTGCGCAGCGCATCACCACGCTGCACTTCGTGCCGTCGATGTTGCAGGCGTTCGTGCAAGACCCTCGGGTGGCCGAATGCACCAGCCTCAAGCGCATCGTCTGCAGTGGCGAAGCCCTGCCGGTGGATGCCCAACAGCAGGTGTTCGCCAAACTGCCGAATGCCGGCCTGTACAACCTCTACGGCCCGACCGAGGCGGCCATCGACGTGACCCACTGGACCTGTGTCGAGGAAGGTCGCGACAGCGTGCCGATTGGTCAACCGATTGCCAACCTGGGCACCTACATTCTCGATGATGAGCTGACGCCGGTGCCGGTGGGGGTGATTGGCGAGCTGTACCTGGCGGGCGAGGGCCTGGCCCGTGGTTACCATCGACGCGCGGCGCTGACAGCCGAACGCTTCGTGACCGGCCCCTTTGGTCACGGTCAGCGGCTGTATCGCACCGGTGACCTGGCGCGCTACCGCAGCGATGGCGTGATCGAATACGCCGGGCGCATGGACCATCAGGTGAAAATCCGTGGCCTGCGCATCGAACTGGGTGAAATCGAGGCGCGCCTGGCCGAGCATGACGAGGTGCGCGAAACCGTCGTCATCGCTCAGGACGGTAGCTTGCTGGTGGCCTACGTGGTGCCGGCAGGCGCTGAGCTGCTGAACGCCGATGACGCCGTTCGCCAGGCGTTGCAAAACCGCCTCAAGGGGCATTTGAGCCAGTCCTTGCCCGACTACATGGTGCCGCAGCACTGGGTGTGGCTGGAAAAACTGCCGGTCAGCCCCAACGGCAAACTGGAGCGCAAGGCGCTGCCCAGGGCCGATATCAATGCCAGCCCCAAGGCTTATATCGCGCCGAATACCGCCGTCGAACAGGCCCTGGCCGCTATCTGGCAAAGCGTGCTCGGTCGCGAGCAAGTGGGGGGCAGTGACAACTTCTTCGAGCTGGGGGGCGATTCGATTATCTCCATCCAGGTGGTCAGTCGGGCCCGGCAGGCCGGGATCCTTTTCAGCCCCAAGGATCTGTTCGTCCACCAGACCGTCCAGGGACTCGCCAGCGTGGCAACCCTGGGGGACAGCGCTCCGGGCATTGACCAAGGCCCGGTGACGGGGAATGCGCTGTTGCTGCCGTTCCAGCAATTGTTTTTCGAACAGGACATGGCCGAGCCCCATCACTGGAACCAGTCGGTGCTGCTCAAGGGGCTGCGACCGGTCCACGCCGGGCATCTGGAGCAGGCGTTGCAGGCCGTGGTGACCCACCACGATGCCTTGCGCCTGGCCTTCGTGCGCGAGAACGACGCCTGGACCGCCCGCCATCAAACCCTCACAGAGCAAGAAGCGGTTTGGCAGCGCTCACCGCTGTTGTGGACCGCCGAGGTGGCCGATGCCCCGGCGCTGGAGCGCTTGGCCGAACAAGCCCAGCGTAGCCTGGAACTGGAAAGCGGCGCCTTGTTGCGTGGGGTATTGGCAAGCCTGGCCGATGGCAGCCAACGGCTGTTGCTGGTGATTCATCACCTGGTGGTGGACGGTGTGTCCTGGCGGATTTTGCTGGAAGACCTGCAACAGGCTTATGCACAACTGCAAGCTGGCCAGGCCCCGAAACTGCCGGCCAAGACCAGTGCCACCCAGGCCTGGGCGCAACGCTTGAAAACCCATGCCGGCAGCGCGGCGCTACAGGCGCAGATGGCTTATTGGCAAGGGCAGCTTGAGGGCGCTCGCAACGATTTGCCCTGTGACCGGCCTGAGGGTGAATTGCGCAGGTGTCACGAGGTGCAGGTGCAGACGCGCCTGGACAAGCACCAGACCCAACGACTCTTGCAGCAAGCGCCGGCGGCCTACCGCACCCAGGTCAACGATCTGCTGTTGACGGCGCTGGCGCGGGTGATCAGTCGTTGGACCGGCGAGGCCTCGACCTTGATTCAACTGGAGGGCCATGGCCGTGAGGCGCTGTTCGATGGCCTGGAACTGGATTTGGACCTGAGCCGCAGCGTCGGTTGGTTCACCAGTCTGTTCCCGGTGCGCTTGACCCCGGCCGCGACCCTTGAAGATTCGCTCAAGGCGATCAAGGAGCAACTGCGCGCAATACCCGATAAAGGGCTCGGCTTCGGTGTGCTGCGCTACCTGGGCGATGCGCAGACACGCCGCACCCTCGCGGCGTTGCCCATGCCACGCATCACCTTTAACTACCTGGGGCAGTTCGACAGCGGATTTAGCGATGCCGCCAACGGGCTGTTTATCCCGGCCAGCGAGCCGGCGGGCACGCCACAGAGCCCGCTGGCGCCGCTGGACAACTGGCTGACGCTCAACGGCAGCGTCTATGCGGGCGAGTTGAGCATCGACTGGACCTTCAGCCGGCAAATGTTCGATGAGTCGACCATTCAGCGGCTGGCCCAGGAATACGCTCAGCAATTGCAGGCCTTGATCGAACACTGCTGCCAGACCCGGCATCAGGGCTTCACACCGTCGGACTTCCCGCTGGCCGGGTTGAACCAGGCCCAGCTGGACGCATTGCCGCTGGTGCCGCGACAGGTCGAAGACATCTACCCATTGTCGCCGATGCAGCAGGGCATGCTGTTCCATTCGCTGTATGAGCAACAGGCCGGTCACTACATCAACCAACTGCGGGTTGACGTCGAAGGGCTGGACGTCGAGCGCTTCCGCCAGGCCTGGCAGGCGGCCATGGACACCCATGAAGTGCTGCGCAGCAGTTTCGTCTGGGAGGGCGATTTCAAGCGGGCGCTGCAGGTTGTACACAAGCAGATGGAGGTTGCGTTCCTGTTCCACGATGGATGCGCCGCAGCGAATCCATCCCTGGACCTGGACGCCCTGGCGTTGGCGCAGCGCCAGCAGGGTTTCGAGCTGGATGCGGCGCCGCTGTTGCGCTTGCTGGTGGTGCGCGTGGCGGAGGAGCGCTATCACCTGATCTACACCAGCCATCACATCCTGATGGACGGCTGGAGCAATTCGCAGTTGCTCGGTGAAGTATTGCAACGCTACAGCGGCCAGGCACCGGTCCGCACATCCGGACGCTACCGGGATTACATCGACTGGCTGTCGCTCCAGGACCCACAGGCCAGCGAGCAATTCTGGACGGCACAGTTGGCCGAACTGGACGAGCCGACCCACCTTGCCGGGGCCTTTGCCCGGGATCATCGCGGCGAGGCAACCGACGGCCACGGCGAACACGAGCTGGTGCTCGATAGCCATGCCACGGCGCGGCTGCATGCCTTTGCCCGTGAGCAGAAAGTGACGGTCAACACGCTGGTGCAAGCGGCCTGGCAGTTGTTGCTGCAACGTTGTACCGGGCAGTCGGTGGTTGCCTTTGGCGCCACGGTGGCTGGACGTCCGGCGCATATCCCCGGCGTCGAGCAACAGATCGGCCTGTTCATCAACACTTTGCCGCTGGTTGGCAGCCCGCAGGCGGAGCAGCGCATCGGCCAATGGTTGCAAGAGGTCCAGGGACGCAACCTGAGCCTGCGCGAGCACGAACACACGCCGCTGTTCGACATCCAGCGCTGGGCCGGGCAGGGCGGTGCGGCGCTGTTCGACACGTTGCTGGTGTTCGAGAACTATCCGGTGTCCCAGGCGTTGCAGCAGGGCGCCCCGGACACGTTGCGCTTCGGCGATGTAGCCAATCACGAACAAACCAACTATCCACTGACCCTGGCGGTGAATCTGGGTGACACGCTGTCGTTGCTCTTGAGTTACAGCCACGCCAGCTTCGCGCCGGACGACATTGCCGGTATCGGCCAGTCCCTGCGTTATCTCCTGGAGCAGATGGTGCTCGGCGGCGAGCGCTCGGTGGGGCAACTGTCGTTGCTCGATGCCGGACAGCAACAGGTTCAGCAGGCTTGGAACGCCACCGCGACGCCGTACCCGCTCGATTGCAGTGTGCAGCGACTGATTGAAGCGCAGGTGGCCAAGACGCCTGATGCGTGTGCCCTGGTATGTGCCGGGCAACGGCTGAGCTATGCGGCCCTCAATGCCCAGGCCAACCAACTGGCCCATGTGCTGATGGAGCAGGGCGTCGGGCCGGATGTGCTGGTGGGCATCGCCGCGGAGCGTTCGGTGGAAATGGTCGTCGGCCTGCTGGCGATCCTCAAGGCCGGTGGCGCCTACGTGCCGCTGGACCCCGAATACCCACAGGATCGCCTGGCCTACATGTTCGAAGACAGCGGCATTGGCTTGTTGCTGACCCAGCGCCACTTGCTGGAACAATTGCCACTGCCGGTGGGCTTGCGCAGCTTGGTGCTGGATCAGCCGGGTGACTGGCTGGCCGGCCACAGCGAGGCCAATCCGTCGGTCGTGGTCGATGGTGAAAACCTCGCCTACGTGATCTACACGTCGGGCTCCACCGGCAAACCCAAGGGTGCGGGCAACCGGCATTCGGCCTTGGTCAACCGTTTGTGCTGGATGCAGGACGCCTATCGGCTGGACGCGAGCGACCGTGTGCTGCAAAAAACACCGTTCAGTTTCGATGTGTCGGTCTGGGAGTTTTTCTGGCCGTTGCTGACCGGTTCGACCCTGGTGATGGCGCCACCGGGTGCCCATCGTGATCCGGAGCAACTGATCGAGCTGATCACCACGCAGCAGATCACCACCTTGCACTTCGTGCCTTCGATGTTGCAGGTCTTCATGCAAGCCCCCGCAGTCGGCGATTGCCAGAGCCTGACGCGAATCATTTGCAGCGGTGAAGCCTTGCCGGTGGATGCCCAATTGCAGGTGTTCGCCAAGTTGCCGGCGGCCGGCCTGTACAACCTGTACGGCCCTACCGAAGCGGCCATCGATGTGACCCATTGGACCTGTGTGGACGAGGGCCGCGACGCGGTGCCGATCGGTCAGCCGATTGCTAACCTGAGTACGTTTATCCTCGACCACAACCTGTCGCCGTTGCCGGTGGGCGTGACGGGCGAGTTGTACCTGGGCGGTGAAGGCCTGGCTCGCGGCTACCATGCTCGCCCGGCGCTGACGGCCGAGCGCTTCGTCACCAGCCCATTCGGTGACGGCGCGCGCCTGTACCGTACTGGCGACTTGGCGCGCTACCGTGCCGACGGCGTCATCGAGTACGCCGGGCGCATGGACCATCAGGTGAAAATCCGTGGCCTGCGCATCGAACTGGGTGAAATCGAGGCGCGCCTGGCCGAGCATGCCGAAGTCCGCGAAAGCGTGGTGATCGCTCAGGACGGCACGCTGCTGGTGGGCTATGTGGTGCCGCACTCCCAGGCGTTGTTGAACGCTGATGGCAACGTCGGCCAGGAATTCGAGCAGGCATTGAAGGCCCACTTGAGCCAGCATCTGCCGGACTACATGGTCCCGCAGCATTGGGTATTGCTCGAACGCATGCCGGTGAGCCCTAACGGCAAACTGGAGCGCAAGGCGCTGCCTCGCTTCGATGCCAGCCAGCCGCAGCAAGGCTTCGTGGCGCCCGAAGGGGCGCTGGAGCAACAGATTGCCGGTGTCTGGCAAGAGGTGCTGGAGCTGGAGCAGGTCGGGCGCAACGACCATTTCTTCGAACGCGGCGGCCACTCGTTGTTGGCTACCCAGGCCGTTTCACGCTTGCGCCAGTTGACGGGTTATCCGTTGAGTTTGCGTGACCTGTTCAATCATCCGCAGCTCAAGGCGCTGGCGGTCCTGATGGCCGGCACCGCCGAAGGACCGGGCCGGGCGGGCGATTCCCGCAAGTTTCAGCTCAAGGCTCATGGGCCGCGGCGCTCGGCACCGCTGTCGTTGGTGCAACGGCGTTTATGGATCGCCGAACAATTGTCCGGTGGCACGTCGGCCTATGGCATGCCCATGGCGCTGCGCCTGTGCGGTGGGTTGTCGGTGGAACACCTGATGAGCAGCTTCGCCGAAGTGGTGCGCCGCCATGACGTGCTCCGTACTGCATATGTCCAGGACGATGAAGGCGATCCGCTGGCGTTGATTGCCGATAAGGTGCAACTGGACTTCCCGCTGATCGATCTGTCCGACCTCTCGCCCGCTGCCCAGCAGGAGCAGGTGGTTCAGGCGACGCTGGAGAACGCTCGCACGCCTATCGACCTGGAGCAGGCACCGCTGTTACGCGGGCGAATCCTGCGCCTGGGGCCGAACGAACATGTGTTGTTGTACGCCATGCACCACATCATCTTCGATGGCTGGTCGATGGGGCTGTTGATCGACGAACTGGTGCAGGTCTACGAGGCATCGCTCGCCGGTAAACCGATGCCGCTTGCACCCCTGGAGGTCCAGTACCAAGACTTCGCGCTGTGGCAACAGGCGCTGGAAGAGCAGGGTGTTCTGGCGCGTCAGGCCGAGTACTGGAAACGCCGCCTCAGCGGTTACGAAGGGCGTCTGAACCTGCCGTTGGACAGCCCTCGGGGCCAGACCGCGTCCTATGACGGCGATGCGTTGCAGTTCCAGCTTTCCAGCAGTTTGACCGAGGCATTGCGGCGGTTATCCAGCGAGGCCGGGGTCACGCTGTACAGCACGCTGCTGGCGGCTTTCCAAGTGTTGTTGCATCGAGTGAGCGAGGCGCAAGACCTGGTGGTCGGCGCTGACGTGGCCGGTCGTGAACAGCCGGCGCTGGAGCGGCTGATCGGTTTCTTCGTCAACGTGCTGCCCCTGCGTTCGCGCCTGGACGCCGAGGCCACGTTCGCCAGCTTCCTGGCGCAAACCCAGGACAACCTGCTCGACGCGCTGGAGCATCAGGACCTGCCGTTCGACCAGATCGTCGACGCCTCGGGGGTAGCGCGACACAAGGGGATGAACCCACTGCTGCAGGTGCTGTTCGTGATGAACAACGTACCGGTGCGCCCTCGGTCCATGGCGGGGTTGAACATGGAGTTCCTGCCGGCGCTGGAGACCCATTCTAAATTCGACATGGCGTTGTTCGTTGACGAAGAAGAAGGGCAATTGCGCGGCAATTGGCAATTCGCCACAACCTTGTTCGGACATGAGCGCATTCAGCACCTGATTCAGGCCTGGACAGCCCTGTTGGAACAGATCGTCGCTGATCAGGACATTCAATTGGGAGCTATCAGCATGCCAGTCGACCACTTGGCGGCAGCCGTCACGCCTGCCACCGTCCCAGGGCCCAAGGCCGACAAACTGGGCAAGTTTCTCAAGCGTTCCGTGACACCGCTCGCCAAGCCTCGTGCGGCGCGGGTGCGTGAATCACTGGTGGCTGCACCGCAACGTTTTCCCTTGATGCTGGAACCGGGTGAGCCCCATCTGGATGTCATCGAGTGGATCCAGCAGAACCGGCCATTGATCGAGCAAAAGCTCGCTGAGCACGCCGGTATTCTCTTTCGCGGTTTCGAGCTGGACGGCATTCAGGGTTTTGAAGCGTTCGCCGAAGCGGTACAGCCAGGGCTTTATGGTCAGTACGGCGACCTGCCGAAGAAGGAGGGGGGCAAGAACACCTACCGTTCCACGCCGTATCCCGAGCGCAAGATGATTCTGTTCCACAACGAGAGCTCCCATCAGGACCGCTGGCCGCGCAAGCAGATGTTCTATTGCGAGCAAGCCGCGCCTGTGGGCGGGGCGACCCCGGTGGTGGATTGCCGCTTGATGTATGAACGGTTGCCGGCCGACCTTCGTGAGAAGTTCGAAGACAAAGGCCTGCTCTACGTGCGCACCTTTACCGACAAACTCGATGTGTCGTGGCAGCACTTTTTCAAGACCGAAGACCGCCTTCAAGTGGAGGCCCGCTGCCGGGCCGGTGGCATCCAATGGCGCTGGCTCGATAACGACGAGTTGCAGACCCGCACGCCGGGGCCGGCGATCATCACCCACCCGATCACCGGAGAGAAGTCGTTCTTCAATCAGGTGCAATTGCATCACATCTATTGGTTGGACCCGGACGTGCGGCAAGACCTGCTGTCGATGTTCGGCCTGGAGCGCATGCCCCGGCATGTGTATTACGGCGACGGCACACCGATTGAAGATGAGGTGATGGCGCGCATCGGTGAGTTGTACGAAGCCTGCGCGGTGCGTTTCGACTGGCAGAAAGGCGATGTGATCCTGCTCGACAACATGCTGGTGGCCCATGCCCGCGATCCGTTCGAGGGGCCACGCAAGATCGTGGTCGCCATGGGCGACATGTACGAACGCAGCAGCCTTGAGCGTCCGTCGGCCGCCGGGCAAACCGCCCAGGGCGCACTCAATACCGAGGAAGCCGGAGCATGAACGAGGTCACGATGGACGCGCACAACCCGGGTTTCGCCCTGACACCCGAGCAACAAAGGCTGCTCGAGCAACTGCCCGGCACGGCGACCTGTGGCCAGGCCTTGCGCTGGCTGGAGGTGGTCATTGACGGCGATCTCGACCCGCAGCGCTTGCAGGTGGCGTTCGATACGCTACTGGCACAGCAGCCGATGCTGCTGGCGCGGCTGGGCAAAGTCGCCGGTTTCCATGGTTTGCGTCAGGCCGCCGCCGGTGCCACTCGCTTCCCGCTGACGGTACAGGCCGGCGAGCAACGGGCTGAGGCCGTCCGTGCGCAGGTCAGGGAATCGATGGACCGCGCTTTTGTGCTCGGCGAATCGGAAAGCGTCCAGGCCGTGCTGTATCGCCTGGCGCCGCGGCAATGGCAATTGGTGCTGGGCATCGCCCGCTCCAGTGCCGATGCGCAGTCGCTGAATCTGCTGCTTGAACACATCCAGCAAACCTACGCCGGGGTTCAGGCAGAGGAAGACGAAGCACCGGGTGAGTTTGCCCAGTACCTGGAATGGCGCAGTGAAGTGGTGCTGGATGAAGACGCCGCCAGCGCACGAGCTTACTGGCAGCAACACTTGCAAGGGATGCAGGCAGACATCGCCACGCCATGGCTGGCGGCGCGCAGCACCATCGGTGAGACAGGTGCCGCCGACAGCCACGTATCGCTGAGCCTGGAGCCGGCTCAACGCGAGGCTTTGCACAACCTGGCCGAGCAGCTTGGCCAGTCGTTGGCCACTGTACTGCAAGGCGCCTGGTGGGTGTTGCTGGGACGGTTGAGTGGGCTTGAGCAGGTCTTGGTCGGTGTGCGCCATGACTGTCGCGACGACTATGAATACTTCGCCAATGCCGTGGGTGTGTTCGAGAAAACCCTGCCGCTGTGCGTTTCGTTGCCTGCCACCGCGTCGTTCAGCGAGTGGTTGGACGAGCTGGCGGCGCGCCTCGAAGCCCATCGCACCTGGCAGGAATACTGGGCACCGGAGCTGGCGCCGGACGCGGCGCGCCCGGCCTACGGCTTTACGCTGGGGCAGGCGAGCGCCAGCGGGAACAGTGGCGGTCTGCACTGGGCGCCCGCAGAGTCCGTGTTTGTACCGGCAGATCCGTTCGAGTTGCTGTTGCAGGTTCAATTGAACGAGCGCCACGCCACGCTCAATCTGCATTACGCCAGTTCGCGTTATTCACCAGCCGTGGCCAATACCGTGCTGGAACAGTACGGCGTGCTGTTGGCCTCGATCCTGGCCGCGCCCCACCGTGCACTCGCGCAGCTCAGCCTGCTCAGTCACGCTCAGGAGCGGCGCTTATTGGCGATCAACCCGCCGATGCAGGCTTTGGCGGATGGCCGTTATCTGCCGCAGCGCATCGCCGATCTGGCGCTGCATACACCGGATGCCATCGCCCTGACCGACGCCCATCTACAATTGAGTTACGGTCAGTTGCAGGCTCGGGTCGATAACGCGGCGTTGGGGCTCAAGCACCAAGGCGTGGGCGCCGGTTCGATTGTCGCGCTGGCATTGCCGCGCTCGGCGGAGCTGGTGATTGCAATGCTGGCGAGCTGGCGTTTGGGGGCGGCGTACCTGCCACTGGATGTGCAGTGGCCCCAGGCGCGCCAGGCGTTGATGCTGGAACAGGCCGGCGCGGCACTGTTGCTGACTGATGCGGCGCATCTGCCGGCCTGGCAGGACCAGCCGTATAAAGCCCTGACAGCGGCGCAGTTGAGTCAGTCGTCGGCGCCATTGCCAGCGCTCGCCACCCAAGGCAACGACATCGCTTATGTATTGTTTACGTCAGGCTCCACCGGTGTGCCCAAAGGTGTGGTGATCGAGCATCGGCAATTGCTCAACTACACCACCCGAGCCAGCCAGGCACTGGGCCTTGCCCAGTGCAAAAACGTCGGTTTCAGTTCCACCGTGGCGGCGGACCTGGGTAACACGACGTTGTTTGGCGCGTTGTTCAATGGCGCGACCCTGCATGTGGCCAGCGATGAACAGATGCAGGACGGCGAATTGTTCGCCAGGTACCTGCAACAGCAACGGATCGACTGCCTGAAGATCGTGCCGTCGCACCTCGCGGCGCTGCTCGACAGTGAGCGGGCGATACTGCCGCATACTCTGGTGCTGGGTGGCGAGCCGATCCCTGCGGCGTTGATCGAGCGCATCGCCCGATTGCGCAGTGATTGCCGAGTGTTCAACCACTACGGGCCGACCGAAACCACGGTCGGGGTGATGATTCATCCGTTGTCACTGCACGGCGCTGCCGACGATTGTTCGGCGCTGACCCAGGTGCTGGGTAACAACCAGGTCTACGTGCTGGATGCCGATCTGCGCTTGGCGCCGGTGGGCGTGCTGGGCGAGGTGTACCTGGGCGGTGCGCAGTTGTGCCGGGGCTATCTGAATGCCGAGGCCGATGAGCAGGCGTTCATCCAGAGTCCGTTCGATCCGGCGCAGCGTTTGTATCGCAGCGGCGACCTGGCACGTTATCGCGCGGACGGGGCGATCCAGTTGCACGGTCGGCGTGATCAGCAGGTCAAGGTGCGTGGGTTCCGCATTGAACTGGCAGAGATCGAGGCCGAGCTTCTACGCCTGCCGCAGGTGGCCGAAGCACTGGTGTTGCCGGCGGCGTCGGCCGAGCAGGGCCTGTTGGCCTTTGTCGTGGCACAGCAGGGTTTGTCAGCGGGCTTGCCGGACACCGTGCACGCTGAGCTGAGCGCGCGCCTGCCCAGTGTGATGGTGCCGCAGCACCTGCAACTGATCGAACAGTTCCCTCGTCTGGCCAATGGCAAGATCGATCGCAAGGCGTTGCAACAGTTAGCGGGGGCGGCGGCGGATGACCAGGATGCTGCACCGCGCGATGCGCTGGAGCAACTGCTCGCCGCGCGCATGGCGCAATTGCTTGGGTTGCAGCGATTGGGCATCGACCGCGATTTCTTCGCCGCCGGTGGGCATTCGTTGCTGGTGATCAAGTTGGTGGCCGGTATTCGCAAGTTGTTGCAGTGCGACATTCATCCGGGGCTGGTCTTCGATCATCCGACCGTGGCGTCGTTGGCCCTGGCCTTGCGGGCGCTGGAGAGCAGCCCGGGGCAGCTGGAAAAAATCGCCCAGGTGCGCCTGCGCATGGACGCGATGAGTCCCGAGGAAAAGGCCCTTCTGACCGAACAGGCTCGACAGCTGCAAGCCGCCAAGGCTGCGCAAGGCAGCTGACATGGCATGAACAAAAGGCCTTTGTGAGTTCTCGTTCCCACGCTCTGCGTGGGAATGCATCCCGTGACGCTCTGCGTCACCTTCCAGAAGCGGAACGCGGAGCGTCCCTGGCGGCATTCCCACGCGGGAGCGTGGGAATGATCGATGAAGGCAGCTGATATGGCATGAACAAAAGGCCGCCGCCTAACAGCGGCGGCCTTTTTTTATTATTTTTCGCAAATGATAAATAAACTCATTCCGGTTTTTTGCAGGTGCTGCGTCTTACTTAGGTATGTGGACAAATCGGGTCGAGCAGGACGCCCAGGCATCGGATTTGTCCAGTAAAGATTTCGCCGTCGTCCAGCCGAATGACCGTGCCCGGGGAGGGGCCGGTCGGCCACGCACAGACACATTGCCCTGAGGCAATCGACCGTGCGGGGTCTCTTGTGCTGGCGAGCGGCGGGCCCTTCGGCCCCAGGGACTTTTTACCTTTACCAATAATAGAGAGCACGATGTCATCCATTCATGAGTTGAAACCTCTGTTCAAGGCGCTCGTCATGTCCCGCGGCCTGCGTTCGCGTCGGGTGTTGGGCGGTCTGGGGCTGGTCTGCGCACTGCCCTTCAGTGCTCAGGTGATGGCGGAAGACGTCAGCATCAACATTCCCGCGCAACCGCTGCCGCAGGCACTGCAAGCGTTCGGTCAACAGACCAACCAGCAAGTGATCTACAACGCTAACGATATGGCCGACCTGAAAAGCAACCGCGTCAGCGGCAAGATGAGCCCGCAGGCGGCCATCGCCGAATTGCTCAAGGGCACCGGCGTGCGTTACAGCGTCGAGGGCAATACCCTGATGCTGGTGCGCGGTTCTACTGGTGAAGGCCTCGAATTGGGCGCGACCACCATCAGCGCACAGGCGTTGGACGCGACGACCGAAGGCAGCAACTCCTACACCAGTAACGCCGTGACCATTGGCAAGGGCACCCACACCCTCAAGGAAATTCCCCAGTCGATCACGGTGATGACGCGCAAGCAGATGGATGACCAGAACCTGGTCAGCCTCAAGGATGCCGTCAACCAGACCACCGGCATCGTCGGCCTGCAGGGCGTTGGCCAAGGCATGATCCTGTCGTCACGCGGTTTCCAGATCGACGACTGGCAGTACGACGGTGTGCCGATCCTGCGTAACAACTATTCGCTGGGCAACTGGGCGACCCAGGACCTGATCTTCTTCGACCGCCTGGAAATCATGCGCGGCGCCTCCGGCCTGCTGCAAGGCACTGGCAGCCCCGGTGGTGCCGTCAACCTGGTGCGCAAGCGTGGCCAGAGCGCACCGACCGTGACCCTGACCGGCAAGGCCGGCTCCTGGGATCACTACGGCCTGCAACTGGACGCCGGCGGCCCGCTGAACGAGGCCGGCAACATCCGCGGCCGTATCGTCGCCGATGAAGACCAGAGCAATTCCTTCGTCGACCATGCGTGGAGCACGACCCACTCGCTGTACGGCGCGCTGGACATCGACCTGAGCGAAGACACCACCCTGGGCTTTGCGGTCAGTCAATCCAACGGTGAATCGCGCGGCAATATCCGCGGTCTGCCGCGTTACGCTGATGGTTCGATGCCGGACGTGTCGCGTTCGACCTACACGGGTGCGCGCTGGAACCGTTCAGAAATCGATGTCACCACCTACTATGCCGATCTGGAGCATCGCTTCAACGAGGACTGGGCGTTCAAGGTGGGGGCCGTGTACATGACCGAAGATAACCAGGCGAAAAACCAGAGAACGCAAAATGGCGGTGTCGGTCTCAACCCCGATGGTAGCGGTGTGCAATATGCCGACTTCGTGACGGATTTCCAGTCCACGAAGTCCGGTCTGGACATGAACCTGACCGGCAAGTTCGAAGCCTTGTCGATGGCGCAGGAAGTCATGCTTGGCGGCAACTTCTCGCAGTTGGAGACGGATGATAAATTCGCCCGGACTTTCAACAACAGCAGCACCGACACGATCTTCGACTTGAATAACAACCGTCCGAACATCAGCTACGAGGGCCTGATCAACAGTCCGGGCGGGCGGGGCACCCTCAGCAAATACGATATCCGCCAGAAGGGTGTGTACGGCACCTGGCGCGTCAAGCCGGTCGACGACCTGACGTTGGTGCTGGGTTCCCGGGTCAGTTGGTATGACTTCAGCTACAAGTCGAAAACCGAAACCGCGGCCAACGGAATCACGCCCAACGACCCAAGCGTCGGGACTGAAACCGGCGTGGTCACGCCGTACGGCGGTATCATCTATGACCTGAGTCGTGAGTGGGCGGTGTACGCCAGCTACACCGATGTATTCCAGCCCCAGACCGAGGTCGATCCCAGCGGTTCGGTGCTCAAGCCCATCGTCGGTACCAACTACGAAGTCGGTCTCAAGGGGGAGCTGATGGACGGTCGGGTCAATACCTCCTTGGCAGTCTTCCGTTACGACCACGAGAACCGTGCCGTCTCCATCCCCGGTTGTACTGACGTGAACTGCTCCTCCGCCTCGGGGAAAGTGCGCAGTCAAGGTATCGATGCCGAAATCAGTGGTGAAGTGATGGACAACCTGCAGTTGTTCGCGGGCTATACCTACAACACCACCAAGTATCTGGAGGACCCGGACAATGAAGGTCGTATCTACAGTACCTGGACGCCGAAACACATGCTGCGTGTGTGGGGTAACTACCAGTTCACCGGCGACTGGAGCCGTGTTAGCACCGGCTTGGGCTTCACCACCCAAAGCCACACGATGGTTTATGACTATGACCGTGAAATCCCGGGTTACACCGTATGGAATGCCCGCGTCGGCTACCAGCTGACGCCGGAAATCGCTTTGGCGGTCAATGCCAATAACCTGTTTGACAAGACGTACTTAACGTCGGCTTACAACCAGCTCAATGGCAACAACAACTTTGGTGATCCGCGTAACCTGATGTTCTCTGTGAAGTACACTCCGGAGTTCTGATTCTTGCGTGAATGAGATAGATGCTGTCTTGTGCGTAATGTTGTTTGTTTGAGGAAACGGCGCTTTTCCGGGTAGGGGAAGCGCCGTTTTCTTTTGGGGTGGATGGGGTGGATTGTGTACATATCCGTTGCTGCGGTCACGGCGGCTGGCGGTTCCGCCCTTACGGCGGGTCACTTTTGGCAAACGCCCCAAAAGTAACCAAAAGGTCTTGCCCCACCACTTGGTGCCTCGCTTAGGCTCGGCATGCCCGAACGCAGGCATTGCTCCGTGGGCCGCCGCGAAGGGCCATCCATGGCCCAGCGCGGCTACCTCGGCATCCATGCCGAGGTGCCCACTGCGCAATACCTGCGTTCGGCCATCGTGGTTAACGGGGCGCCGAGATCAACGTCCGCCGCGAGGCGGCCTGACAGCCGGCCTGTTTTTTGATGACCGCATTTATCCTGTGGGGGCGGGGGTGCGGCGATCTGATTTGCTCGCGAAAGCGGAGGGTCAGTTTGCGGTGATGTTGGATGTGCCTGCGTCATCGCGAGCAAGCTCGCTCCCACAGGTTTCTGTGTTGTGTCCAGGCGCTGTGAACACCCACGAACCCCTGTGGGAGCGAGCTTGCTCGCGATAGCGGTGGTTCAGTTGCATAGGCGCTGGACATCTACTGTTTTTGTTTTGCTTTGCTTTGCTTTGCTTTGCTTTGCTTTTGATCTGGGACGCCCCATTAACCACGCTGGCCGAACGCAGGCATTGCGCAGTGGGCAACCCGGCATGGATGCCGGGTTAGCCGCGCTGGGCCAAGGATGGCCCTTCGCGGCGGCCCACGGAGCAATGCCTGCGTTCGGGCATGCCGAGCCTAAGCGAGGCACCAAGTGGTGGGGCAAAGCGTTTTTGGTTACTTTTGGCGCTCTTCCAAAAGTGACCCGCTGTAAGAGCGGAACCCTAAGCCGCCGTTACCGCAGCAACGGATATACACACCGACCCCAAGCGCTTTTCCCCTTCATATCGCACTGGCCAAAAAAACCTCAACCAGCGAATCAAGCAACCCATCATCAAAGATCATACCGCGGTGACGCAACGGCGAGCGCACCGAGCATTGCAGCTCCCCGGTCAAGCTGTACCCCTTGATCAGGCCCTCGCAGAATGCCAACTCTTCCGGCGTTTTTTCCGCCTGGGTCCACCAGCAACTAGGCCGTACCCGTACCGGTTTGAAGGTGAATCCGTCGAAGGCCTCCAGCAACCGATCATGCACCGAGAACGCCTGGGCGTTCATGACTTCATCCTTGACGCTCTGCACGATTGACAGCAAGTCGCCGCGCCCCGGCTCGATCTGGCGGGTAGCCCATTCATGGAAGGCCTGAACCGTGCTATCGGGATGTTCCTGACGGTAAGCCGCCGTACGTTCGGTGAGGGTGGGGAACAGCAGGTCGAAATATTCGATGGCCTCAAGCAGATCCTGGGAGGCCGGATCGGCGGGTTCTTCGTCAGGCAAATGCCGATGACGCGACAACGTCGCCGGATACAGGTGTTCGGGAATCGTGCTGTCCACCAGCCCGAGAAAGCTCACGGTGTGGCCCTGGCGTTCCAGCGTCGCCGCGATGTCCAGCGCAATGGTTCCGCCTAACGACCAGCCCATCAGGTAATACGGGCCTTGGGGTTGGGCGGTGACGATTTCCCGGCTGTAGTCGGCAATCATCTCGGCCCAGGCCTCAGGGTTTGCGTGGGGTTCGCTGAAGCCGCGGTGCATGACGCCGCTGACGCGCGCCCGTTGGTTGAGTTTGCGTGCCAAGGGCTGGTAACAGAACACGATGCCCCCGCTGGGGTGTAGGCAAAACAACTGCGGCGCACTGCTGGGAGCGTTGTTCAACGGGATGAGGCATTGGGTCTGCTCTCGATGATTTTGCGCAATGAACAGCGCCAGCTGTGCGACGCTCGGGTTGGCCAGCAACGCTTGCAGGCGCACGCTGATGTTCAGGCGGGCCTTGAGGTTGGCAATCAGCTCGATGGCCAGGATCGAATGCCCGCCCAGTTCAAAGAAGCTGTCGTTGATGCCCACGCGCTCGACCCTGAGGGATTGTTGCCAGAGCTGTGCCAGCGCCTGTTCCAATGACGTACGCGGCGCCACGTAATCGGTTTGCCGGAGAGCGGCATCAGGTTCCGGCAAGGCCTTGCGGTCGAGCTTGCCATTGGCATTGAGCGGCCAGTGATCGATGAACAGCAGGTGACTGGGCACCATGTAGTCCGGCAATTGCGCTTTGAGGGCGGCCAACAGGCCTTCGCGTAACTCGGCCGTGGCCGCTTGCGCGGCAATCACGTAAGCGACCAGTTGCAGGCCGGCGGGGCCTTCATGGGTCAACACGACACAGTCCCGGACCGCTGGCAGCGTTTGCAAACGTGCCTGGATTTCCCCCAGTTCGATGCGGAAACCGCGGATCTTGACCTGATGATCCAGGCGCCCGATGTATTCGATGCTGCCATCGCTGCGGTAGCGTGCCAGGTCGCCAGTGCGATACAGGCGGCCACCCGGCAGGGGATCGAACGGGTCGGGGATAAAGCGGCTGGCGGTCAGGTCGGCGCGCTGGTGGTAACCACGGGCCAGACCGGCCCGGCCGACATACAACTCACCGATGCAACCCTTGGGCACCGGGTTCAGATGGGCGTCGAGCAAGTACCAGGACAGGTCGACGATGGGCTGGCCGATAGGGCTCGCGGTCTCGCTGTGCAAGTCGTCGATCGACAGCGGTCGCCAGGTGACATGGACCGTCGTTTCGGTGATGCCATACATATTGATCAATTGCGGCGACTGGTCGCCGAAGCGTTCGAACCAGGGGCGCAAGCTCTGCACGTCAATCGCCTCGCCGCCAAAAATGACCTGGCGCAACCGGTGGTCAAGGGGCTGGTCAGGCGCGCAGGCGACTTGCAGTAACGCCTTGAATGCCGAAGGCGTCTGGTTGAGCACTGTGACGTTTTCCTGGCAAACCAGAGCGTAGAAATCCTGGGGTGAACGGCTCACGGCGTGGGGCACGATGACCAGTCGGCCGCCGTGCAGCAGCGCGCCGAAAATTTCCCACACGGAAAAGTCGAAGGCATAGGAATGGAACAGGCACCAGACGTCCCGGTGATCGAAGCCGAACCAATGGTCCGTGGCCTGGAACAATCGGCTGACGTTGTGGTGCGCCAGCAAGGCGCCTTTGGGCTGGCCGGTCGAGCCTGAGGTGTAGATCACATACGCCAGGTTATCCGGGTGCATCGGCACATCCGGATTGTGCTCGGGGTAGTCGCCATTGGCGTCGACAGGGTCGAGCGACAGGCAGTTGATGTCGGCGGGCAACGCCAGGGATTCACGCAGATGAGCCTGGCTCAGGATCTGCGTCACGCCGCTGTCCTCGATCATGTAAGCCAGGCGATCGGCCGGGTAGGCCGGGTCCAGCGGCACGTAGGCACCGCCGGCCTTGAGGATCGCCAGCAGGCCGATGATCATTTGCGGTGTGCGCTCGGCGGCGATACCGACCAGCACGTCGGGCCCGACGCCTTGTTCGATCAGTCGATGGGCCAGTCGATTGGCCTGGCGGTTGAGCTCGGCGTAGCTCATGTGCTGCCCTTCAAAGGTCAGGGCTATGGCCTCACCGGTGGCGGCGGCATGGGTTTCGATCAACTGGTGCAAGCAGTGTTCACGGGGCAGCCGGGTCGGCTGGCGGTTCCAGTCGTGCAGGGTGTGCTGGCGCTCATCAGCACTGAGCAAGTGCAGTTCGCCGAGGGCGCGTTCAGGTGTTTCGATCAGGCCCCGCACCAGGTTTTGCCAGTGGCCGGCCATGCGCTCGATGGTTTCAGTGCGGTAGAGATCACGGCTGTATTCGAACGTCGCCAGTATCTGCTGCTGTGAATAGTCGACATCCAGCGCCAAGTCGAACTTGGCCTGGCTGTCGCCTGTGTCGAGAAACTCCAGGGCCAGTTCGCCTTTGGACGAGGTCGACAGGGGCGCAGAGCCGGTGCGCCAGTTGAACAAGACCTGGAACAAGCCCTGCGTGCCGGGACGTTGCAGTTGATCGAGGATCAGCTCCAGCGGGTAGTCAGCATGTTCCAGGGCCGCGAGGGACTGGGCGCGCAAACTGCGCAGAAAATCCAACGCGCTGTGGGTCGAGTCGATCCGCGCTCGATACACCTGGCTGCTGACGAAGAATCCCACCAGGTCCTGGCTTTCATGGCTGTTGCGGTTGGCATTGGGCACGCCGACGGTGAAGTCGTGCTGGTTGCTGTAGCGGCCCAGCAACAGTTGCCAGGCACCCAGCGCCACCACGAAAGGCGTAAGCCCCTGGCGTTGGCAGAACGCGTTCAGGGCCTGGGTCACGGCGGGGGCAAGCGTCACCTGCACGCGTCCGGCCCGGTGTTGCTGGCTTGCGGTGCGGGGAAAATCCAGGGGCAATTCCAGCGTGGGCAGATCGTGGCCCAGGTAGTGACGCCAATATTCGCCGCTACGCTGGCATTGCGGACTTTGCAAATACTCGCCTCGCTGGTGGGTGGCGTAGTCGGCGTATTGCATGGGCAACGGCGGCAGCGGCGATGGATCGCCGAGCGAGGCCTGGGCGTAGGCCAGGGTCATGTCCTGCATGAGGATCGTGTTGGACCAGGCGTCGGAGACGATGTGATGCATGTTGAGCAGCAGCACATGTTCGTCGCTGTCCAGCCTGAGCAGCGTTGCCCGCATCAGCGGCGCGCGGCTGAGATCGAACGGTTGCCGGGCGTGCAGCTCGATGCGTTGTGAGAGCGTTACGGCACGCGTCTGGGGGGCGAGGGCGCTGAGGTCCTCCCGATACAGGGTGAGGCAGGCGTTGCGCTCGACCACCTGAACCGGCGCAGCGTCGATGTCATTGAACGCGGTGCGCAGGATGTCGTGGCGGTCGATGACCCGATTCAGCGCCTGTTCCAGGGCGTCGGCATTGAGCTCGCCCGTCAGGCGCAGGGCGCGTGGCAAGTTGTAGGCCGAACGGGCCGGGTCACGCTGGTGCTCCAGCCACAGGCGCTGCTGGGCGAAAGACAGGGGCGCGCGGTCCAGTCGGCCGTTGGACCTGGTGTGCACGTCGCGAGCGACATCCTCCAGCAGCAGCGTCAGCAGATCATCATCTAGCAGTTCGTTCATGGTGTTCTCGCGGCAAATAGCATGGCGTCGGACGGGCTCAGGCAAACGCCGCCGGAGCTTTTTCACTGATGACCTGACCGGCCTGCATCCGGACCAGTTGATCGGCGATGTCGAAATAGCGGTCGTCGTGGGAAATCACGATGATGGTTTTACCCAGCGCCTTCAGCTCCGGCAGCAGTTCGGTGTAGAACACGCGGCGAAACACCGGATCCTGGTCGGCGGCCCATTCGTCGAACACCAGCACCGGGCGCTCCTCAAGCCAGGCGTTGAGCAACGCCAGGCGTTTGCGCTGGCCAGTGGAGAGGTCAGTGGTGCTGAAGGCGCCGTCCTGAATGCTGACCTTGTGGGCGATTTCCAGACGCTCCAGGTAGCGGTTGGCGTTTTTGGGCACCTGTTGATCGCCCTGGACCAACTCATCGAACAGGTAGTAGTCGGCAAAAATCGTGGTGAACAACTGGCGATAATCGTCCCGTTGCGCAGCCCCTACCGGCGTGCCATCCAGGAGGATTTCACCGCCCTGGGGGAGATAGAGGCCCAGCAGCAGTTTGATCAGCGTGGTCTTGCCGCCACCGTTTTCACCGACGATGAACACAATGTCCCCTTGGGTGATGGACAGGTTGACCGGTCCCAGGGCGAAGGGTTGGCTGCCTTCGACCACCGGGAAGGCGTAGTGCACATCACGCAGCTCAAGCTGTTGGATCGTAGGTTTGCAAGGCTGCTTGTCGTTGAGCAGCAGGTGCGGCTCCGGCGAGGAAAACTGCTCGGCCAGTTCAGCAATGCGCTTGAACGCAACGTTCGCCCGGCTGATCACCGGCAATGTCATCACCAGGTATTCCAGCGGACCCTTCATGTACAACAGCACCAGTACGAAACCGCTGAGCACGACCCTGTCCGTGCCCAGCCACAGCGATTGCAGGGCCAGGACCAGGCCAATGACCACAAAAAACAGCATCGAGCCGAAGGTCTTGGCCACCACGAAGGTGTTGACCGAACGGATGTTGGTGTCGCAGATGTAATCGGCAGTCGCTTCGATGCGCTGGCTGAACATGCGCTGGCGGCGTGGGCGATGAATGCGCAGTTCCTTGGCCCCGGCGGCGATCGCGCCGTAGTGTTTCTGCAGCGCGTCTTCGGCCTCACGGGCGGCTTCGAAACCCCTGATGCCACGGGCCCGCGCCAGGTACTGCACGACCGTGCCGATCACCAGGGCCACCAGCAGCAGCAAGAACATCGGCAGTGACAGGTAGGCCAGGTAACCCAGGCAACCGAGGGTGACGGTGAAGGCGATGGCCAGCGGCGCGAACGAAAAGGCGAAGTCGCTGACGGTGTTGACGTCGTGGGTCAACACCGGGATGAGCCGATGGCTGCGATAGCGTTCGATCTGCTCGATGGGCGCCAGCAGGACTTTCTTGCCCAGGGATTTACGCAGCTCGGCGATGATGTTCTGGCCGACATGGTTGGTGCCGATGTCGGAAAGGATCGAGGTCAGCAGCGCCGCCGCGCAAAGCCCGGCGAACGTCGCCAGCACCTGCGGCGTAGGCGTTGTGGCGGCGTTCAGGGCGTCATTGATGGTTGCCAGCAGAGCAGTGATGCTCAGGCCGCCCAGCATGCCCAAGAGGATGGAGCCTACGACAATCAGCCGGAAGGGTTTGAGCAGGCTGAACAGTTCACTGATCACCCCGCGGGTTGGTTGGCTCATGGAGGTTTCCCTGCTTGATGAAAAGGTCGAAGGCCGTCGCGGGTGGTTGCCGGGAGGGCTTTAGGGCGCAGGCGCGCTGGATTGGGTTGCGCCCATCTTTAGAACGATTGGAGGGGAGGGGAATTTATCCTGTGGGAGCAAGGCTTGCCCGCGATGAAGGCGATGCGGTTCTCTGTGAAATCGAGGTGTCTGCATCGCGAGCAAGCTTTGCTCCCACATGGGGCCGTGCTGTGTTCGGCCTACATATCCCGCGCCACCCGGAAACCGATCCAGTCGCCGCGATCACTTGGCACCAGGGCGTTGCGGTTGCCGGAGCGGGAGAACACCGGTGCCTCGCCCCAGTCGTTGCCGCGGATGCGCTTGAACTCGCACTTGCCGGTCAGCCAGGCGCTGCCGTCGCTCGGGGCGCCCACGTAGTTTTCGTTGTAGCAGTCGGCGGTCCATTCGTAGATGTTGCCGTGCATGTCATACACGCCAAAGGCATTGGGCGCGAAGCTGCCGGCCGGGGCGGTGAAGTTGTAGCCGTCGGCCGCGCCGTAGGTGTTGGCGTGTTGGGCGATGCTGTATTCCTTGCCCTCATCGAACGGGAAGGGGAACGGGCCGGTGCTGCCGCCGCGTGCTGCGTACTCGCGCAGGGATTCGCTGACCAGCCGGTATTGTTTGCCGGTTTTTTTCGACAGCCAGGCCACGTAAGCGTTGGCCTCGGCGAAATCCATGCACACCGCCGGGTGTCGGTCGGTGTATTGCTTGCGCGGGTCGCTGCCCTGGTAATCCGGGATGCCGGCCTTGCAGGCGCGGCCGGGGCGCTTGTCGCCGTCGGGCATCTGGTAACCGGTGTCGCGCAGGTAGGCGAACCATTCACCCTTCAATACCTGGAAGCGGCTGATCGCCAGTGGCTTGGCGAAGGTCACCGGGTGTATCGGCCCCTCATCAGGCTCGCGGCCCACTTCGTCTTCCGGGGTGCCCATCTGGAAGGTGCCGGTAGGCAGCACGACCATTTCCGGGCAGTCCTTGCAGTCGCGAAAGACCTGGCCCGGTTGCGAGGCCTGGGCGCCGGAGGGCTGCAGGGCGACGAGGGCCAGTGCCGGGAGTAGCTTCAAGGAAAAACTGTTCATCCGTCTCTCTCGATAAAGTCAGGTTCAGAGTGTCTTGGCCAGCAAGCCCATGAAGCGATCGATCTCGGCTTCGGTGTTGAGCAACCCCGGCGCGGTGCGGATTACCGGCCCGGCGTCGCGATGCACGGCGTCGGCGATCACCCGGTTCTTCATCAGGTAGCCGGCGATCTCATCGCTGTCGCGACCCTTGACCCGGAAGAAGGTGAAACCGGCGGACAAGTCCGGGCTCAGGGGCGTGACCAGTTCGATCTGCGGCAGCGCCACCAGCTGTTTTTTCAGGTAGGTGTTGAGGGCATGAATGCGCGCCTGAACCTCGGCCTTGCCCAGTTGCAGGTGCAGCTTGAACGCTTCGTCCGCCGCCCAGCGATGCTCGAAAGCGTGGTAACCGCCGGGCGTCATGGTGGTGGAAAACGCCGTGGCTTCGGAGAAGGTCGGAATGATCGGCGTGACGTACTTGACCTCCTCGCTGCGGCTGCACACCAGGCCGGTGCCACGTGGGCCGAACATCCATTTGTGAGTGCCGGCGATGAAGAAGTCGCAGTTCATCGCCGGGAAGTCCAGGTCCTCGACGCCGAAACCGTGCACGCCGTCCACCACGTAGATGATCCGTTGCTCATCGCTGCGACCCTGGTTGTGCTTGTCCACCAGGGCGCCGATCTTGTCGATGGGCAGTTTCACGCCGCTGCCCGAGTGTACCCAGGTCATACCCAGCACCCGGGTTTCGGGGCGGATGTTGCGGTCGATGGCGGTGAGGATTTGCTCGTGGCTGGCGTCGTGGGCGTTTTCGAACAGCTTGATCTTGCGTACCCGGGTGCCGTCCCGTTGGGTGCGCAGCTCAAGAATAGTGTGGGTGGCGTAGTGTTCGTGGGCGGTGGTGAGGATCTCCTGATCGGCTGCCACATGGACGCCGCCATAGATTATTGACAGGCCCTCGGTGGTGCTGCCGGTCAGAGCGATCTGCTTCGGGTTCGCTTGCAGATAACGTCCGGCCCAGGTCCGCACGTTTTCTTCGCGTTCTTCGGTGACGCCCAAATCCCAGTCCATCAACAGCCCCGGGTTTTTGTCCAGGGCCGCGCGGTGCTTTTCGATGGCCTCGCGCACCGGGCGCGGGTGGGTGGTGACCAGGAAATTGGAGAAGTGCAGGTAGTCGGGATCCTGGTCGAACAGCGTGCGCAATTGCGCCCATTTGTTGCGGGGCAGTGGCGGTAGCGAATCGGCGTTGGCAGTGGTGGGAAGGCTTGCGGCCAGTGGCAGGCCGGCGGCGAGGATCCCGGCTTGCTTGAGAAAGGTACGGCGTTCATTCATGGCTGGACGGCCTTCTGGTTCGAGGCCAATGCGGGTTTTGCGGCTTGCTGGACCTGATCCCAGACCCGCAGGAAATTGCCGCCCCACAGTTTGGCGATGTCGGCTTCGGAGTAGCCACGGGTGAGCAGTTCGGCGGTGACGTTGCGAATGTCGCCAACGTTCTCCCAACCTTTGACGCCGCCGCCTTCATTGAAGTCCGAGCTGATGCCGACATGGTCGATACCGATCTTGCGCACGGTATAGTCGATGGCATCGCCCAGGTCCTTGAGGCTGGCCTTGGGTTCTTCTTCGAGGATGGCGTAGAGCTGGCTGGCGTATTCGCCAAACCTTTGCTCCGGCCAGGCGGCGATGATCGGGTCGCCCGGCATCAGCGCCATCGCCAGGTTGGGCAGCGGCGGCAGGTCGAAACGCTCGCGCAGCGCGTTGAGTTTGTCCTGGGTCTTTTGCGTCAGTGGGCGCAGGTACTGGGAGAAACCGACGATCTGCACCACGCCGCCGCTGGCCTTGATCAGCTGCATTTCCTTGTCGCTGAGGTTGCGTGGGATGTCGACCATGGCCCGGGGCGCCGAATGGGAGGCCACCAGTGGCGTGCGGCTCAGTTGCGCGACTTGCTCCAGGGCCTGGGTCGACATTTGCGACACGTCGATGATCACGCCCAGGTCGTTCAGACGCGTCACCGCTTGCTTGCCAATTTCCGAGAGGCCGCCGAGGGCGTCGGGCGAGTCGTTGAAGAACGGCAGCGGCCGCGAGGAGTCGGCCCAGTCGTTGTTGCCGATGTAGCTGAAGCCGAACATGCGCATGCCGCGCGCCGTCCACAGGTCCAGCAGGTTCAGGTCGTGCCCCAGCGGGTAGGCGTTGAGCATGCTGATGAAAATCGCAAACTTGCCTTCGCCGTGCAGGCGCCGGAAATCATCCGGGGTGTAGGCGATGGCGACCTGGTTGGGAAAGTCGCGGACCAGGCCGGTGATGATCTTGTAGCGCACCTCCTGCTGGTTGCGCGCCTCTTCGACGAAACCGGCGGTGGGCTTGTGCGGGGCGTTGAGGCCGTTCCAGATCTCGGGCCAGCCGAACACCGTCAGCGCTGCGCCGGAGAGCTGCCCGCGATTGGCTTTGACCAGGTCGAACTGGCCGCTGCCGTCCTTGTCGGCTTCGTTGCCGGCGGTGCCGAAGTCCAGCGGCACGGTGATGTGGCTGTCGAAGGACAGCAGGCGCTCGTGCAGCTCCTTGGCCTCTTTCATCACCTTGACCGGGTAGCCGGGGTTGTCCCGCCACCAATGGTCCCAGGCCGCCAGGCCGCCACCCACGGCCAGCGCCAGGACCAGGGGCACGCCGGTGAAAAGAGCCTTTTTCGAACGTGGTGTTGTCATTGCCGATCTCAGTCAGGTTCGCCTTGGAAGGACAGGCGCAGGGGCCTTTGCTATCTGGGGAGAACGAGTGATCGGCGGGGAAATTTAGGTGGCCTTCAGGCCCTCATCGCGAGCAAGCTCGCTCCCACATTGGAGCGCGGTCACCTGTGGGAGCGAGCTTGCTCGCGATGGCGGTCTGACAGTCGACCGATCCCTCGCGGATGTACCTGATCCATTGTGGGAGCGAGCCTGCTGGCGATGAGGCCCTCACAGCCTCTATAAATTTGTCAGCCCCCCCATCGTTCTAGCTTGGATAAAGCCCGCTCCAGGGCCGAACACAGGTAAGGCAATGACGATTTCTCGACGATGGTTCATGGCAGGCCTGGCGCTGACCGGTGCCGCCGTGCCTGCGGTGTATTACGGGCATCGCGAACTGACCCGGCCGGACCCCACCATCACCCCCGGCGAGGCCTCGTTCGATGTGGCCGACGTGGCAGGCCAGCGCCGGGCCGATACGCTGCGGGGGATCTGGAGCATCCGCTTCACCGGGCGCGATGCCGGCCTCGACGGCTTACCCCGGGACGATCTGCAAGTGCTCCTCGATATCGGCCACAAGGGCCGTGGCCTGGTGGGTTACCTCGACACCGCCGAACGCCTGCGTGCCGGGGATGAACCCCGTTATCGGGTGTTGGGGGATCTGGCCGGCACCGACCCGAAGCAACTGAGCTGGCGCTTGATCGGCGCCCAGTCCTGCGGTGGCGCGCCGGACTATGAGTTCACCATGACCCTGGACGAAGTCTGGGCCGGCTTCGGCAATGCCGGCAGCGCGACCCTCAGCGGCCGTGTGTCGCGGCTGGACCGTCCGTTGGCCCTGCCGGAACTCGACAATCAGTTCATCGCCGTCAAGCAGCGCTTCCCCGAAGCCCGCGAGCGCACGCCGCTGAGCCCGGCGTTGCTGGCCTGGCTGGTGTCGCCCGAGCATCGGTTGTTCCACCAGCTCTGGCATGCCTCGCGGGACAAGTGGCACACCCTGGACGAGGACAAACGCAACGCCCTGCGTGGTATCGGTTGGCAGCCCGGCCCACGGGATCAGGAACGTGACGCCCGCGGCCCGCGCAAGGATCGCAATGGCTCGGGCATCGACTTCTTTTTCATGCACCGGCACATGCTCGGCACCGCGCGTTCGATCCAGCCGCTGCCATCGTGGTCGCGCTTTCCGTTGCCGCAACCGGAGCTGGAGCGTGATCGCCAGGGGTTCGCCCGCTATTTCGACAACCACGACGGCACCGCCTTGCCGCCCACCTGGCTGGCCGATGGCGACGAGCAATACGCCCAGTGGGTCAGCGACATCAAGACTGCCGAGACCTACCACAGCAACTTCCAGGTCTGGGAATCGCGCTACCGCGACCCGCGCTATTTGGCGAAATTGACCCTGGGCCAGTTCGGTTCGGAAGTGGAACTGGGCCTGCACGACTGGCTGCACATGCGCTGGGCCTCGGTGCCGCGCGATCCGTCCAACGGCCACCCGGTGCCGTTCGCCCGCGACCCGGACGATTTCGCCGCACGCTGGTATGCCCCGGAAAACGACTTCCTCGGCGATCCGTTTTCCTCCCACGTGAGCCCAGTGTTCTGGGCCTTCCACGGCTGGATCGACGACCGCCTCGAAGACTGGTTCCGTGCCCACGAACGCTTCCATCCGGGCGAAGTGAGCCGGCTTGAAGTCAACGGTGTGCCTTGGTTCGCCCCAGGCCGCTGGGTGGAAATCGCCGACCCCTGGCTGGGCCCGGACACCCACGGCTGCAGCACCACGCCTGGGTTGCAAGCCGGACGCTCGGTGGAAATGGACCCGGAAACCATGAAACTGGCTCTGCGCATCACCTTCGGCAGCGATGACAAGAAACTCTCCGAACTGTTCCGCCGCGTGCCGCAACGGCCTTGGTATGCGCGCAATCTCAAATCCAAGCCGGTGTGAACGCTGGCTTACTGATCGTTCCCACGCTCTGCGTGGGAATGCCTCTACGGACGCTCTGCGTTCGGCTCTTTGGGACGCGGAGCGTCCCTGGCTGCATTCCCACGCGGAGCGTGGGAACGATCGAACGCTGCTGTGGCTGGAAGGGGTGTTAACGCGGCGCGGCGATGTCCAGGGCGCGGTTCGCCAGCAGCTCACTCAGCTCGACCATCTGCTGGATCCCCAGGGCAAAACTTCGTCGTGCGCCTTCCAGATCAAAGGCCAGTTCGTTGGCCATGACATTGACCGACGCCAGGGTTTCGCTGAGGTTGGCCAACAGGCATTCCAGGTCCGCGCCTTCCGCCACGGTGAACAACTGGCCCGGTGGTGGAGTGGGTTTTTCGGGTTTGGGGTCGAGGTAAAAGGCGAGCGCGCGGTCGGCGGCTTCGTCGAGTTTTTTGGAGTCGCCTTCGGGGGATTGGGGGTGATCTTGAACATGGTGTAACTCCTAGTATTCATTTTCAGGAGCCGACACCCTCGCTACCAAACGATGGGGTGGCGGCCGTACGCGGGTTGGTAGACCGGAGCACTAGGAACCCGGCGCGCCCGAAGACGCCCTGCGCACGGCCACCATGAAGCAGACGCCGAGACAGCATCTGTAGGAGGTGGCGCTTGCGCCTAGTTAACTCGCGGGCTACCAAACCCGATCGCTGAAATCAGCGACCCGGAAACAGTAAAAGCCACGAGCCAGGCAGACAAGCCGACGGATTCTGGCGCAGTTGTAGGTAACGGCGCAAGGCGACGTAGCTTGGCTCGAGAGTCCTACATGGCCGGATAAACAGAACCAAAGCCGAACACCCTTTATGAAGAGGGGAGTTATCTGTGGCGAGGGAGCTTGCTCCCGCTCGGTTGCGCAGCGACCGCAAAATCCTGGGGCTGCTGCGCAGCCCAGCGGGAGCAAGCTCCCTCGCCACGATGTCACTTGGCTTTAGCCTTACATCACTTCCCAACCCCCACCCAACGCCCTATACAACGCCACACTCGCCTGCACCCGCGCCAGTCTCAATTGCACGTTCATGTCCTGGGCGGCATAGAGCGTGCGCTGGGTTTCCAGCACCGTGAGCAAATCTTCAGCCCCGGCCTGGTAGCGGCTCTGGGCGAGGTCGAAGGCGGTCTGGGCCTGCTTCAGTTCTTCGCTTTGCCACTGCCGTTGCTGCTCCAGGCCGTTGATGCTGTTCAGGGCTTTTTCGACGTCGGCGAAGCCGTTGATGATGGCGGCGCGGTAGAGCTCCAGCAGTTCCTCCTGGCGCGCGGTGGCTCGGTCGCGTTCGGCGCTCAGGCGGCCGTTGTTGAAGATTGGCGCGGCCAAACCGGCGGTGAGGTTGTAGAAGTTGTTGCGCAGCAATTGGTCGGCGATGTCGGCACCGGTGCCCAGGCTCAGGCCCAGGGTGACGGAGGGCAGCATGGCGGCGCGGGCCACGGTGATGTCGGCCTGGGCGGCGCTGAGGCGGGCTTCGGCGGCGGCGATGTCGGGGCGGCGGCGCAGCAGTTCACTGGGGACGCCGGCGTCGATGGACGGCCAGTGCAAACGGTCGAAGTTTTCAGCGTCGAGCCTGACCGATTGCACCGGCTGCCCCAGCAGCGCCGCCAGGGTGATCAAGGCGTCCCGGGCTTGTTGCTGCACCTGCGGCAACTGGCGCTGTTGGGCCGCCACCAGGCTTTTCTGCTGGGACAGTTCCAGGGCCGTGGCGCTGCCGGCGTCGTAGCGGGTCTGCACCAGGTCGAGCACGCGCTGGGCGTTGGCCAGGTTCAGTTCGGCGATGCGCTGTTGTTCGCGCAATGACAATGCCTGGGTGTAGCTGTTGGCGACGCTGCTGAGCAGGGTTAACTCCACGGTCGCGCGGTCGAACTGGCTGGCCGAGAGCGTGCTCAGCGCACTGTCCCGGGCCGCCCGTTTGCCGCCCCAGAAATCCAGCTCATAGCTGGCACTGAGGTTGGCGTCATAGTAATCGATGGTGCGGTTGTCCCGATCCACGTCCAACTGGCTGTAGCCCTTGCCCCGCAGCAACTCCTGGCGATTGCCGTTGAGCCCGGCCCTGATTTCCGGCAGCAGTGGCGCACCGGCAATGACGGCACTGGCCTGGGCCTGGCGCACCCGGGCCATGGCGGCGGCGAGGTCGTGGCTGTCCAGGCGCGCCTGTTCGATCAGCCGGTTCAATTGCGGGCTGCCGAACTGCGTCCACCATTGCTGGTTGTCCGCCCGAGTGCTGGGGGTATCGAGGTTTTGCCAGGCCGCTGGCGGCTGGATGCCGCTGTCCGGGACCGGCAACGGGCTGGCGCAAGCCGCCAGTAACAGGCCGGTCGCCAGGAGGGTCAAGTGCGCTTTCATAGGATGAGGTTCATTCACTGGTGAGGGCCGCGACCGGGTCGAGGCGGGCCGCCTTGCGGGCCGGCATGAAACCGAAGACAACGCCGGTGACCAGGGCGCAGCCGAAGGCGCCGAACACCGCCAGCCATTCGAACGCCACGGCGATTTTGCCCAGCAATAAGGCACCGCCCACCAGCAGGGCCAGGCCGATACCGGCGAGGCCGCCGACCACCGAGAGCATCACCGCTTCGGTGAGGAACTGGCGCAGGATGTCGCGCTGGCGAGCGCCGGTGGCCATGCGAATGCCGATCTCACGGGTCCGTTCGCGCACGGTCATGAGCATGATGTTCATCACCCCGATGCCACCCACCAACAGCGAAATGGCGGCGATGGCACCGAGCATCAGCGACAGCGTGCCCTGGGTGCGGGCCTCGGCCTGGATCATTGCGGCGTTGTTGGTCAGTTCGAAATCCTGCTTGCCGTCGTGCAGGCGCAACAGCGTTCGGGAGACGGCTTGTTCGGCTTGCTTGACCTTGCCCGCGTCCTTGGCGGCGATCACCACGTACTCGGGATGACGACTGCCGAACAGTCGCACGCTGGCGGCGGAGTAGGGCACGGCGATGCGGTTGTCGGCGTCCGAGTCCCCGGAGCTGGCGCCTTTTTCCGCCAGTACGCCAACCACCTGGAACGGCATGTTCTCGATCAGGATGTAGCGGCCGATGGGGTCGGCGACATCCTTGAACAGTTTCTGCCGGACCTTGTGACCGATCACCGCCACTGCGGCCGCGTTGCGCTCATCGGCCTCGCTGAAGTAATGGCCCTGGACCACCGGCCAATTGAAAATGAGCGGGAAGTTCGTATCGTTGCCGCCCACGTAGCTGGTGTGGTCGAGGTTGCCGAAGCGCACGCTGGCTTCGGCGCCGTTGACCGGCATGATCCGCTGCACCTCGGGCAGGGCGGCGAGGGCGGCCAGGTCATCGTCGCGGATGATGCCCTTGGCGGCGCGCGGGCTGGGGGCGCTGCCGTTGAGGTAGATGATGTTGGAGCCGAAGGCGCCCATCTGGGCCATGACCTGGCGCTTGCTGCCTTCGCCCACCGCCAGCATCACCACCACCGAGGCCACGCCGATGATGATGCCGAGCAAGGTCAGGGCGGTGCGGAAACGGTTTATCCACATCACCCGCCACGCCGCCTGCACCGCGTCGAGCAACTCGCCTTTCCAGGCACCGGTGTGTTCGCTGCCGGCGCTCAGGCGCTGGCGCAGGTCCACGGCCTGCAATGCCTTGGGGTTGGCCTGTGGGGTGGCGGGTACAGGGCCGGCGCTGTCGCTGATGATCTGCCCGTCGCGGATTTCGATGATGCGCTTGGCCCGGGCCGCCACCTCGCGGTCGTGGGTGATCAGGATCACCACGTGGCCCTGGCTCGCCAGTTCGTCGAGCAAGGCCATGACCTCGATGCCGCTCTGGCTGTCGAGGGCGCCGGTGGGTTCGTCGGCGAGGATGATGTGACCGCCGTTCATCAACGCCCGGGCAATCGACACCCGTTGCTGCTGACCACCGGACAATTGATGCGGGCGGTTGCCAGTGCGGCTGGCCAGGCCCAGGCGTGCGAGCAGGGCACTGGCGCGGGCATGGCGTTCGGCGGCCGAGGTGCCGGCGTAGATCGCTGGCATCTCGACGTTTTCCTGGGCGGTGCCGGAAGGGATCAGGTGATAGCCCTGGAACACGAACCCGAAGGCCTCGCGCCGCAGCCAGGCCAATTCATCGCTGCCCAGATGGGCGACGTCTTCACCGGCGAAACGGTACTCGCCGCTGGTGGGGCGGTCGAGGCAACCGAGGATGTTCATCAGGGTCGATTTGCCGGAGCCGGACGCGCCGACAATCGCCAGGAATTCCCCGGCATGAATGGATAAATCGATGCCGCGCAGCACCTCCACCCGAGGGCTGTCGCCACCGCCGTAGGCCTTGCGAATGTCCCGCAGTTCGATCAGGGGCGTGTTCATTCAGCCTCCACTGCCGACAGCCGGGTCGATCAGCACCCGCTCGCCCTCATTCAGGCCATCGACGATCTGGGTGCGCAGTCGATCGCTGACGCCGGTGCGCACGGTCCGTGGCTGAACCTCGCCGTTCTCGGCCAGCACCTGCACTTGGCCGGTGTTGTCTTGCAACGCGGCGCTGGGCACGGTCAGGACGTCGTGGGCCTGGGCGGCGACGAAAAACACCTGGGCGGTCATGTCGGTCATCAGGGCGCGGTCGGCGTTGTCGACGTCGAGCAACACGGTGTAGAGCACCACCCGTTCGCTGCCACTGCGCCCGCCCGTGGGGCTGCCGCCCTGGCTGGCCTCCAGCGGCCGTGGCGGTACCGGCAGAATCTGCCGAACGGTGCTGCTCCAGCGCCGGGAACCGCCGGCCAGGGTGGTGAAGTAGGCGGTCATGCCCGGTTTGACGTGGCCGATGTCGGCTTCCGAGACTTCGGCCCAGACCGTCATCGGTGATAGACGGGCGATGCGCAGGATCAACGGGGTTTGCTGCTGGGCGTTGAGCGTCTGGCCTTCCCGGGCACCGACGGCGACCACGGTGCCGCTCATCGGCGCGTAGATCCGCGTGTAGCCTAACTCGGCCTCGTCGCTGCGCAGGCTGGCCTGGGCTTGGCGGATCTGCGCCTGGAACATGTCGATGCGTGCCTGGGTCGCTCGTACCTCGGCCTGGGCGGTCTGTACATCTTCCTCGCGGGTGGCGCCGCCGGCCTTGAGTTGCTGCTGGCGGCGGAATTTCTGCTGGGCCAGGTCGTGCTGGGCGCGCTGTTCCTGAAGCTGGGCCTTGAGGTTTTCAATGGAAAAGCGGCCAGCGTCCAACCGGGCTTTTTGTGTGGAAGGGTCGATTTCCACCAAGAGTTGGCCCTCGCGCACCTCGTCGCCGGCTTCCACGTGAATCTTCAGGATCTGTCCGGAGGCTTGGGCACCCACGTCGACATAACGTCGTGGTTGCAGGGTGCCCAGGGCGGTGACGCTGTTTTCGATATCGCCACGGGTGACGGGCGCGGTGACCAGGGGTTCACGGTTCGGTGCCACCGCTTGCCAGGCGGCGAAGGCCAGGGCTGGAAGCAGTGCGATAGTTAAAAGCCAGGCGCGTCGGGTAGGGCGGGGACGTTTCATGCAGGGTTCCGGCCGGTGGTGTCGGGCCCGTCGCATGGGGGGCAGGGACGGGAGGCTGTCTTGGTAAACGAGCGTTCCGGGCGGGAATTTAGCGGTGTGAAACACTTGGTAGCAGGTTGGGAAAATCAGTTGAAGCGCCACAGACCCCTGTGGCGAGGAAGCAAGCTCCCTCGCCACAAAAGCAGTACCTGGCGCCTACTTATCTGAATGAATCAGCCCGAATACAAACCAAAGCTTTAAATCTATATGAGAATTACTATAAATTACGCGATTGAATCTGCCACCATCGTGCCATTGCCTGCTTCAGGCATGCCGAGTGGCACAGGGATAGCTGGCGCGGCCATTGCGCACGGGAGTCATGTTGGAAAACTACTATCGCGAGCTGGTGTGTTTCCTGAACGCCAGGCTAGGCAACCGTCAGGCGGCCGAGGATGTGGTGCATGACGCCTATGTGCGGGTGCTGGAGCGCGCCAGCGACACCCCCATCGAACAGCCTCGGGCATTCCTGTATCGCACGGCATTGAACCTGGTGATCGATGGGCATCGGCGCAATACCCTGCGCCAGGTCGAATCCCTGGATGTGCTGGACAGTGAAGAGCGCTTCTTTACACCGTCGCCCCAGACCAGCCTCGACCATGGCCAGCGCCTGGACATGCTGCAGCGCGCCCTGGCCGAGTTGCCACCGCTGTGCCGCGAGAGTTTCCTGTTGCGCAAGCTCGAAGGCCTGTCCCACCCGCAAATCGCCGAGCGCCTGGGCATTTCCCGAGCATTGGTGGAAAAGCACATCGTCAACGCCATGAAGCACTGCCGCATTCGGGTGCGACAGTGGGATACGCATTAATCGGCCCACGCTGATCGCATCGCGGTAAATTTTTTTTCATTGTCCTCGTTCCTCTCAACAGACGACTTGCCGGCCCCACAAACGCTGGTCAGGTTCCCCAGGCTTTTTGCGCCCTGTTGCGGGGCTTCTCCAGAGGACACTGGACATGACACAGGCAATTGCATCGCCCGTCGTTCACGACTTGATCGGCATCGGCTTCGGCCCCTCGAACCTGGCGCTGGCCATCGCGCTGCAGGAGCGGGGCCCGGTCCAGGGCGAACTGGATGTGCTGTTCCTCGACAAACAGGCCGATTACCGCTGGCACGGCAACACCCTGGTGACCCAGAGCGAGTTGCAGATCTCTTTCCTCAAGGACCTGGTGACCCTGCGCAACCCCACCAGCCCTTACTCGTTCGTCAATTACCTCAAGCACCACGGTCGCCTGGTGGATTTCATCAACCTCGGCACGTTCTACCCATGCCGGATGGAGTTTAACGACTACCTGCGCTGGGTCGCCGGGCATTTCAGCGAACAGAGTCGTTATGGCGAAGAAGTGCTGCGCATCGAACCGGTGCTGCACAACCAGCAGGTTGAAGCGCTGCGGGTGATTTCCCGCAATACCCAGGGCGAAGAGTTCGTACGCACCGCCCGTTCGGTAGTGGTCAGTGCCGGCGGTACGCCGCGCATTCCCGAAGTGTTCAAGGCCTTCAAGGGTGACAGCCGGGTGTTCCACCATTCCCAGTACCTGGAGCGCATGGCGACCCAGCCGTGCGTGAGCGGCCAGCCGATGAATATCGCGATCATCGGCGGCGGCCAGAGCGCGGCGGAAGCCTTCATCGACCTCAACGACAGCTTCCCTTCGGTGCAAGTCGACATGATCCTGCGCGGCTCGGCCCTCAAGCCGGCGGACGACAGCCCGTTCGTCAACGAAGTGTTTTCGCCGGAATTCACCGACCTGGTGTTCCAGCAACCCCACAGCGAGCGCGAGCGCCTGGTCAACGAATACCACAACACCAACTATTCGGTGGTGGACATCGACTTGATCGAACGCATCTACGGGATTTTCTATCGCCAGAAAGTCTCCGGCGTGGCGCGGCATGCGTTCCGTACCTTGACCACGGTGGAGAAAGCCACGGCCACCGACGCCGGGGTGGAACTGACGGTACGCAACAACGCCACCGGCGAGCTGACCGTGCGCCGCTATGACGCGGTGGTGCTGGCCACCGGTTACGAACGGCAGATGCACCGCACGCTGCTAGGCCCGCTTGCACAGTACCTGGGTGATTTCGAGGTGGACCGCAATTACAAGTTGATCACCGACGAGCGCTGCAAGGCGGCGATCTACATGCAGGGCTTCTGCCAGGCCAGCCATGGCCTTAGCGATACCTTGCTGTCGATCTTGCCGGTGCGTGCCGATGAGATTGCCGGCTCGCTGTATGAACACGGGAACCATCGCGGGCAGGCTCGTGCGGTGCGAGATGTGTTGTTGGCCGCTGTGTAGGCCAGAGCCGCGCTACGCGCCAGTCAATGCAACGCAAAACCCTGTGGGAGCGAGCTTGCTCGCGATGGCGTAGTGTCAGTCAACTTCAATATTGGCTGAACTGACGCCATCGCGAGCAAGCTCGCTCCCACAGTTCTGGTCCCTGGGCAAGCCGGCCTCGGGTAACTCGCAGGAAATTCCTCAGAAACTTCCTACACTCACTGCACGCCTCCCGCTGTTTGAAAGGCTCGGTTCGCTGTTCCCTCGTATTGGCAGTCTGAACCCATCAGCCGGTCACCCTGACTTACGGTGAAGTCAGTGGTGCGCCGGGCCGATTACGCCAAGCGAAACAACCTGATCCAGATGAAGCTGCTTTTACGCACAGGCCTGGCGGCGCTGTTGCTGGGCTCATTGAGTGTGGCGCCAACCGTTGGCGCGGCACCCGAGTTGCTGGATGTGCTCGGGCGTTCCAATGTGAGCGACTATTCGGTGTCCCTGGACGAGGCCGATTGGACCTGGCTGCGGCAAAAGGGCACGTTGCTGCTGGGCGCCTCGGCGCCAGACGACCCACCTTTCGGCATCACCGGCAATGGCACAGACTATGAAGGGCTGACCGCTGACTATGCCCAGTTGCTCGGGCAGTTATTGCACGTCAAGGTGCAGGTGCAGCGCTATCCGTCCCGTGCCGAATCGCTCCAGGCCCTGCGCAGCGGCGAGGTTGACCTGCTCGGCACCGCCAACGGTTTCGAGGCCAGTGACCCGGACCTGGCGATGTCCCAGGCCTACGCCGATGACTTGCCCACCCTGGTGGCGCGCATCGACGACAGCCAGGACTTGCCTGCGGACCTGGCGGACAAACGGGTCGCGATGCTTTATCACTACTTGCCGCCGGAGACAGTCGAGGCCTTCTATCCCAAGGCGTCCTTGCAGTTGTATCCCTCGACCTTGAGCGCCATCGGCGCCGTGGCGTTTGGTCAGGCCGACGTCTATCTGGGGGATTCGATCAGTGCCAATTACCTGATCAGCAAGAATTACCTGAACAATATCCAACTGGCGGACTTTTCCCGCATGGAAGTGCAGCCATTCGCCTTTGCGCTCAGGCGCGACAATGGGCGCTTGTTGCCCGTGGTCAACGCGGCGCTGCAAGCCATTCCCGCTGGCGAACGCATGAGCATCCTGCGCCGCTGGAGTGCTGGCGGCGCGAGCATGCCGGGTCAGCAAGCGTTGCATTTCAGTGTCAAGGAACAGCGCTGGCTGGACGCCCATCCGCGGATCAAGGTGGCGGTCAACGAAAATTTCCTGCCGCTGACGTTCTTCGACGAGCAAGGCCATTTGCGCGGCATCGGCGCCGATGTGCTGGCCCGGATCAGCTTGCGCACCGGTTTGAAATTCGACGTGCAGCGGGGTGGCTCGGTTGACGACCTGATCGGGCAGATCGAGAGCGGCAAGGCGGACATTTTGGCTACCGCCATACCCAGCGCCGAACTCGAAGACCAATTGCGTTTTACCCGACCGTACCTGACGAACCCGTTCGTGTTGGTGGTGCCCGCTCGGGACAAAGTCCCGCTGACCCTGGACCAGATGGCCGGCAAACGCCTGGCGCTGGTGCGTGGCAACGTGCTGCGCGAGTTCCTGCTGGAGCAGTTTCCCCGCGTGCAGTTGGTGGTGGCGCAGAATACCGCCGACGCCATGGCCATGGTCGCCGCCGGCGCGGCGGACGGTGCGATCAATCCGCTGATCAGCGCCCGCTACCTGATCTCCCGTCAGTACCGCGACAAGCTGCAGGTCACCAGCACCGTGGGCACTTTGCCGGCGCGCGTTGCCCTGGCGACGAATCGGGGAGCATTGGAGCTCTATTCGATCCTGGACAAGGCGCTGTTGAGCATTTCCCCCGAAGAGATGGACGAGCTGACCAACCGCTGGCGCAGTGAAGTGGTGATCGATGATAGCTACTGGCTGCGTAACCGCACGACCATCGTCCAAGGGTTTGCCATCGCCGCGCTGCTCTTGCTGCTGGCCTTTGGTTGGGTCGCGTACCTGCGGCGGCTGCTGGAGCAGTTGCGGGTGGCCAAGGAGCGCGCCGACGACGCCAATCGGGCCAAGACCACTTTCGTGGCGACCATGAGCCATGAAATCCGCACACCCATGAACGCGGTGATCGGCATGCTGGAACTGGCCCTGAAAAAAGCCGACCAGGGTGTGATGGACCGGGTTGCCATCGAAGTCGCGTCGGGGGCCGCCCGGGGTCTGCTGGAGCTGATTGGCGACATTCTCGACATCGCCCGCATCGAGTCGGGCAAGCTGTCGCTGGCGCCAGAGCGGGCCAACCTGCGGGAGTTGCTCGAGTCGGTGGCGCGAATGTTCGAAGGCCTGGCCCGGCAGAAGCACCTGCGCCTGCAACTGGACCTGGATGCCGCGATCGACCGCGCCGTATTGATCGACCCGTTGCGCTTCAAGCAGATCGTCTCGAACCTGTTGGGCAATGCACTCAAGTTCACTGATCAGGGCCAGGTGCGCCTGAGTGTGCGCGGCGAACCGGGCCTTGAGGGCGGGCGTCTGGGCGTCTGCCTGCGGGTCGAGGACAGCGGCTGCGGTATTTCCCTGGAGGACCAGCGACGCCTGTTCAGCCCCTTTACCCAGGCCAGCGATAACGCCCAGTCGGCCCGCAGTGGTTCCGGGCTGGGCCTGGTGATCAGCCGCACCTTGTGCGAAATGATGGGCGGCACCCTGGCGTTGAGCAGCATGCCGGGGGAGGGCACGCAGGTCGAAGTCCTGCTGAACCTGCCGGTGCTCGACACCTTGGCGCAAGCCCCGGTGGACTCGGACGAGGTGCTGGGGGCGGGGCGGGCGCTGAGCATTCTAGTGGTTGACGATTACCCGGCCAACCGCCTGCTGCTGTCCCAGCAACTGAACTATCTGGGGCATTGTGTCGAGGCTGCCGAGGACGGTGTCCAGGGGCTGCATGCGTGGCGCGCCGGCCTTTTCGATGTCGTCATCACCGACTGCAACATGCCGTTGCTGAGTGGCTACGAACTGGCCCGGGCCATTCGTGACGAGGAGCGCGCCCGAGGCTTGGTACCGACGGTAATCCTGGGGTTCACGGCCAATGCCCAGCCCGAGGAAAAGTCCCGCTGCCTCGAAGCCGGGATGGACGACTGCTTGTTCAAACCCATCGGCCTCAGGGAACTCAATGGGTGCCTGGCTGCGGTCACCGCGGACGCTGTGACACCTTCGGCCATCGATGACATCGACTTGAGCAGCCTCGAACAACTGATTGGCGGCGATGCGACCGCCATCAGGACGCTGCTGGCGGAACTGGTCAGCAGCAATGCCGAGGATCAGGCGCGATTGCTGCACCTGGCCACCCGACAAGACTTGCCGGGCCTGGCGGACTTGGCGCACCGGATCAAGGGCGGGGCGCGAATCATCCAAGCGCAACGCCTGATCGCCGCCTGCGAGGCGCTGGAAAGTGCTTGTCGGGGAGGCGACACGTTGCTGCTCGCCGAAGCCGTGGAAGAACTTCACCAAGCCATGGACCACCTGGCTGAACGACTGAAAATCGAGATGTGAGGCTATATCCGTCCTCATTTTAGGATTAGTCCTACATCGCCCTTCAAAAGCTTCCTCTAGCCTGACGGCCTTTAATGTTCTTGAGCCGGTGCCTACCTGGCGCGTTGCTATTGGAAAGCTTGCCATGCCGAACAAAGCACTCCGTATCTTGATTGCCGATACACAACATACCCATCGAATAGTGCTGGAGCGCCTGTTCAACCAACAGGGTTATTTCCGGGTTGTCCCCGTGAGCAATTTGCAGGAATTACTGACGCTGGTGGAGTACGGCAGCGAGCCGTTCGACCTGATTGTCGTCAACGCAGAGCTCGCAGGTGGGGCGCTGGACCTGCACGATTTTGTTATCTATAACCCACAGGTTCGTCACGGGATGATTTACAACACTCAACCGGCCAGTCAGTCGCCGGTGCCTGGCGCGCGCCGATCGAGCATGCACCTGAGCCAGGCCCCACTGCCTGACCTCGCTTCACTGCGGTGCCTGATGGCGCGGGTTGACCCGCAAGTCCATGAGCCGCTGCAACCGTGGGGGCAGTCCCTCAGGCAGGGCCATGGACGCTGAGCCAGACCGTTGGTCTGCACTGTCAGGTCTGACAGGTGGCATGACTTGGCACGTGTGCAAGAGTCCGGTGCGGTCATGGCACCGGTGTCGTTTGTATTGACTTGGGGAACTGCCTTGAAAGACGTGTTGATCGTGGATGACCACCCTGTCATACGAGGGGCATTGCGGCTTATCTGCCAGAACGAGGGGTTCAACCGCGTCAGGGATGCCGCCGGCGCAACCGATGCCAGGGCCCTCATCAAGGAGAGTGCGCCAGACCTGGTGATCCTGGATCTGGTAATGAACGGGTTCGATGGCCTGGACTTGCTGGTCTGGATCATGGCCCAGTTTCCTGAGTGCGCCGTGCTGGTATTCACTTCCCAGGACGCGCAGCACTTCTGCAACCGTTGCATCTCGGCCGGTGCCCGGGGGTTTGTGACCAAGAAAAGCGACCTGAAGGAGCTGATCAAAGCCATTCATGCGCTCAAGTCCGGTTACGCTTATTTCCCGCAAATGTCCGTCAGGCTGGATTTTCAACAGCGCACCGAACAGCAGGCCCTGGAGAGTCTCTCCACTCGCGAGCTGTCCATTCTGCGCATGCTGTCCATGGGCATGCGCGGCAAGGACATCGCCGAAAACCTGTTCCTGAGCCCAAAAACCGTCAGCACCTACAAGACCCGCTTGCTGGAGAAGCTTGGGTTGAAATCGTTGGTGGGCCTGTCGGATTTTGCCAAGCGCAATCATCTGTGAATGAACCACACCAAAAGCTGTGGGAGCGAGCTTGCTCGCGATAGCGGCCTGACCGTCGATGCATCATTGACTGATAGAGCGCAATCGCGAGCAAGCTCGCCCCCACAGTTTTCGATCACCGTTCCCCAGGTAGAACGCTAAGGCCGGTTTTTGCAGTCTAGTGCTCTAAAGGTGTCGGTTTTATCCTGTGTCCATTAATCGCAATACCCGATTTGGAGACACAGCATGAAAAACATCATCGGCCTCTACACCAGCCCGCGGCCCCATTGGGTCGGCGATGGTTTCCCGGTCCGCACGCTGTTTTCCTACGACAACCTGGGCAAGCACATCAGCCCGTTCCTGCTGCTGGACCACGCGGCCCCCAGCGAATTCACCCCCACCACTGAGCGTCGCGGCGTCGGCCAACACCCGCATCGCGGCTTCGAAACCGTGACCATCGTCTATCAGGGCGAACTGGAACACCGGGATTCCACCGGCAGTGGCGGCAAGATCGGCCCTGGCGATGTGCAGTGGATGACCGCCGCGTCCGGGATCATCCACGAAGAATTCCACTCCGAAGCCTTTGCCCGCCAGGGTGGCTTCATGGAAATGGTCCAACTGTGGGTCAACCTGCCGGCCAAGGACAAAATGGCCCCGGCCGGCTACCAGACCCTGCTCAAGGGCGACATTCCGAACATCGCCCTGAAGGACGGCGCTGGCAATCTGCGCCTGATTGCCGGGACCTTCGAGGGGCAACAAGGCCCTGCGAAGACCTTCACGCCCATCGATGTCTGGGACATCCGCTTGAATGCCGGGAAAGACCTGATCCTTGATTTGCATGAAGGCCACAACACCGCCTTGGTGGTGCTGCGCGGTTCGGTCCAGGCCAATGGACGTGAACGGGTCGAGGCCGGGCAGTTGGCACTGTTCGAGCGCGCCGGTGACCAGTTGAGTTTGCAAGCCGACAACGATGCAGTGGTGCTGCTGCTCAGCGGCGAGCCCATCGACGAACCCATCGTTGGTCATGGCCCGTTCGTGATGAACAGCGAGCAGGAAATCCACCAGGCCTTCAGCGATTTCCACTCCGGGCGCTTCGGCCAGATGGATGACTGAGGCGACACAATCGCTGTGGGAGCGAGCTTGCTCGCGATAGCGATCTGAATGTCGATGCATCATTGATCGATACACCGCCATCGCGAGCGAGCTCGCTCCCACAGGGTTTTTGTGGTGAGCTCCACGCCGTGTTCAATCTGTGCCAATCTTCGCCAATGATCTTCTTGGAGCTGTGCCGATGCTGTCTCTGATCTCCGAGCACCCGCTGCTCTGTGCCCTGGTGCTGCTTGCGCTCGACCTCCTGATGTGGCGTCTGGTCAGTGCGGATCGGACCTACTGGAAAATCGGCGGGCGGCTGCTGATCTTCTCGTTGTTCAGCATGCTGCTGTTCAACGAGGGCCTCAACCCCATGGAGCCGGCGCAGTGGGTCGACGACGTGCCGCGGCACTTGGCGGCCACCGGTTTGCAGATTGCCTGGTGGTTGTTCGCCGCGCGAACCCTGACGGTGATGATCGGCGCGGCGATGATGCAGCGGGTCGGCCATACCGGGCGGTTGCTGCAGGACTTGCTGGGCGCGGTGATTTTCCTGATCGCGGTCATCGCGGCCCTGGCCTATGTGCTGGACTTGCCGGTCAAGGGCGTGCTGGCAACGTCTGGCGCGATGGCGATCATCGTCGGTCTGGCCTTGCAGAGCACCCTCAGCGATGTGTTCTCCGGGATCGTGCTCAACACCACCAAGCCTTATCAGCTCGATGACTGGATTTCCATCGATGGCACCGAAGGCCGGGTTACTGACATCGACTGGCGGGCGACACGGTTGCAGACCGCCCAAGGCAGCATGGCGGTGATCCCCAACTCACTGGCGGCCAAGGCCAAGGTCATCAATTTCAGCCGACCCAGCGATGTCCATGGCTTGTCCATCAGCGTCGAGGTCAGCCCTCACGCGCGCCCTCAAACCGTGATCGATGCCCTGGAACGGGCCATGATCGGCTGTCGTACCTTGCTCACCAACCCGGCACCCTGTGTGACGCTCAAAAGCAGCGGCAGCGGCGGGGCCGAATACGAGATCAGCGGGTTCGTCGCCTCCAGGGCCCAGAAACGCGAGGTGCGCAACCAGCTGTTCGACCTGGCGTTCCGGCATTTGCAGGCATCGGGCGTGAGCCTGTTGTCCACCAGCGAAAGTGCCACGGCCAATGGCGCGTCGCGGCCCCGGGCGTTGCTGGAAAGCTCGAACATTTTCTCCACCTTGCGCCAGGATGAAAAGGAAACCTTCAGCCAGAACATGACCCTGCAAACCTTCCGCGCCGGTGACGTGATCCTGGCAGCCGGGGAGGTCAGCGATCATCTGTTCATCATCGAGTCCGGCGTGGTCAGCGTGAGCCTTGTGCGCAATGGCCAGCCGTTCGAAGGCGGGCGCATGGGGCCGGGAGAGGTGATCGGCGAAGCCGGGATCGTCGCCGGGCAGGCTGCGCTGGCGAGCTTTTCGGCCAAGACCTTCTGCACCCTTTATCGCATCGAAAACAGCTACCTCAAACCCTGCCTAGACGCCCGTCGCGACATCAACGACGCCATGAAAAACCTGCTGGACGTGCGCATGCACCTGGCCCAGAACCTGACCCGCGAGCTCCCCAAGCCGGTTGCCAAGAAGCGCTTTTTGCAATGGCTGCGTAGCCGGGCCTGAACCCTATCCGAACGACGAGCACCGCTCCCTCGCTGTGGGGAGCAAAGCTTGCTCGCGAAAACAGGCGCCTCGATCTCTGAAGGACCACATGGCACCCATCGCGGGCAAGCCTTGCTCCCACAATCCCTCGCCACACCAGGTTCGTGTGCTTCCCAAAGGATAAACATCGGTCTCCCATTGGCCACCCGAACTTCCCAACAATTGGCTATTTGTCCCACGCCAGCGCAAAGCTAACGTAGCTCCACACCTCATTGTTTGGAGCTCACCATGCAACCGCGTATCGATTTCTACACCGCGTCCCCCGATGCTTTCAAAGCCATGCTGGCCCTGGAAACCGCCGTCTCGAAACTGGGCCTGGAAAAATCCCTGCTGGAACTGGTCAAGCTGCGTTCCTCGCAAATCAACGGCTGTGCCTTCTGTATCGACATGCACACCGCCGACGCCCGCAAGGACGGCGAGACCGAGCGCCGCCTGTACGCCGTGACCGCCTGGCGCGAAGCGCCGTTCTTCACCGGCCGCGAACGCGCTGCCCTGGCCTGGACCGAAGCCCTGACCTGCCTGAGCGACACCCACGCGCCAGACGCCGACTACGCCCTGTTGAGCGAGCATTTCAGCCCCAAGGAAATGGTCGACCTGACGGTGGCGATCAACGCCATCAACGGCTGGAACCGTCTGGCGGTGGGGTTTCGCAAGATGCCCGAGGCGTAGTCAGTAGAAAAACCTGTGGGAGCAAAGCTTGCTCGCGATAGCGGTGGGGCGGTCGCACATAGGCCCGCCGATAGCGCGCCATCGCAAGCAAGCTCGCTCCCAGAAAGATTCAATCCTCAGTTTTAAAGCTTCGGACGACGGACGCCGCAATCCGTTTGCTTCCTATTAATAGGAAGCATTACTATTCGTACCCCGTTCCCACAGCGCGCCGCGATGATTCCCAAGCTGCCCCGCAGACCCGGCTTTTTCGAGCATTACGAAGAGTTGATCGGCACCTGGACCCGTCGCTTGCGCAATCGCCAGCAGGCCGAGGATCTGGCGCACGATACCTTCGTGCGGGTGCTTGAGTCCGATTCGGCCGGGGTCGAGCAGCCGCGGGCGTATTTGCACCAGACGGCGCGCAACATTGCAGTGGATGGCTATCGGCGCGAAGATCGACGGGGAGCCATGGAGGAGGCGGCGGTCGACCACAGTCAGTCGCTTTCGGGCGACCCGGAGCACTACATGCACGCGATCCAGCTGGCAGACTCTATCGAACGAGCGCTTGCCGAGCTGCCGGCCAACTGCCGCACGGTGTTCGTCTGGCAGAAGATCGAGGGCCTGACCCAGGCGGAAATCGCCGAGCGCCTGGGCCTGTCCAAGAACATGGTGGAAAAGTATATGATCCGCACCCTGCGGCATCTGCGCGATCGTCTGGACGGGCCTGGCCAATGATCGGTCGTCATCTTCCACCTGAGTCACAGGACCTTCCATGATGGATAGCCGTGAATGCCCGTGCGGGCAGGACAAGGTCCGCGACGCGGCGGCGCACTGGTTCGTGCGCCTGCAGGCGCACGGCATGAGTGTCGAGGAACGCCAGCGTTTCGATGCCTGGCTGGGTGAACATCCCAACCACCGCGACGAAATCCAACTGCTGCAAGGCATTTGGAGCGCCACGGACCTGCTGCCCAGGGAGCGCCTGCAAGCGTTGTGCGAGCGCCCCGCCGAACGGCCCAGGCGTCGGCCACTGTTGCGCTACGCGGTGGCCGCCGGGTTGCTGGCGGTGGCGATCGGCCTGGGTCTGTTCAGTGGCTTGAGTTCTTCCACCGATTACAGCGGCGAATTTGCCACGACCCTCGGCGAGCGTCGGCACATCGCATTGCCGGACGGTTCGATGATCGACCTCAACAGTCGCAGCCGAGTGCGTGTTCAATTCGCCCATCATCAACGCTGGGTGGAACTGGCCGAAGGCGAGGCGTTGTTCACTGTCGAGCATGATGCCGGCCGGCCATTCACCGTTGATGCGGGCAACGGTCAGGTGACGGTGACCGGGACGCGCTTCGACGTGCGCCGCGACGCCGACAAAACCCGGGTGGCGGTGGAGCAGGGCAGTGTCAGGGTCCAGGGACGCGATGCACCGCGAACCCAGTACGTCAGCCTTACGCCGGGCCTCGGTACCCAGATCGATGCCCAGGGTAAAGTGGCCACACCTTACGCGATCAACGCCGAGGCACTCACCGCCTGGCGCAACGGCAAATTGGTATTCAACAACGCGCCCTTGAGCGAAGTGGCGCAAGAAGTCTCCCGTTATCGCGCCAACCCCCTGCGGGTCGGCAGCGCGGCGGTGGGCAACCTGCGCCTGACCAGCGTGTTCCGTTCCGACAACCCTGAGGCGCTGCTCAAAGCCTTGCCCAACATCCTGCCGGTGGCAGTGCGCACTCTGGATGACGGCAGCCAGGAAATAATTGCGCGATAGATTCAGGTTTTTTTCGAGTTCTTCGTCTTCTTGTCCAACTGCAACTGGTTTGCATTAACAGACGCGTATTCTTGCGATTCGACAGGACAAGGTTCGACGTGAAAACCTCCGCCAAACACAACAACCGCCTCTCTTCATCCTGGCTGCCGCTGGCCTTGGCCCTGGCTGTCAGCGCCGCGCTGCCCCAGGCGTTCGCCGAGCAGGCGACCAGCAACATACACATCCAGGCGCAACCGCTGGGCCAGGCCCTGAGCCAACTCGGCCAGCAGACCTCGTTACAGGTGTTCTTCAGCCCCGAGCTAGTCGCTGGCAAACAAGCCCCGGCGGTGGACGGCACCCTGTCGCCGGAAGCGGCGTTGCGCCAACTGCTCCAGGGCAGCGGCCTGCAATACCAGATCGACGAAGGTTCGGTGACCGTGTTGCCGGCGCCGACGGCGTCCACCGCTGGCCCCATGGAACTGGGGGCGACGGAGATTCAGGTGGTCGGCGACTGGCTCGGCGATGCCAACGCCGAAGTGGTGCAGAACCATCCCGGCGCGCGCACGGTGATCCGCCGCGAAGCGATGGTGGAGCAGGGCGCCATGAACGTTGGTGATGTGCTGCGGCGTGTGCCGGGTGTGCAGGTGCAGGATGCCAATGGCACCGGTGGCAGCGACATTTCCCTGAACGTTGGCGTGCGCGGCCTCACCTCGCGCTTGTCGCCGCGCTCTACGGTGTTGATCGACGGCGTACCGGCCGCGTTCGCCCCCTATGGCCAGCCGCAACTGTCCATGGCACCGATCTCCTCGGGCAACCTGGACAGCATCGACGTGGTGCGCGGCGCCGGATCCGTGCGCTACGGGCCGCAGAACGTCGGTGGGGTGATCAACTTCGTGACCCGGGCGATCCCGGAAAAGGCCACCGGCGAAATTGGCAGCACCCTGGAAACCTCCCAGCGCGGTGGTTGGAAGCACATCGACACGGCGTTCCTCGGCGGCACCGCCGACAATGGCCTGGGCGTGGCGCTGTTGTATTCGGGCGTCAATGGCAATGGTTATCGCCGAAGCAACAACGACAACGACATCGACGACGTCATCCTCAAGACCCATTGGGCGCCCACCGATGTGGACGATTTCTCGCTGAACTTCCATTACTACGATGCCAAGGCCGACATGCCCGGTGGCCTGACCCAGAAGCAGTATGACGCCGACCCGTACCAGTCCGACCGCGACTGGGACAACTTCAGCGGGCGACGCAAGGATGTGTCGTTCAAGTGGTTGCGCCAGATCGACGATCGCACCCAGGCCGAAGTGCTGACCTACTACTCCGACAGCTACCGTGGCAGCACCATCGCCTCCCGGGACCAGCGCAACCTGGCCTCCTACCCGCGCACCTATTACACCTTCGGCATCGAGCCTCGGGTGTCCCACGTGTTCGACCTGGGACCAACCACCCAGGAGGCCAGCGTTGGTTATCGCTACCTCAAGGAAGGCATGCACGAAGAAGCCAGCCGCTTGGCGTTGCGTAACAACGAGCCGGTGGTACGGCCGGGCTCCGACGGTCACGTTTACCAGGACCGCACTGGCGGCACTGAAGCCCATGCGGTTTACATCGACGACAAGATCGATATCGGCAAATGGACCATCACCCCGGGGATCCGCTTCGAAAGCATCAGCACCCAGTGGCATGACCGCCCCGTGCTCGACACCGCCGGCCGCCCGGTGCAGGAAAAACGCCGCAGCATCGATAGCAACGAACCGCTGCCGGCCCTGAGCGTGATGTATCACTTGTCCGATGCGTGGAAGCTGTTCGCCAACTACGAGACGTCATTTGGCAGTCTGCAATACTTCCAGCTCGGCCAGGGCGGCGACGGCAACAACACCGCCAATGGCCTGAGCCCGGAAAAGGCCAAGACCTACGAGATCGGCACGCGCTACAACGATGACGTGTGGGGCGGGGAAGTGACGCTGTTCTACATCGACTTCGACGACGAGTTGCAGTACATCAGCAACGACGTGGGCTGGACCAACCTGGGTGCGACCAAGCACCAGGGCCTGGAAGCTTCGGTGCACTACGACATGGCCGCCCTGGACCCACGCCTCGAAGGCCTCACCGCCAATGCCGGTTTCACCTACACCCGCGCGACCTATGAAGGCCAGATCCCGAGCTTCAAGGGCCGCGACCTGCCGTTCTATTCCCGTCAGGTGGTGAACCTGGGCCTGCGCTATGACGTCAACCGCTGGACCTACAACCTCGATGCCTTCGCCCAGTCGAAACAGCGCTCGCCGGGTACCGGCGTGAACGCCGATGGCAGTTTCAGCGGTGACTACATCACCGACGGCACCGCTGACGGGCAGTACGGCGACATGCCGGGCTATGTGCTCTGGAACGTGCGCGCCGGCTATGACTTCGGTGAGCAACTGTCGAACCTGAAACTCGGCGCCGGGGTGAAGAACCTGTTCGATCACCAGTACTACACCCGCTCCAGCGACAACAATTCGGGCATGTATGTGGGTGCACCGCGTACATTCTTCGTGCAGGCCAGTGTGGGGTTTTGATGAAAATCCAGGGTTGACGCGTACCCTTGTGGCGAGGGGATAAATCCCCTCGCCACAGAGAAGCTCCTTGTCACAAACAATGATATGAGTCTTAAACCTTCAACACTTTGCCACTCGCCGCCACCGCCACCAGCGACAGCGCAATCAGCCCAAAGGCAAAGCTCAGACTGCTGCCATGGGCAACGAACCCGATCAGCGCCGGGCCGGCGAGGATGCCGGCATAGCCGATGGTGGTGATGGCCGGTACGGCGATCGCTTCCGGCATCAGGGTCTGTTTGCCGACAGCGGTGTACAGCACCGGCACGATGTTGGAACACCCGGCGCCCACCAGTGCATAACCCAACAGCGCGGCTTGCCACATCGGTGCCAGGGTCGCCAGCAGGAATCCGGTCGCAGCAATCGCACCGCCGTAGATGATCACGCGCTTGGCGCCCAAGCGGTGCACCACCGAATCCCCCGTCAGCCGGCCGACGGTCATGGTCAGCGCGAATGCGGCATAGCCCAGGCCGGCATAGGCGGTATCCACCGCGCGTTCGGTGGTCAGGAATACGGCGCTCCAGTCCAGCACCGCGCCTTCGGCGAGGAACACGATGAAGCACAGGATGCCAATGAACAGCACCACGCCGTGGGGAATGGCAAACGCCGGGCCCGAGCTTTCACTGCCATAGGGCAGCAGGTGCGGCGCAGCCTTGAACAACGCCACCAGCAGCACCGCGTTGACCACCAGGGTCGCCCCCAGCGGCGAAAGCCCGAGGCCGAGCAGGGCGCTCACGCCCGCCGCGCCGATGATCCCGCCGAGGCTGAACATGCCGTGGAAGCCCGACATCATGGTCTTGCCGCTGGCGCGCTCGACGATCACCGCTTGCAGGTTCACGGTCGAGTCCACGGTGCCGAGGCCGGCGCCAAACAGGAACAATGCCGCCACCAGCCAGGGCAGGGAGGTCATCGTCGCCAGTAGCGGCAACGCCAGGCAGATCAGCAGCGTGCCGCCGCTGAGCACCCGCCGGCAGCCGAACCGTGCCGCCAGCGCGCCGGAAATCGGCATCGCCAGGATCGAGCCCACCCCAAGGCACAGCAACAGCAAACCGAGGGTGCCCTCATCCAGGTCGGCCCGCACCTTGGCGTAAGGCACCAGCGGCGCCCAGGCGGCGATGCCGATACCGGCGATGAGATAGGCGATGCGGGTGGACATCTGTTCCAGGCGTCCTGGGATAAAGGTGGGTGGTGGCGTGATGGCAGTCATGAAACGTCCTTGGCTTACTTGCGGTGCGCTGGTGCGGGCAGGGGCCTATGCTTGCATATCCACTGACCGCACCGCGACTCCAAGGTGCCGGCCAAAGCGCAGGCTTTGCTCCCATAGCCTTTGCCAGCATAAAGTACCGGCCTTTGCTGGCTGATTCCGGGTCTGGTCCATGGCGCAGTTTTATGATGCACGCGGCAATATTTATGGGGTCGTTTCACCGCAACAAGTGCGTGACCACGGCATTGACCTGCCGCCGTCAGCCGCCCTGGCTGCGCAGCGGCGCGAGGCCTGGGCCGTGGCTGCCGTGCATGCCTTCTGCAGTTGGGCACCGGGCGAAGCCCCGCCGGATGCCAAGGCTCATCGCAGCGACGGTCTGTTGGTCGGTCCGTTCCAGAACGAACCGCCCTTTGACGTTTTGATCGTCAACACCGACGGCACCCTGGCCGAGCGTAGCGGCAACGGCCTGACGATTTTCTCCCAGGCGCTGAAAGAGCAAGGCTTGATGCCGGGGGAGGGTGAGTGTGTGCTGCAGGTTCATCACGACAGACAGCAAGGCCCGTCACCGCTGCAGACTTCGGTGCAAGCTGCTGAGTTCGAGGGTGTGCAGGGCTTCTGGCTGAACCTGGGGAAACCGCTTTTCGGGCCTCGGGCCGTTGGTGCTCACGGTGTGGAGAATGTGAACTTCAATCTGCGCGATGTCAGTCGAGTGGCCGCGCTCCATGGGTTGAATCCGGCATGGGGCAACAGCCAGTTCGTGAGCATCGGCAATCCTCATTGCGTGACTTTGGTGGAGGCTGCCGAGGCGCTGCCGAGCAACGCACAAATGCGTGCCTCGCCGTTGTCGCAAAGCCTGACCCGCATCGCTTATACGGCGCCCGCTGGCGATGGGGCTCCATGCCCGGCGGGGGTGAATCTGCAATGGGCCTGGCGCGAGGGCGAAGGGCGGGTCGTCGCCCGGGTGTTTGAACGGGGCGAAGGTCCCACCGCGTCCTCGGGCACCAGCGCCAGTGCCGTGGCCAGTGCCGCGTGGCGGGTGGGTTGGGTGCAGGCGGGGCCGGTGAGGGTGGTGATGCCGGGAGGGATTGCGCCGATTTTGTTGGAGGAGCAGGCCGGCGAGCTGATGCGGGTCAGGTTGTTTGGTACGGCGCGGCTTGTGCCCTAGAAAATCTGGAGTCCCGCGGCGCGGCCAATAACGCCATCGCGAACAAGCTCGCTCCCACATTTTGATCTTCAGCGGGCACGAAATTTGTGTCCGACACAGACCACTGTGGGAGCGAGCTTGCTCGCGATAGCGGCGGGTCAGTCATCTCAATGTCAACGGGTGGACAGCAAGCTCACTCTCACTCTGGGGAACATCAGCCCAACTGCTGCGCAAACTCCACCACCGGCATCTGCCGCTTCATCAGTACTTCACCGTTACGAATCGAGTACAGCGGCAAGCCCTGGCTGCGGATTACCTCGTAATCACTGTCCGCCGACAGGATCAGCAGGTTCGCCGGTCGCCCTGGCTCCAGGCCGTAGCGCTCGCCCAGGGCCATGGCCTTGGCACTGTTGTCGGTGACCAGATCGAGGGCGCTTTGCAGGTTGCGGTAACCGAGCATGTGGCAGATGTGCAACCCGGCTTCGAGCACCCGCAGGATGTTGCCATTGCCCAACGGGTACCACGGGTCGACGATGGAGTCCTGGCCGAAGCATACGTTCATCCCGGCTTCGAGCAGTTCATTGACCCGGGTGACGCCGCGGCGTTTGGGGAAGTTATCGAAGCGCCCTTGCAGGTGAATGCTCTCGGTGGGGCAAGAGACGAAGCTGATGCCCGAATGCCCGAGCAGGCGAAACAGCTTGGCGCAGTAGGCGTTGTCGTAGGAGCCCATGGCCGTGGTGTGGCTGGCCGTGACCCGCGTGCCCATGTCACGACTGCGGGCTTCTTCGGCGAGCACTTCGAGAAAGCGCGAGTGCGGATCATCGGTTTCGTCGCAATGCACATCCACCAGGCAGCCGGTACGCTCGGCCAGGTCCATCAGGAACTTCACCGAGCTGACGCCTTGGTCGCGGGTGTACTCGAAATGCGGAATGCCCCCCACCACGTCGGCGCCCATGCGGATCGCTTCTTCCATCAGCTCGCGACCGTTGCGGTAGGACTCGATGCCCTCCTGGGGAAACGCGACGATCTGCATGTCGATCAGGTGGCGACTTTCCTCGCGCACTTGCAGCATCGCCTTGAGGGCCGTGAGCTCGGGATCGGTCACGTCGATATGGGTGCGCACATGCTGGATGCCATGGGCGGCGAGGGCCTGGATGGTTTTCTTGGCGCGAGTCTTGGTGTCTTCCGCGGTGATGGTGGCCTTGCGTTCGCCCCAGCACTCGATGCCTTCGAACAGCGTGCCGCTCATGTTCCAGCGCGGCTCGCCGGCGGTAAGGGTCGCGTCCAGGTGGATATGCGGCTCGACGAAAGGTGGCACCACCAGGTTGCCGCCGGCGTCGAGATCCTGCGGACCGAGGCTGGGGGCCTCGGTCTGGCGGGCGATGTTGGCGATCAGGCCGTTTTCCAGGTGCAGTTCATGCAAGCCTTCGCGGTTGCGCAGGCGGGCGTTGATGATGTGCATCAGGCGAGTCCTTCTTAAAGATCTTGTAGGGGGGCGTTGGTGGCGCGAATTCCCATTACGCCGATCAATAGCACATACGTTAGCGCGCCAGCGGCGATTCCTACCAGCGGCGCGACCCAGGGTGAGTTGAATGCGGCGACGGTGCCGATCCCGTAAGCGAACAGCCCGGGCCAATTGAACGCAGGCAACTGCGCTTCGGCCAGGCGTGGATAGCGGCCGCGCCAGCGGAAGAAGAAGTCGGCCATGATCACGCCGCCAATGGGTGGGATCACCGTGCCCAGCAAAATCAGGTACGGCACCAGCAGGTCATACATGCCCAGCAGCGCCAGCAGTGTGCCGATCAGCGCGCCGCCGAGGGTGACGGCCTTGCGCCGGCGGGTGCGCAGCAGGTTGCAACCGGCTACGGCGAAATTGTAGATGGTGTTGTCCTGGGTGCTCCAGATGTTGAGTAGCAGCATGGCCATCGCCGCCATGGCGAAACCCTGCAACAGCAGCACTTCGACCACGTCTGGCTGTTGATAGACGATGGCGCCGTAGGCGCCGATCAGTACCATCAGGCCATTGCCGAGGAAGAAGCCGATCAGGCTCGCCAGCACCGCGACCTTCGCCGAGCGGGAAAACCGCGTCCAGTTGGTCGCCTGGGTCGCGCCGCTGACGAAGGTGCCGAACACCAGCGTGATGGCGGTGGACCAGTCGAGGCTGCCCGTGGGCACTATCGCCAGCAGGCCATCGAGGCCGCCGACCTTCACCGTCGCCACCCACATCGACAGCATCAGCAGCAACATCATGGCCGGCACGGCAATGTAGGAGAGGATTTCCAAGCCACGATAGCCAATGTAGGCCGTGGCGCAGAACCCCAGGCCGAACAGCACCATCAACCCCAGCACGCTGCCCTCGCTCAGCTCGAAATACTTGCCCAGCACCACGGCGGCAGTCGCCGTGCCCCAGGCGTACCAGCCGATCTGGGTGAAGCCCAGGATCAAGTCGCTGAGCTTGCTGCCCACCTCGCCAAAACAGAAGCGCCCCATCAGCACCGAATTGAGCCCGCTCTTGAAAGCGATGTAACCCAGGCCCGCCGCATACAGGCCCAGCAGCAGGTTACCGATCACGATCACGGTGAGCATCTCGGCAAAACCGAACGCCACCCCCAGCTTGCCACCGGCAAACATCGTGGCGGTGAAAAAGGTGAAGCCCAGCAGCACCATGGCCGTGGAAGCCAAGCCCTTGCGGGCGTGCATCGGGACTTCGCTCAAGGGGTAGTCGTTGCCTGGATCGTTCTGAGTCATGTGGCGGTCCTTGCGGATGAGGGGAATATCGCAAGCGTGCAGTGGCCGTGCCAAACGAGTGAGCGCGAGGTTATTTATAGACAATCTTCGGGCTTGGGAGGCGCAAGAGGGCGAAAGCGGTGCGGCGGTGATTCAAGTTGGAACACAGATCTCATTAGCGATGCGGTCCCCCCTGTGGGAGCGAGCTTGCTCGCGATGGCGTCGGGTCAGTCATATAGATGCCAACTGACAGACCGTTATCGCGAGCAAGCTCGCTCCCACAGGTTCAGGTCAGAAATCGCAACAGTGCTGCGACGATGGCCTGCGGCGCATCTTCCTGGACCAGGTGCCCGGCGTTCGGAACCGGGTGCAATTGCGCGCCGGGAATCAGCTTGTGCAAGGCCCGGCCACGCTCGATGGGGATCCACTGGTCATCCTCGCCCCAGAGAACCTGTGTCGGGCAGCGCACGCTGGGGTACAGGTCCTGGATCTCGCGGGTGTACCGCTCGTCCATCTGCGCAATCTGCCGATAGAACGCCGCCTGGCCTGGCTCGCCAAGCCAAGGCTGTACGTAAGGCGCCAGTTCTGCGTCTGGAATATCGCGCTTGATCGCGCCGCGGATGTAGGTCGGCACGATGGCCCGCTGAATGTAATCGGGCAGGCCGCTGAACGCTGTTTCATATTGGCGCACGTGCTGTACAAAGGGGGAGCCCCAAGGTGACAGGGCCACCGGGTCGATCAGGGTCAGGCTGCGGTAGTCTTTGCCGTCGAGCAGGTGCGTGCGCAGGGCGGTGGCGCCGCCGAAATCATGGGCCACCACGTCCGGGCATTCCAGGCCCCAGTGCTCCAGCAATTTTGCGAGCAATTGGTTTTGCACGCCGAGGGACACGTCTGCATCAGGCTGCGCGGACTGGCCATAACCCAACAGGTCGAAGTAATGCACCCTGTGGGTGGCGAAGAACAGCGGGGCGATCCGGTGCCACACGTAGGAAGAAAAGGGCGTGCCGTGGACAAACACCAGCGGTGGACCATCGCCGTGGATGGCGTAGCGGATGGGGTGTCCGTTGAAGTCGTAGGTCTGATCCAGCAGCCAGTTGGTCATGATCGATGTTCCACTGAGAATGGCTCAGGGGAAAGAGCATAGGCCAATGCGATTCAGCAGGGGAGACACCCTTGTGGCGAGCGAGCTCCCTTGCCACAAGGGGAATGGTTATTCGCCGTGATAGATGCAACCGCTGGTGCATGTCTCATGGATGCGAATGGCACTGAGCTCCGGCAGCAACGGCTTCAACTCATTCCAGATCCACTTGGCCAGGACTTCGCTGGTAGGGTTTTCCAGGCCAGGGATGTCGTTGAGGTAGTTGTGGTCCAGGCGCTCGTAGAGTGGCTTGAAGATCGCCTTGATCTCCGAGAAGTCACGGATCCAGCCGGTATGCGGGTCGATGTCGCCACTCAAGTGGATCGCCACTTTGAACGAGTGACCGTGCAGGCGCCCGCACTTGTGGCCATCCGGCACGTGGGGCAGGCGATGGGCGGATTCGAAGGTAAACTCTTTGAAGATTTCCACTGGTTCGGGCTCTTTAAGGTAGCGGTCGCGAGGCAGGCGGCGGAGTTTATCAGTTTGATCCAGGCGTTGCGCGAGCGTGCTGACTAAAGGGTCAGCAAACGCTCGCCCAGCCCACCGTTGGCGCTCAGTTCGAGAAACTCATCACCGAGCCGGCGGCTCTCGTCCATCGCCGTGCGCCAGTACTTGCGACGGCTCGGGTCATCGCCCATGAAACGCTTGAAGTCATTCCGGTCCGGCAGTTTGCCGTAGGGCAGGCGCGCCAGGTATTCACGGGACGGCGCCAGCAACAACACGTCCTGAAGGCGGTCGACATTGCCTTTGCGCCACGGCAAACCTTTGTCGAACCAGCCGGGAATGACCCGGTCGGTGAAGTGCGGATACAGCACGATGTCCTCGCCGCTGTAAGGCAGGTCGAGGTGGTAGTCCAGCAGGCCGCCGTCACGGTAGGTGCCGGCACCGGCGCCGGGCAGGTCGCGCACACCTTCCATCACCATGGGGATCGAACCCGAGGCCAGCAGGGCCTGGCGCAGGTTGTCGGCTTGCAACGCAACGAAACGTGACGGAAAGTCCTTCAGCGGATGCAGGGGCGGGGCCAGGCGCGGGTCGTGGATGATCAACCGTTCGAAATGCCGCGACAGCCGTGCACGGCCTCGCAGGTTGTCGGCGATCACCGACGACAAGCCCAGGCCCAGCCGTCCGCGATGATCGAGCGCCAGCAAGCCGTGACTCTTGACCACCATGATGTTGAGCCGGTAATGCGGGTTGTCGAGGATCGAGCTGTCGCGGCCTTCGAGCAAGTCATCGAGCATGCGCTGCGAGCTCTGGCTGACCCCGGCCATGGTCACGCCTTTGGCGAAGCTTTGTTCGTTGTACAAGGTGCCCAGGCGTCGGATCCCCTCGGCGGCATCCGGCAGGCAGGCGCTGGCGAAGCGCCAGGCACCCACCGAGGCCCCGATCAGCGAGCGTTCTCGGGGCGCGGCGGGTAGCCATTGGCCGAACAGCGCCAGGTCCAGGCCCTGGATACCCAAGGCCTTGGGACCACCGGCGGCGCCCGGCAGGATGCCGACGTCGGCGGCGTTCAGGCCGGCCTGGCGAATGCGTGCAAAGGCACGTGGACCGGCCTTGAGGGTGAGGGCGGGGAACTTGATGTGGATGGCGGTCATACCGGTCTCGAAAGCAAACAAGCGGACAATTATAGCGACACAAAACCCTGTGGGAGCGAGCTTGCTCGCGATGGCGGTCTGTCAGTTGATATTGATGTGACTGAACTGCGCTATCGCGAGCGAGCTCGCTCCCACATTGATCTGGGTTGGATGATGGCAATTCAGTTTCAGTTAAGTTCGCCCCGATACAGTCCCCCCGCAAAGATTATAAAAAGGAGACAAACCATGAACCGCCTGACTGCCTTTTTCATCGCGACCCTCATGGCCCTCGGCGCTGGCCTGGCTCATGCACGAGATCTCAACGACGACGAAGCCCGCAAACTGCGAGACGCTGGTACCATTCTGTCCTTTGAAAAACTCAACGCCATTGCCCTGGCTGAACACCCTGGCGCGACCTTGACCGCTACCGAGCTGGACGAAGAGTACGGCCGGTACATCTATCAGGTGGATCTGCGCGATGCGAAGGGTATTGAGTGGGACCTGGAATTGGACGCCGCCAACGGCGAGGTGCTCAAGAATCATCAGGATACGTAATGAAGCTTAATTTATGCGCCCGCAGCCGATGGACGCTGGCGCTGCTGGCGTTCTGTTCGGTGGCCATGGCCCGGGACCTGGACCAGGACGAGGCCCTGCAACTGCGCCAGCAAGGCGTGATCCTGCCGTTGGAGCAGTTGCTCCAGCAGGCTCTGGATCTTCACCCCGGCGCCAAGCTGCTGGAGGCCGAGCTGGAAGAAAAACACGGCGTCTATATTTACGAGGTCGAACTGCTGGATACCGACGGCGTCGTGCGCGAACTGGACCTGGAAGCCGCCACCGGCCGCTTACTCAAAGATAAGGAAGACTGATGCGCCTGCTCCTGGTGGAAGATCACGTTCCCCTGGCCGACGAACTGATGGCCGGGCTGACACGACAGGGCTACGCCGTCGATTGGCTCGCTGACGGTCGCGATGCGGTGTATCAAGGCAGCAGCGAGCCTTACGACTTGATCATTCTCGACCTCGGCCTGCCCGGTGTGCCGGGGCTCGAGGTGCTGGCGCAATGGCGTGCCGGCGGCCTGGGCACGCCCGTGCTGATCCTCACCGCGCGTGGCTCCTGGGCCGAACGTATCGAAGGCCTCAAGGCCGGGGCCGACGATTACCTGACCAAACCCTTTCACCCCGAAGAACTGCACCTGCGGGTCCAGGCGCTGCTGCGCCGCTCCCATGGCCAAGCCAACCAACCGACGCTCAAGGCGGCCGGGCTGCACCTGGATGAAGGGCGGCAATGCGTGATTCGTGATGGCGCAGAGATCCAACTGACCGCCGCCGAGTTTCGGTTGTTGCGCTATTTCATGCTGCACCCCGAGCAAATCCTGTCCAAGAGCCATCTCGCCGAACACCTGTATGACGGTGAAACCGAGCGTGATTCCAATGTGCTGGAAGTCCATGTCAATCACCTGCGGCGCAAGCTGGGGCGCAGCGTGATCGAAACCCGTCGCGGCCAGGGTTACCTGTTCGGCGGGCAGGCGCAGTGAGATCGATCCAGCGGCGCCTGAGCCTGGGCCTGATTGGTGTGATGGTGGTGGTCGGGCTGGTCCTGGCGCAGACCAGTTTGTGGTTGTTCGAACTGGGTTTGCAGCGCTATCTGGAAGCTGGGCTGCGTAACGACAGCGAGAACCTGCTGGTGGCTCTGGTGCGTGGCCCGCAGGGCTTGCAACTGGATGAGCGGCGCTTGTCGCCGGCCTATCAACGGCCGTTTTCCGGGCACTATTTCCGCATCGATTTTGCCGATGTGCACTGGCGCTCCCGTTCCCTGTGGGACCAGGAGTTGCCCCGGCTCGATCACCCAGGCTTGCACAGCAACCTGCAGTTGGGCCCCGAGGGGCAGAAGCTGCTGGTGCTGCGCACCGACTATCGGCGCCTGGGCCAGGCTATTTCCATCAGCGTGGCCCAGGACTACACACCGGTGCGTGACAGTTTCCGGCGGATGCAACAGATCGGCCTCGGTCTCGGGCTGGCGGGGCTGCTGTTGATCCTGTTATTGCAACGCATCACCGTGCACCGCGCCTTGCGCCCCCTGGATCGGGCCCGTGAGCAAATTGCACAGTTGCAGCGCGGGCAGCGTTCGCAGCTCGACGAGCAAGTGCCCCGGGAGCTGGAACCGCTGGTGGCGCAAATCAACCATCTGTTGGCCCACACTGAAGACAGCCTCAAGCGTTCGCGCAATGCCCTGGGCAACCTTGGGCATGCCTTGAAAACTCCGCTGGCGGTGCTGCAAAGCCTGGCTTCGAACGAGAAGCTCGACCCGTATCCCGAGCTGCGCAAGCTGTTGCTTGAGCAACTGGAACAGGTCCGCCAGCGTCTGAACCGCGAACTCAACCGCGCCCGTCTGTCCGGCGATGCGTTGCCCGGCGCGCACCTGGACTGCGACGCCGAACTGCCGGGGTTGCTGGCCACGCTGAACATGATCCACGGCGAACACCTGCAACTGACTTGCATCGCCCCGCCGGGCTTGCACCTGCCCTGGGACCGTGAGGATCTGCTGGAGCTGCTGGGCAACCTGTTGGACAACGCCTGCAAGTGGGCAGACGCCGAAGTGCGCCTGACCGTGAACGAGACGGCCACGGGGTTCAGCCTGGCGGTGGAAGACGACGGCCCAGGCATTCCCGAGGATCGCCGCAACCAGGTCTTCAGCCGCGGCACACGCCTGGACGAACAGACCGATGGCCATGGCCTGGGCCTGGGCATCGTGCGGGACATCGTCGACACCTGGGGCGGCACGCTGGCGCTGCAAGACAGCGAGTGGGGCGGGCTGAAGGTTGTGATCGAGTTGCCCAAGCGCTGATACGTATCCAATGGCGGCGAGCCCCCTGTGGGCATAGACATTGCGAGTCACTGAAAACCCGCCCCACAGCCCTTGCAGCTTGCCGCCGCTTCCTGCAAAGTCGCGACCTTTTTGTCCGGTGGCTCTCCATCGCTGTGCTTTGAGGTAACGATGATAAATGCAGTAATTGCCGCGGTTGGCGTCATGCTGGTGCTCAGCCTGTCCCGCGTGCATGTGGTGATCGCGCTGATTGTCGGTGCGTTGGTGGGCGGCTTGACCGGTGGCCTGGGCATCGAGGGAACGCTCAAGGCCTTTAACGCCGGCCTTGGGGGCGGTGCGACGGTGGCGCTGTCCTACGCCTTGCTCGGTGCGTTCGCCGTGGCGATTGCCAAGTCCGGCATGGCCCATGCCCTGGCCGACAAAGCCCTGGCCTTGGTGGATCGCCAGGATGCCGCCGGCGGCTCGGGCGTCAAATGGGTCCTGATCGGTCTGCTGGGAACGGTCGCGGTCGCCTCCCAGAATATTTTGCCGATCCATATCGCCTTCATCCCGCTGCTGGTGCCGCCGCTTCTCTATGTGCTGACCAAGTTGCAGTTGGACCGCCGGTTGATCGCCTGCGTCATGACCTTCGGTCTGATCACGCCCTACATGTTCCTGCCAGTGGGGTTCGGCAATATCTTCCTCAACGAAATCCTCCTGGCCAACATCGCCCGCAGCGGTGTGGACGTCAGCGGCATCAACGTCACCCATGCCATGGGTATCCCGGCGTTGGGCATGGTGTTTGGCTTGCTGCTGGCGTTGTTCACCTATCGCAAGAAACGTGTCTACGACCTGAAGAAAATCGCCCGGGTCGAGCAAGTGGCCGTGCGTTACAACCCCATGAGCCTGCTGGTGGCAGGACTGGCGATTGTGGCGGCGTTCGCCGTCCAGCTGATGGTGGATTCGATGATCATAGGTGCCCTGGTCGGGTTCCTGATCTTCTCCGTATCGGGGGTGGTGCGCTGGCGTGAAACCGACGACTTGTTCACCGAGGGCATGAAAATGATGGCGATGATCGGTTTCATCATGATCGCCGCCTCGGGTTTTGCTGAAGTGATGAAGGCCACCGGTGAAGTCCAGAGCCTGGTGGAAACCTCGGCGGCCTGGATCGGCCACAACAAGGGCGTCGGAGCGCTGCTGATGCTGCTGGTGGGGTTGCTGGTGACCATGGGCATCGGCTCGTCGTTCTCCACGGTGCCGATCCTGGCGACGATTTTCGTGCCGCTGTGCCTGCAACTGGGTTTCAGCCCGTTGGCGATCGTCTGCATCGTCGGCACCGCCGGCGCCCTGGGCGACGCCGGCTCGCCTGCCTCGGACTCGACCCTGGGCCCGACCTCCGGCCTGAACATCGACGGCCAGCACCATCACATCTGGGACACCGTGGTCCCGACCTTCATCCATTACAACCTGCCGTTGCTGGCGTTTGGGTGGGTGGCGGCGATGGTGTTGTAGCCTCAAGACCGAGTCGCCGCCATCGCGAGCAAGCTCGCTCCCACATTGGATCCTGCGTGAACACGAAACCCGTGAGCAGCGCTGATCCCCTGTGGGAGCGAGCTTGCTCGCGATGGGGCCTTCAAATTCAGCAACCTTATTTGCTGACCGCTCGCGATAACCGTCCCACCTTGTCCTACAGTTTTCCCATGCCTTGCCGTTAATACAGCTAACCACGCCAATAACACCTACAAGAGTGAACAGTATGCGCCTGAGCCTGAAGGCTAAAGTCCTGTCCCTGGCAGTACTGCCTGTATTGTTGTCCGCCGTGATCATCAGCCTGACCACGGCATTCATTCTGCAGGAACAGGCTGTCAAAGAGGTCCAGCAGACCCGCGAACGCCTGCTCAGCGAGGCCAAGGCTACGTTGCAGAACTACGTGGCGGTGGGGCTGACGGCCATCAAGCCGTTGTACGACGCGGCAGCGCCCGGTGATAACGAGGCGCGGGCCCAGGCGATCAAGCTGTTGTCGAACGTCAGCTATGGCAAGGATGGCTATTTCTTCGGCTACGACTCCGAAACCGTGCGCCTGTTCAAGGCCAACAGCCCCGACGGCGTGGGCAAGAGTTTCAAGGACAACCGTGACCCGAACGGTGTCTACGTCAACCGCGACCTGGTGAAAGTCGCCAAGGACGGAACCCACTATCTCGAATACAGCTCGCCACTGCCCAACAGCAAAGACCTGGTGCCTAAGCTCGGTTACACCGAATACCTGGCCAAGTGGGACATGGCGGTCGGTAGCTCGGTCAACCTGGACGGCATCGAAGCCCAAGTGGCGTTGGTGGAAACCAAAGTCCACGAGCGCCTGCAAGGTGTGGTGCTAAGTATTGTCGGGATCGCCGTCGTGGTGTTGCTGGTGATTGCGGTGGTGGGGATCGTGCTGGCCAATACCATTCTGCGGCCTCTGCACCTGATGAAAGACAACCTCGATGACATCGCCGCGGGCGAGGGCGACCTGACGCGCCGCCTGGCAATCACCAGCCAGGACGAACTCGGCCAACTGGCCGGTTCCTTCAACCGTTTCGTCGACAAGATCCACGGCCTGGTGCGGCAGATTACCGAGATGACTTCCCAACTGACCGGGCTGGTGACGCAGGTTTCCGAGCAGGCCCAGCGCTCCGAGCAGGCCATGGAACGCCAGCGTCACGAAACCGACCAGGTCGCCACGGCGATCAACGAAATGTCTTCGGCCGCCCAGGAAGTGGCCCGCAGCGCCCAGGGCGCGGCCGTCGCGGCCCAGCAGACCGACGAAGAAGGCCAGTCTGCCAAGCGCGTGGTGGCCGGCAGCATCCAGCAGATTCATGCGCTGGTGAACGATATTCGTAGCAGCGGCGTGTCCCTGGACAGCCTGCAGCAGGACGTGGCGTCGATTGTCAGTGTGCTTGGGGTGATTCGTTCGATCGCCGAGCAGACCAACCTGCTGGCCCTCAACGCTGCCATCGAGGCTGCTCGTGCCGGTGAAGCCGGGCGTGGGTTCGCGGTAGTGGCCGATGAAGTGCGGGCCCTGGCCAGCCGGACCCAGCAAAGCACCCAGGAAATCCAAGGCATGATCGACCGCCTGCAATCAGGCACCCATGCGGCGGTAGAAGCGATGCGCCGCTCCAGTGAGGCCGGCGAGGGCACGTCGGTGCGGGCCAACGAAGCCGGGGCATCCCTGGACACCATGGCGCAGTTGATCGGCACCATCAACTCGATGAACGCCCAGATCGCCAGCGCCGCTGAGGAGCAGACCGCCGTGGCCGAGGAGATCAACCGCAGCGTGCATCAGATCGCCGTGGCGGTGGACAGCGTCGCCGACGAAACCCAGCTTGGCGCCCAGACCTCCCGCAGCCTCGCCGACCTGGGCCAGCGCCTGGGCAAACTGGTGGGGCAGTTCCGGATCTGACTATCAGGCAGGAGCTGCCGAAGGCTGCGATCTTTTGCTCTCGATCCAGATGTTTTCACCTGGGCAACCGGGTCCTATCGGGAAAGAAGGATCGCAGCCTTCGGCAGTTCGTGCCGAGGACTGAAAATACCTGTGGGAGCGAGCTTGCTCGCGATGGCGGCAGGTCAGTCACTGAAGGAGTTAGCTGTAAATCGCTATCGCGAGCAAGCTCGCACACATTGGCTATGTGGCGCTAGCACTGTCCCGGCCTTACGCTTCCCGAACATCCCGCATCAACAACCCGAACCGCAAATCCACCGCATCCGGAATCGGCAGGTACACCACATGCCCATCCCCCGGCGCCACGTCGATGCCCTGGCCCTTCACGTTCTGCAACTGATGCAGGTCGAAGTGAAAATTGCCCTTGGGCGTCATCAGTTCCATGTGGTCACCCAATTGGAAACGGTTCTTGACCCGCACCTCGGCCAAGCGTTCGCGCCGCTCGCCGGTCAGTTCTCCGACGAACTGCTGGCGTTCCGACACCGAGCTGCCGTTCTGGTAGTTCTGATACTCGTCATGCACATGGCGGCGTAGAAAACCTTCGGTGTAGCCGCGCTGGGCGAGGGACTCCAGGTCGGTCATCAGGCTGCGGTCAAACTCACGACCCGCGACCGCGTCATCGATGGCCCGGCGATACACCTGGGTGGTGCGTGCGCAATAGAAGTGCGACTTGGTCCGGCCTTCGATCTTCAGTGAGTGCACGCCCATGCGCGCCAGTCGCTCCACGTGCTGCACCGCTCGCAGATCCTTGGCGTTCATGATGTAGGTGCCATGCTCGTCCTCGAAGGCCGGCATGGACGCTTCCGGGCGGTTGGCCTCCTGGAGCAGGAATACCTGGTCGGTGGGCGCGCCGAGGCCCAGGGTCGGCTCGGGTTGATAGGTTTGCACGATGTCGCCCACGACGTTTTCCACCGCCGGTTGCGCCGAATACTTCCAGCGGCAGGCGTTGGTGCAACTGCCCTGGTTGGCGTCGCGCTTGTTCAGGTAGCCCGACAGCAGGCAGCGACCGGAATAAGCCATGCACAGGGCGCCGTGGACGAACACCTCCAGCTCCATGGCCGGCACCTGCTGGCGAATCTCGGCGATTTCCTCCAGGGACAGTTCCCGGGACAGGATGATCCGGCTCAAGCCCTGTTGCTGCCAGAACTCGACGCTCGCCCAGTTCACGGTATTGGCCTGCACCGACAGGTGAATCGGCATCTGCGGGAAGTGCCGGCGTACCAGCATGATCAGCCCCGGATCGGACATGATCAACGCGTCCGGCGCCATGGCTATCACCGGCTCCAGGTCCTTGAGGAAGGTACGCAGCTTGGCGTTGTGCGGGGCAATGTTCACCACCACGTAGAACCGCTTGCCCATGGCCTGGGCCTCACGAATGCCCAGGGCCAGGTTGGCGTGGTCGAATTCGTTATTGCGCACCCGCAGGCTGTAGCGCGGTTGGCCGGCGTACACCGCGTCGGCACCGTAGGCGAAGGCATAACGCATGTTTTTCAAGGTGCCGGCGGGAGCGAGCAGTTCGGGGGCGGCGAGGGTCATGGTGGCGTCAGGTCGCAAAAAGCGGCGAGGGTACGCCACTGTCGGTCCGACGGTATTGATTTGGATCAATGCCGGGGGAGAAATGCGAAGGCACTCCGGCGAGTCCTGGCGGACTAATGTTTATCCCGCCTTTGGACATGGAACGCTGATGAATCGAAAGATGCTGCAAAACAAATCCCAGATGCTATTGCTGGTTCTCGTGACCCTCGCTTTCATCTGGATTCTGCTGCCGTTTTATGGCGCGGTGTTCTGGGCGGTGATCCTGGGTATCGTCTTTGCGCCGATGCAGCGCCGCCTGCAATTGAAGTTCGGCTGGCACCGCAACGTCACCTCGCTGTTCACCTTGAGCATTTGCGTGGTCAGTGCGATTTTACCGGTGATCATCATCAGTACCTTGCTGGTCCAGGAAGGCACGGCGTTGTACAAGAGCCTGGAAAGCGGAGAGCTGGACATTGCCGATTACCTGGCCCGTTTCAAGGATGCCTTGCCGCCGTACTTCCAGCACCTGCTGGACCGCTTCGGCCTGGGTAACCTGAACGGGTTGCGCGACAAGATCGTCAAGAGCGCGATGCAGGGCAGTGAGTTTTTCGCCACCCAGGCGTTCAGCTTTGGCCAGGGGACGTTCCAGTTCCTGGTCAGTTTCTTTGTCATGATTTATCTGCTGTTTTTTTTCCTGCGCGACGGCCCGGAACTGGTGCGCAAAGTGCGCATGGCCATTCCCTTGGCCGAACACCAGAAGCGCCGCCTGCAGTTGAAATTCAACCGGGTGGTGCGCGCTACGGTAAAAGGCAATCTGCTGGTCGCCATCAGCCAGGGCGCGCTGGGCGGGCTGATCTTCTGGATCCTGGGCATCCCGACGGTATTGCCGTGGGCGGTGCTGATGGCGTTCCTGTCACTGTTGCCTGCCGTGGGGGCGGGCCTGGTCTGGGCGCCGGTGGCGGTGTATTTCCTGCTTTCCGGGGCTATCTGGCAGGGTGTGGTGCTGACGCTGTTCGGCGTATTCGTGATTGGCCTGGTGGACAACTTCCTGCGACCGATCCTGGTGGGCAAGGACACCAAGATGCCCGACTACATGGTGTTGGTCTCGACACTCGGCGGGCTGGCGGTGTTCGGGCTGAACGGCTTCGTGATCGGGCCGCTGATCGCCGCACTGTTCATGTCCTGTTGGGCCTTGTTCGTCGAAAGTACACCGCGCATACAACTGCCCTAGGCGTTCAGCACGTACGGGCCGATGCGTTGCGACAGGGCTTGGGCGGCGGGCAGTGAAGTCAGCGGACCGCTGATGGTCACGCCGTCCTGCACCAGATACCAGCAGGCCAGCAAACCGCGCTCCCGGAGTGGGGCGGGGACGGCACTGCCTATGACAGACATGATTTGAACCTTGGGCATGGGAACCTCCATCAATCGATGGGGTTACCTTACGACTCAACCGGGGGGGCGAAAAATCAACAGGCTCGATAGTAGGAATCGATGCCGCTCAATCGACGACCAGGTCGAGCATGTGCACCACTTCCTGCTCGTTGAGCAGGCCCTTGCGAACCAGGTTCTCCGTCAGCAGGGAAAGGAACTTGGCGCTGCGATGGCCTTCCAGGTGCTTGAGTTCGGTCAGTGCGTTGTACACCTTGCTGGAGGTGCACAGGCCGACAATGCGGTGGGGATTTTGCGTGGGCATACCTTCGTCCTTGTTTTTATGAAGCTGTTGTTGACGGACCGCACCAGTTTGCGGTGCAGTCATGACACTGGGGTGACAGCTCGGGTTTTGGAAAAGAAAGCAGGATTCAGACCATAATGCCTTTTTGGCGCCGGATTATTGTTCCGGCAGCGACCTCGGCAAGCTTTTTCAGCCTGCGGCATTTTTATTCGCCCACGAAAAAGCCCCTGGATCTTTCGATTCAGGGGCTTGATTTGTCGCTATCTGGCTCCACGACCTGGACTCGAACCAGGGACCCAGTGATTAACAGTCACTTGCTCTACCAACTGAGCTATCGCGGAATGGCGCGTATGTTACTGATTGGAAAAGAGAAGTCAAGCTTCTATTGCCGAGCGGTAGATCCCGGATGCCCTTTGACGATCAATCAACGATTGGCAGTTACTGCCACGGCGGGAGAGGGCTACCATGGTCGCCCGGAAGTGGCAGGACGCGCTGCCGGCCATTCGCCGACATAAGGTACGCGCCATGAATCACCTGTTACCGCTTTACACCGCCAGCCGCACTGGGGTGTCGCTATGAGCACCGCGCAGATCAGTTTGCCCAAGGGTGTGGGGCCCCACGCCGAGAAACTCTACGACGCCATCACCCAGGCCGGCACCGCCGATGAGCTGAACCGTGCCGGGGGCAAGGCCGAAGGTTTCGTCCTGGGGCTGGAAAGTGCCAAGGCGATCAAGAGCCAGATTGCCGAGTCGCTGTATGTGATCTACGACGATGCGGCGAGTCAGCGGGCAACGGAGCTTTAGCCTCGCCGAAAGTGTTGTGCCGGGTGCTTTTGTGGCGAGGGGGACGCCTGACCTGGTAGTGACGCTAAAAAAAACGGGAAGCCAATGGCTTCCCGTTTTTCATCCGGCGCGAAAGTTTCAGATCACCTGAACGATGGCCTTGGTCACTGCCTCGATGTTGTTCTGGTTCAGCGCAGCCACGCAGATGCGACCGGTGTCCAGGGCATAGATGCCGAACTCGTTGCGCAGGCGCGTCACTTGTTCAACGGTCAGGCCGGAGTAGGAGAACATCCCGCTTTGGCGTGCGACGAAGCTGAAGTCGTGGTGTGGCGCGGCCTTGGCCAGCATGTCCACCATCTGGTTGCGCATGCCGCGAATCCGCAGGCGCATCTCGGCCAGTTCGGCTTCCCACTGGGCCCGCAGCTCAGGGCTGTTGAGCACGGCGGCGACGATGCTGGCGCCATGGGTCGGTGGGTTGGAGTAGTTGGTGCGGATCACGCGCTTGACCTGGGACAGCACGCGGGCACTTTCTTCCTTCGATTCGCTGACGATCGACAGGGCGCCAACGCGTTCGCCGTACAGGGAGAACGACTTGGAGAACGAGCTGGACGCGAAGAAGGTCAGGCCCGACTCGGCGAACAGGCGCACGGCCGCTGCGTCTTCGTCGATGCCATCGCCAAAGCCCTGGTAGGCCATGTCCAGGAACGGCACGTGGTTCTTGGCCTTGATCACGGCCAGTACGTTTTTCCAGTCTTGCGGGCTCAGGTCCACGCCGGTTGGGTTGTGGCAGCAGGCGTGCAGCACGACGATCGAGCGCTCGGGCAGGGCGTTGAGGTCTTCCAGCAGGCCGCTGCGGTTCACGTCATGGGTGGCAGCGTCGTAGTAGCGGTAGTTCTGCACCGGGAAACCGGCGGTTTCGAACAGGGCGCGGTGGTTTTCCCAGCTCGGGTCGCTGATGGCTACAACGGCGTCCGGCAGCAGTTGCTTGAGGAAGTCGGCACCGATCTTCAGTGCGCCGGTGCCGCCCACGGCCTGGGTGGTGATGACACGGCCGGAGGCGATCAGCGGGGAGTCCTTGCCAAACAACAAGGTTTGCACTGCCTGGTCATAGGCGGCAATGCCGTCGATTGGCAGGTAACCACGGGAAACGTGCTGAGCCACGCGAATCGTCTCGGCTTCGACAACGGCGCGCAGGAGTGGAATGCGCCCTTCTTCGTTGCAGTAAACACCTACGCCCAAGTTGACCTTATTGGTACGGGTGTCGGCGTTGAATGCTTCGTTGAGGCCCAGGATGGGGTCGCGGGGTGCCAATTCGACAGCGGAAAACAGGCTCATTATTGCGCGGCTCTGAATGGAGTGAGGGGGACGTGTCGCGCTCCAGCCGGATGCACTAGAGCGGTGCACAAACGGGGAGCTAGTATAGAGGCCATCACCCGGCACGGCGACAGGCGATTCGGCTTTTGCGGCAAGTATTTTCGATTTTTTTCGACCGTTAGTCCCTTCTCTGCGTCAAAGTCTGCAAGGCGTGTAGGACGTTCGTCTTGAAAGCGAGGGCATTCACCTCCACATTGTGTGCATCCCAGCTTTTTCCTCGGACGGCATCAGTCGTTTCGGTCTTTCTCGTCCCTGTCGGCTGGCCGACAGGGGTGAACCCAGAGGTTATGTCATGTCTGAATTCCAGCTAGTCACCCGATTCCAGCCTGCCGGCGACCAGCCGGAAGCCATCCGCCTGATGGTCGAAGGCATCGAGGCGGGGCTGGCGCACCAGACGCTGCTCGGTGTGACCGGCTCGGGCAAGACCTTCAGCATCGCCAACGTAATCGCCCAGGTGCAGCGCCCGACCCTGGTGCTGGCACCGAACAAGACTCTGGCGGCGCAGTTGTACGGTGAGTTCAAGGCGTTCTTCCCGAACAACGCGGTGGAGTATTTCGTCTCTTATTACGACTACTACCAGCCCGAGGCCTACGTGCCGTCGTCGGACACCTTCATCGAGAAGGACGCCTCGATCAACGACCACATCGAACAGATGCGGCTGTCGGCGACCAAGGCGCTACTGGAGCGCAAGGACGCGATCATCGTCACCACCGTGTCATGCATCTACGGTCTGGGCAGCCCGGAAACCTACCTGAAAATGGTCTTGCACGTGGATCGCGGCGACAAGCTCGACCAGCGCGCCCTGGTGCGCCGCCTGGCGGACTTGCAGTACACCCGCAACGACATGGATTTCGCTCGGGCGACGTTCCGGGTGCGTGGCGATGTGATCGACATCTACCCGGCGGAATCGGACCTCGAAGCGATCCGCATCGAGCTGTTCGACGATGAAGTAGAGAGCATTTCCGCGTTCGACCCGCTGACCGGCGAAGTCATCCGCAAGCTGCCGCGTTTCACCTTCTACCCCAAGAGCCACTACGTGACGCCGCGGGAAACCCTGCTGGACGCCATTGAAGGCATCAAGGTCGAACTGCAGGAGCGCCTGGAATACCTGCGTTCGAACAACAAGCTGGTGGAAGCCCAACGTCTGGAGCAGCGGACCCGCTTTGACCTGGAGATGATCCTGGAGCTGGGCTACTGCAACGGCATCGAAAACTACTCGCGCTACCTGTCAGGCCGCCCGGCGGGTGCGCCACCGCCCACCTTGTATGACTATCTGCCGGCCGATGCCTTGCTGGTGATCGACGAGTCCCACGTCAGCGTGCCCCAGGTCGGCGCGATGTACAAAGGCGACCGTTCGCGCAAGGAAACCCTGGTGGAATACGGCTTCCGTCTGCCCTCGGCCCTGGACAACCGGCCGATGCGCTTCGACGAATGGGAAAGTGTGAGCCCGCAGACGATTTTTGTCTCGGCCACCCCAGGCAACTATGAGGCCGAACATGCCGGGCGAGTGATCGAGCAACTGGTGCGGCCGACCGGGCTGGTCGACCCACAGATCGAAGTGCGCCCGGCGCTGACCCAGGTCGATGACCTGCTCTCGGAAATCACCAAGCGCGTGGCACTGGAGGAAAGGGTGCTGGTCACTACGCTGACCAAGCGCATGGCCGAAGACCTGACCGATTACCTGGCCGATCATGGCGTACGGGTGCGCTACCTGCACTCGGACATCGACACGGTGGAGCGGGTTGAAATTATCCGCGACCTGCGCCTGGGCACCTTCGACGTGCTCGTGGGCATCAACCTGCTGCGCGAAGGCCTGGACATGCCCGAGGTGTCGCTGGTGGCGATTCTCGACGCCGATAAGGAAGGTTTCCTGCGTTCCGAGCGCTCGTTGATCCAGACCATCGGTCGCGCCGCACGTAACCTCAATGGGCGGGCGATTCTCTATGCCGACCGCATCACCGGTTCGATGGAGCGGGCCATCGGCGAGACCGAGCGTCGTCGCGACAAGCAGATCGCCTTTAACCTGGCCAACGGCATCACGCCCAAAGGGGTGTTCAAGGACGTTGCCGACATCATGGAAGGTGCCACCGTACCCGGCTCGCGCAGCAAAAAGCGCAAGGGCATGGCCAAGGCCGCCGAAGAGAGCGCTCGCTACGAAGCCGAATTGCGCTCACCGAGCGAGATCGCCAAGCGTATCCGTCAGTTGGAAGAGAAGATGTACCAACTGGCCCGGGACCTGGAGTTCGAGGCGGCGGCGCAGTTGCGCGATGAGATTGGCAAGTTGCGCGAGCGGTTGCTGACTGTCTGAGGTTTTGTGGCGATTTTAAGGGCCTCATCGCGAGCAGGCTCGCTCCCACACTGGATCTGCGGCGTTCACAAAACCCCTGTGGGAGCGAGCTTGCTCGCGATGGGCGCGACTCGGTCTAACGGCTGGCCACACAAATCCCGCTCTCACTGGAGCCCGCCTACCATCGCCTGTTACCATTCGCCCCCTGTTTCATCTTCGCTTTTATATTCTTTCCGAGACATGCCATGACCACCGTCCGCACCCGCATCGCGCCTTCGCCCACTGGCGATCCCCATGTCGGCACCGCTTACATCGCTCTGTTCAACTATTGCTTTGCCAAGCAGCATGGCGGTGAGTTCATCCTGCGGATCGAGGACACCGACCAGTTGCGTTCGACTCGCGAGTCTGAACAACAGATCTTCGACGCCCTGCGCTGGCTGGGCATCGACTGGAGCGAAGGTCCGGACGTTGGCGGTCCGCATGGTCCGTATCGCCAGAGCGAGCGTGGCGATATCTACCAGCAGTATTGCCAGCAACTGGTGGACATGGGGCACGCATTCCCGTGCTTCTGCACCGCCGAAGAGCTGGACCAGATGCGCGCCGAGCAGATGGCCCGTGGCGAAACCCCGCGCTACGACGGCCGCGCGCTGCTGTTGTCCAAGGAAGAAGTCGCCCGTCGCCTGGCCGCCGGCGAGCCCCATGTAATCCGCATGAAGGTGCCGACCGAAGGCGTCTGCGTGGTGCCGGACATGCTGCGGGGCGATGTCGAGATCCCGTGGGATCGCATGGACATGCAAGTGCTGATGAAGACCGATGGCCTGCCGACGTACTTCCTGGCGAACGTGGTCGACGATCACCTGATGGGCATCACTCACGTATTGCGCGGGGAAGAATGGTTGCCGTCGGCACCGAAATTGATCCTGCTCTACGAATACTTCGGCTGGGAGCAACCGCAGCTGTGCTACATGCCGCTGCTGCGTAACCCGGACAAGAGCAAGCTGTCCAAACGCAAGAACCCGACCTCGGTGACGTTCTACGAGCGCATGGGTTTCATGCCCGAGGCAATGCTCAACTACCTGGGCCGCATGGGCTGGTCGATGCCGGATGAGCGCGAGAAGTTTTCGCTGCAGGAAATGGTCGAGCATTTCGACCTGTCGCGGGTGTCCCTGGGTGGGCCGATCTTCGACGTCGAGAAGCTGTCGTGGCTCAACGGTCAGTGGCTACGGGACTTGCCGGTGGAAGAATTCGCTGCGCGTGTGCAGAAGTGGGCGTTGAATCCTGAGTACATGATGAGGATCGCGCCCCATGTGCAGGGCAGGGTGGAGACGTTCAGCCAGATCGCTCCACTGGCTGGTTTCTTCTTTGCCGGTGGCGTGACGCCGGATGCGAAGCTGTTCGAATCCAAGAAGCTGTCGGGTGATCAGGTACGCCAGTTGATGCAGTTGATTCTGTGGAAGCTGGAAAGCCTGCGCCAATGGGAAAAGGACAGCATCACCGCAACCATTCAGGCGGTTGTCGAACACCTGGAGTTGAAGCTGCGCGATGCCATGCCGTTGATGTTCGCCGCCATTACCGGCCAGGCCAGTTCGGTGTCGGTGCTCGATGCGATGGAAATTCTCGGGCCGGATCTGACCCGTTTCCGCCTGCGCCAGGCCATCGACTTGCTCGGTGGCGTGTCGAAGAAGGAAAACAAGGAGTGGGAAAAACTGCTCGGCGCGATTGCCTGAACGCTCGATGAGGCAGGACATACCCCGGTTTTCCGGGGTTTGTCGGTAAGTGATTGTTATCCCGGCAAAAAACTTTCAAATTTGTTGAAAATAAATTTGACAGCCCTCCGATACGCCCTTAAGATTCGCCCCGTCCTCAGCGATGAGGGGCTATAGCTCAGCTGGGAGAGCGCTTGCATGGCATGCAAGAGGTCGACGGTTCGATCCCGTCTAGCTCCACCAATTTATACTTCAAGGCCTGGCCACACGGGGCTTGAAGCGATCAACACTCAGCGTTGATCAGTTGTATAGAAGGGTTTGCGTCCCCTTCGTCTAGTGGCCTAGGACACCGCCCTTTCACGGCGGTAACAGGGGTTCGAGTCCCCTAGGGGACGCCAGTTTTACAGAAGCGATGTTGCAAGATGTCGCTCCGCCGCGAGGCGAAAAATCCGGGGCTATAGCTCAGCTGGGAGAGCGCTTGCATGGCATGCAAGAGGTCGACGGTTCGATCCCGTCTAGCTCCACCAATTTACAGGTTCAAGGTCTGGCCACACCGGCCTTGAGTCGATCAGTTCTCAGCGCTGATCACGTTCAGAAGGTTTGTGTCCCCTTCGTCTAGTGGCCTAGGACACCGCCCTTTCACGGCGGTAACAGGGGTTCGAGTCCCCTAGGGGACGCCACGATTACCCGCTCTGCGGGATTTATAGGGGTCATTCAATTCTTGAATGGCCCTTTTGTTTGTCTGGCGTTCGGCCAATTCCCTTATCCTTGAGAGAGTCTTCTGACCAGCGGTCAAAATTTCCGCTTGCGGAAAATTATTATGGGAATAATATTTCAATCGTAATATTCGGAGGCGACGATGAGCGATAAAAAGGCACAAACCCGTGAACGCATTCTCAAGGCGGCCAGCGATGCGCTGATCCAGCGTGGGCCGGCTGAACCGAGCGTGGGCGAGGTGATGGGCGCGGCCGGGCTGACGGTGGGCGGTTTTTATGCCCATTTCGAAAGCAAAGATGCCTTGATGCTGGAGGCGTTCAAGCAATTGCTCAATCGGCGCCGCGGCTTGATCGCCGACATGGACAGCGAACTGACAGGCGAAGAGCGGCGCGCGCTGGTCGCGGCGTTCTATCTGTCACGAAAGCACCGCGACTCTACCGAGCACGCCTGTCCGATTCCTGCGTCGGTTGGCGAACTGGGCAGGCTGCCAGATGCATTTCGTGAGGTGCTCAATGAGCATATTGAACTGATGGTCGCGCAACTGGCGGCCAGCCCGGAGGACGCCGACAAAGCCCTGGCCGACATCGCCTTGATGGTGGGCGGCCTGGCCTTGGCACGCGCCCTGGGCCCTGGAGAGTTATCGGATCGTTTGCTGCGCGCCGCCAAGTCGGCGGTGCAATGAGCTGAGGCGCAAGCCCTGGAGATGAGCGATGAACAGGTTGAGCTGGGTTCGTGGCGTCAATGGCACCCTTGGCTGGGTGGCGCCGCGCCTGATAGCAAAGAAGATGCGACTGCTGTTCATGCGTCCCCGAGACTTGCCGCCGCGGGATTGGGAATTGCCATTGCTGGCAACCTCCGAGCGCATCACCTTGCGCTTCGGTCTGTCGGCCTTGCGCTGGGGCAAAGGCCCGACCGTCTTGGTGATGCACGGCTGGGAAGGGCGACCTACACAGTTCGCGGCGCTGATCACGGCACTGGTGGACGCCGGCTACACGGTGGTGGCGCTGGACGGTCCGGCCCATGGCCGCTCACCCGGACGCGAGGCCAATGTCTTGTTGTTCGCCAGGGCCATGCTCGAAGCCGCGGCTGAGTTGCCGCCACTGCAAGCCGTGATCGGGCATTCCATGGGCGGCGCCAGTGCCATGCTCGCGGTTCAGTTGGGGTTGCGGACCGAGACCCTGGTCAGCATCGCTGCACCTGCGCGCATTCTGGGCGTGCTGCGCGGGTTCGCCCGGATGATGGGGCTGCCGCCCAAGGCCCGTTCAGCCTTCATTCGCCTGGTGGAAAACGATGTGGGCATGCGGGCCGAGAAAATGGACGTCGCCCATTACCAACTGGACGTGCCTGGGTTGATCGTCCATGCCGACGACGACACCTTCGTCTCGGTCAAGGAATCGCAACTGATTCACGAGGCCTGGTTCGACAGCCGCTTGCTGCGCTTGCCACAGGGCGGGCACCAGCGGGTGCTGGCCGATCCGCGCGTCATTGATGGTGTGTTGTCACTGCTGGCCGGGCGCAGCCTGCAAGCGCGCCAATCGGCTTGATCTGTGGGAGCAAGGCTGCCCGCGATGGCGGTCAAGCGCGGATCCGTTACACTGCCCCCAACCATATTCGACCGGGAGAGGGGCATGGGCTGGGATCGGGCAACGCCGTTCATCATTGATCTTCAAGTAAATGCCGAAGACATCGACGGGCTGGGCCACGCCAATAACGCGGTATACGTCACCTGGCTCGAGCGCTGTGCCTGGCGCCATTCCCAGCGCCTGGGGCTGGATCTGGTGGAGTATCGGCGGCTGGACCGGGCCATGGCGGTGGTGCGGCATGAAATCGATTACCTGGCGGCTGCCTATGAAGGCGACGAATTGCAATTAGCGACCTGGATCGTCGATTGGGACCAGCGGTTGAAGATGACCCGGCATTTCCAACTGATCCGCCCCAGCGACAACACCACCTTGCTGCGGGCCCAGACCACATTTGTCTGCATTGAACTGTCCACTGGCAGGCCCAAGCGCATGCCGCCGGAGTTCATCGAGGGTTATGGTGTGGCGCTGAATCCATCTGGCATCTTCATAGATTGACCCACCGCTATCGCGAGCAGGCTCGCTCCCACAGGGATTTGTGGCGGGCTCCAATTCTGTAAACACATTGGAACCATTGTGGGAGCGAGCCTGCTCGCGATGACGGCAGCACATCCAACATCAATGCAAGCTGACCCACCGTTTTCGCGAGCAAGCCCGCTCCCACAGGGGATTTGTGGTGAATGCCGGCTATGTGGGCAAAATCCGGTAAACTGCCGCACGTTTTTTCGTTGAGTGTGTGTTTCCATGCAAATTGCCCTGGCGCCCATGGAGGGGTTGGTCGACAACATCCTGCGGGACGTCCTGACCCGTGTTGGTGGTATCGACTGGTGCGTCACCGAATTCATTCGCGTCAATGACCGTCTGCTCACGCCAGCCTATTTCCATAAGCTCGCCCCCGAATTGCTGACCGGTGCCCAAACGGCTGCCGGCGTGCCGTTGCGGGTGCAGTTGCTCGGCTCCGACCCGGTATGCCTGGCGGAAAACGCGGCGTTGGCCTGCGAGTTGGGCTCAGAAGTTATTGACCTGAACTTCGGTTGCCCGGCCAAGACCGTGAATAAATCCCGGGGCGGGGCGGTGTTGCTCAAGGAGCCGGAGCTGCTCAACGAAATCGTCGAGCATGTACGTCGCGCGGTGCCGAAACACATCCCGGTCACCGCCAAGATGCGCCTGGGGTTCGACAGCCCGGATGGTGCGCTAGTCTGTGCCACGGCGTTGGCCGAAGGCGGCGCGGCGCACATTGTGGTGCATGCGCGAACCAAGACCGACGGCTACAAGCCCCCGGCCCACTGGGAGTGGATCCCGCGGGTCCAGGAAGTGGTCAAGGTGCCGGTATTCGCCAATGGCGATATCTGGAGCGTGGAAGACTGGCGCCGTTGCCGCGAAATCAGCGGCGTGGAAGACATCATGCTCGGTCGTGGCCTGGTTTCCCGTCCTGACCTGGCCCGGCAGATCGCTGCGGCCCGGGCGGGTGAGGAAGTGGTCGAGATGTCCTGGGCCGAGTTGCAACCGATGCTCCAGGACTTCTGGGTGCAGGTGGTCGAACAACTGACACCCCGCCAAGCGCCGGGTCGATTGAAGCAATGGCTGGCAATGCTGACCCGCAATTATCCCGAAGCGGTGCAGCTGTTTACCGCTCTGCGCCGTGAAACCGAGCTGGATGCGGTAGGTCATTTGCTGGGTGTGTGGCACACCGAAGCAGCTTGAAAAAAATTCAAAAAAAAGCTCTTGAAAAGTTTTTGGCGGACCCTAGATAAGGGTTACGCGATGCCGAATTCGGGTCGCGGAGACAAAAAAACTTGCTGAATTTTTCAGGAGATTTGAATCATGAGTACTGCATTTTCGCTGGCCCCTCTGTTCCGTTCCTCGGTGGGTTTCGACCGTTTCAACGACCTGTTCGAGACCGCCCTGCGCAACGAGCCGGGCAGCAGCTATCCACCCTACAATGTGGAAAAACATGGTGATGACGAGTACCGCATCGTGGTCGCCGCCGCTGGGTTCCAGGAAGAAGACCTGGACCTGCAAGTGGAAAAAGGTGTGCTGACCATCAGCGGTGGCAAGCGCGAAGCGAGCAACGACAGCGTGACCTATCTGCACCAGGGCATTGCCCAGCGTGCGTTCAAGCTGTCCTTCCGGTTGGCCGATCATATCGAGATCAAGTCTGCCGGCCTGAGCAACGGTCTGTTGAGTATCGACCTGTTGCGGGTGATTCCGGAAGAGGCCAAGGCCAAGCGCATCCCGATCAATGGGGCGCAGCAGCAACCCGCGCTGCAAAACTGATGCATCACTACTGAAGAAGGGCGCCAGATGGCGCCCTTTTTCATTGTGGAGATTCCATTGTGGTCTTGCATCACGGCAACAACCGCTCGAACGCCTCCAGCGGCAACGGCCGGCTATGCAGGTAACCCTGGTACAAATGGCAATCTAGCCCTTGCAGGAAATGCAGCTGCTCAAGGGTTTCCACACCTTCGGCAATCATTTCCAGGTTGAGGCTGCGGGCCATGGCGACGATGGCGCGGATGATTTCGGCGTCGTTAGGGTCGCTGGTGGCGTCGCGCACGAATGATTGGTCGATTTTCAGCGTGTCCACCGGCAGGCGTTTGAGGTAGGTCAGCGACGAATAACCGGTGCCGAAATCGTCCATGGCGAAACTGACCCCCAGTTTTTTCAGCCGGCGCATCTTGCCGATGGTGTCGTCCAGGTTCTGGATGACGATGCCTTCAGTGATTTCCAGCTTCAGCATGGCGCAGGGCAGGCCGTGGGTGGCGAGGCAGGTTTCAATGCGCTCGACGAAGTCACTCTGGCGGAACTGCCGTGGGCTGATGTTCACGCACAGGCTGAACCGCTGCGGATCGACTTTGCCCCTGGCGATCAGTTGCTTGAAGCCGTCGCAAGCCTCGTCGAGGATCCAGGTCCCGACCTCCAGGATCAGTCCGCTGTCTTCCAGCACTTTGATGAACTCGTTGGGCGATTGTGCACCCAGGTCCGGGTGATGCCAGCGGACCAGGGCTTCGGCGCCGATGATGCGGTTGTCCCGGGCGTCGACCTGGGGTTGGAAATGCACGCTGAACTCGCCGCGGGCAAGGGCCTGGCGCAGGTCGGTTTCCATGCGCAAGCGTTCGCTGGCGGCTTTTTGCATGGTGGCGTGGAACATCTGCGAGGTATTGCGCCCCGAATCCTTGGCGCGGTACAGCGCAATGTCGGCGCGCTTGAGCAGGTCGGTCGGGGTGGAGCCGTGGTCGGGAATCAGTGCCATGCCGATACTCGGCGTGACTTGCAGGCGCTGGCCATCGAGGAACATCGGCTCCGAGAGCAATTCGCGCAGGGTGTCGGCCAAGCTCTGCACTTGTGCGCTGACAGCGGCGCGGCTGCCTTCCAGGCCGCTGAGCAGTACGACGAATTCGTCGCCGCCCAGCCGCGCGACGGTATCTTCCAGGCGCACACTGGCTTCCAGGCGTGCGGTGATGATCTTCAGCACCGTGTCACCCACCGGGTGACCGAGCGAGTCGTTGATGTGCTTGAAGTGGTCCAGGTCCAGAAACAGCAGGGCACCACGCAGGTTATGACGCTTGAGCAGGGCGATCTGCTGGCTCAACCGGTCCATCAGCAAGGCTCGGTTGGGCAGGTTGGTCAGTGAGTCGTGATAGGCCAGGTGGCGTATCTGCGCTTCGGCATTGCGCAACAGGCTGACGTCTCGGGCCGTCAGCAGCAGGCAGGCTGTTTCGTTGAGCGTGATGGGCTCCACCGAGACTTCCACGGTGAGTATTTCCCCGCGTTTGTTGCGCCCGAGCATTTCCAGGTGATGCACGCGGCCCTTGAGCTGCAGCTCGGCCAGCAGCAGCGCACGCTGCTTTTCTTCGGCCCAGATCCCCACCTCATAGACTGTGTGCCCGATCACTTCGTCGGCGCGGTAGCCGGTGAGGCGACAGAAACCATCGTTGACCTCCAGGTAGCGGCCGCTTTCGTGTTCGGTGATGGTGATGGCGTCGGGGCTGGAGTGAAACGCCTTGGCGAATTTTTCCTCGCTGGCCTTCAGGGCCGCTTCGGAGCGCTGTTGTTGGGTGATGTCGCGCAAGGTGGTGACGATGCAGGGTTGGTTGCCGACGTTGATCTGCCGGCTGGAAATCACACAGGTCAGCGGTTGACCGTTCTTATGGTGGACGAGGATGGCGACATTGTTCAGTGATTGCTCGCGGATTACCCGTTCGATGCGTTGCAGGCTGCTGCCCGAGGCGTCCCAGAGACCGATTTCGTCGGCGCTGAGGCCGATCACGTCGCTGGCCGCCCAGCCGAATGTCTGGGTAAAGCTGGAATTGATTTCGAGAAACCGCCCGCTGTCCTGATGGGTGACGCAGATCGGATCGGGACTGACCTGGAACAGCGTGGCGAATTTTTCCTCCGATGCCGCCAGGCTCTGCTCGCGTTCGACCTGGTCGGTGATGTCCAGCAAGGTGCCGGCCATGCGCAAGGGGCTGCCGTCGTCGTTGCGGTAGAGGCGGGCGCGGCTTTCCAGATAGCGCGAACTGCCGTCCGGCAGTTGTACACGGTAGGTCAGTTGATAATTGCCCGCCGGGCCTTCCCGCAGGCTGCGGTAGGCGTTACGCATATTGTTGCGTTCTTCAGTGGGTACCCCATCGAAAAACGCGTCGAATGACTCGTGGAACGGCTTGGGCTCCAGGCCGTGGAGCTGCGCGGCTCGTGCGGAGCCGTAAAGCATGCCGCTGGGAATGTGCCAGTCCCAAGTGCCCAGTTGCGCCGAGTCGAGGGCCAGGTCCAGGCGTTCCTGGCTGTCCTTGAGGGCCTGTTCGGCCAGTTTGCGCTCGGTGGTGTCGAGGAAGGTGCTCAGCAGGTAGGGCTGGCCTTCGAGTTCGACTTTCTGTGCGCTGAGAATACCGTTGTGGACCTGGCCGTTACTGGCCCGGAACTCCACCTCCATGCTCACCAGTTCGCCCTTGGCCTTTGTCGCTTCCACCAGCTTTGTCCGTTGCGCTGGGTCGACCCACAACCCCAGCTCCAGGGTGGTGCGACCAATCACGTCCTGTACCGGCCAGCCAAACAGGCTTTCGAAATACTGGTTGGCCTCGCTGATCAGGCCGTCTTCCTGACGCGTCAGCAACACCATGTTGGGGCACAGGTGAAACAACGTGGCAAAGCGCTTTTCCGAGCTGCGCAGTGCTTGTTCGCGTTCGCGCTGATGGGTGATCTCGCGGATCACCCCGATCATTCGGGGGCGGCCATGTTTGTCAGGCAGCACGCTGCCACTGATCTCCAGCCAGTGCAGGGTGCCATCAGGCCAGACAATGCGGTGGTGCATCGCCTGTTCCAGGGGCACGCCGGCCACTGCGGCGTGAAAGGCCCGCAGGGCTTTGGCCCGGTCTTCGGGTAGCAACAGGTCGAGGTAGTCCACGTCCGCCGGCAAGGGTTGGCGCGGATCGAAGCCGAACAGCGCCTGGGTGCCCCGGGACCAACTGATCTGCCCGGTATCGATGTCCCATGACCAGGCCCCCAGCCGCGCGCCGTTCAGGGCGGCCAGCAACTGCGGTGCGCTGTCCCAGCTTTGCTCGGACCGTTTCGGGTCGAGCGCCTGAATGCGCGGCAGAGGCGGGAGGTGGTCAGCGGGTTTGGGCATTATCTAGCGAGCCTTGGGCAGATTGGGCGTTAGGCACGGGTATGGCGGCTCTATAGGAGTAGCACAACCTATGCCGTTGTCCCTGGCAGATCGATTTGTGCGTCCAGTAAGGCCATGAAAGCCCGTGCAGCATTCGACAGCGTCCGTTCGGTGTGCAGGATATAGCCTAGCTCGCGACTGAGCTGTATGCCCGGCAAAGGGATGCGCGCCACCTGTTCGTCGAGCATGGTGCGCGGCAGAACGCTCCAGGCCAGGCCGATGGAAACCATCATCTTTATCGTTTCCAGATAATTTGTGCTCATGGCGATGTTTGGCGTCAGGCCCTGGGCTTCGAACAGCCGTCGCACGATGTGGTGGGTAAAGGTATTGCCGCCGGGGAACACCGCCGGGTGCAAGGCAATGTCCGCCAGGCTGACCGCACCGTTGAGCAATGCATGTTCCGGGGCCACCACGAAATCCAGGGGGTCGTCCCATACTGGCGTGGCCCGTACCAGTGAGTGCGGTTCGGGTGCGAGGGTGATGACTGCCAGTTCAGCCCGGCCATGAAGGATCTCTTCATAGGCCACTTCCGAATCCAGGAACTGAATGTCCAGCGCCACCTGTGGGTAGCGGCGAGTGAACTCCCTTAGTAGAGGCGGCAGGCGGTGCAGGCCGATGTGGTGGCTGGTGGCGAGCGTCAGGCGGCCGGTCACTTCGCCGGTCAGGTTGGTCAGGGCGCGGCGGGTGTCGTCCAGCACGTTGAGGATCTGATAGGCCCGTGGCAACAGCGCCCGGCCGGCCTCGGTCAGGCCCACTTCACGGCCGAGGCGGTCGAACAGACGCACCTTGAGCTGTTGTTCCAGCCCGGCGATACGCTTGCTGATGGCCGGCTGGGTCAGGTGCAGGCGTTCACCGGCGCCGGAGAAACTGCCGGTCTCGGCGATGGCAATAAAGGCATTGAGATTGGCGAGGTCCATGGCGTTTCGCTCGGATTCCAGTTGGTTATGCAAAGTATGAAAAATATGAATTTGAGTTATTTAATGTAACCCCATAGGATCAGCCTCACAAGCCAAGGGGTTATTGATTCGCTCAGGACCCGGGGCATAGAAACAAGCTGATGAGGAAACCGTCTGATGGCCGGCAAAACGCTCTACGACAAGCTCTGGGATTCGCATTTGGTCAAGCAGCGCGACGATGGTTCGGCGCTGATCTACATCGATCGTCACATCATCCACGAAGTGACTTCGCCGCAGGCCTTCGAAGGCCTGCGTCTGGCCGGGCGCAAGCCGTGGCGCATCGATGCCAATATCGCGACCCCGGACCACAACGTACCGACCACGCCGGAGCGCAAGGGCGGCATCGAAGCCATTGCCGACCAGGTCTCGCGCTTGCAGGTGCAGACCCTCGACGATAACTGTGACGAATACGGCATCGTCGAATTCAAGATGAATGACGTGCGCCAGGGCATCGTCCACGTCATCGGCCCGGAGCAGGGCGCGACCTTGCCAGGCATGACCGTGGTCTGCGGCGACTCCCACACCTCGACCCACGGTGCATTCGGTGCCTTGGCCCACGGCATTGGCACCTCCGAGGTCGAGCACGTGCTCGCCACCCAGTGCCTGGTCGCCAAGAAAATGAAAAACATGCTGGTGCGCGTCGAGGGCAAGCTGCCGTTCGGCGTGACTGCCAAGGACATCGTCCTGGCCGTGATCGGCAAGATTGGCACCGCTGGTGGTAACGGCCATGCCATTGAGTTCGCCGGCAGCGCGATTCGCGACCTGTCTGTCGAAGGCCGCATGACCATCTGCAACATGTCCATCGAGGCCGGTGCCCGCGTCGGCCTGGTGGCCGCCGATGAAAAAACCGTGGAATACGTCAAGGGCCGCCCGTTTTCACCAAAAGGTGCCGAATGGGACATGGCAGTCGAAGCCTGGAAAGACTTGGTCTCCGATGCCGATGCGAAATTCGACACTGTAGTCGAACTCGACGCGACCCAGATCAAGCCGCAAGTCAGCTGGGGCACTTCTCCGGAAATGGTCTTGGCGGTGGACCAGAACGTACCGGATCCTGCCAAGGAAATGGACCTGGTCAAGCGCGACTCCATCGTCCGCGCCCTGAAGTACATGGGTTTGAGTGCAAACCAGGCGATCACCGACATTCAGCTCGATCGCGTGTTCATTGGTTCCTGCACCAACTCGCGGATCGAAGACCTGCGCGCCGCTGCAGTGATCGCCAAGGGCCGCAAGGTCGCCTCGACCATCAAGCAGGCCATCGTGGTGCCGGGCTCAGGCCTGGTTAAAGCCCAGGCCGAAGCGGAAGGGCTGGACAAGATTTTCCTCGAAGCCGGTTTCGAATGGCGTGAGCCAGGGTGCTCGATGTGCCTGGCGATGAACCCGGATCGTTTGGAGTCGGGCGAGCATTGCGCGTCCACCTCCAACCGTAACTTCGAAGGCCGTCAGGGCGCCGGTGGCCGTACGCACCTGGTGAGCCCGGCCATGGCCGCGGCGGCGGCTGTCAACGGCCGTTTCGTCGACGTCCGCGAATTGATCTGAAGGAGCGCAGCATGAAAGCTTTTACCCAGCACACCGGTCTTGTCGCGCCTTTGGATCGTGCCAACGTCGACACCGACCAGATCATTCCCAAGCAGTTCTTGAAGTCCATCAAGCGCACCGGCTTCGGCCCGAACCTGTTCGACGAGTGGCGCTACCTGGATGTCGGCCAGCCGTACCAGGACAACTCCAAGCGGCCGTTGAACAAGGATTTCGTACTCAACGCCGAGCGTTACCAAGGTGCCAGCGTGTTGCTGGCCCGTGAGAACTTCGGCTGCGGTTCGAGCCGTGAACACGCGCCATGGGCATTGGAAGAGTACGGTTTTCGCAGCATCATCGCGCCGAGCTACGCCGACATCTTCTTCAACAACAGCTTCAAGAACGGTTTGCTGCCGATCATTCTGAGCGACGCTGAGGTGGATGAGCTGTTCCAGCAGGTCGAGGCCAACCCGGGCTACCAGTTGCAGATCGACCTGGCGGCCCAGACCGTGACCCGTCCTGACGGCAAGGTGTTGAGTTTCGAGATCGACGCGTTCCGCAAGCATTGCCTGCTCAACGGCCTGGACGACATTGGCTTGACCTTGCAGGACGGCGAGGCGATTGCCGCGTTCGAGGCCAAGCATCGGGCGAGCCAGCCTTGGTTGTTTCGCGATGCTTGATGGATTGTGATGTAGGCAGTACCGGCCTCATCGCGAGCAAGCTCGCTCCCACATTGGATTTGCGGCGTTCACAAAGCCCCTGTGGGAGCGAGCTTGCTCGCGATGGGGCCCGCCCAGGCAAGACAAAACCACAAGGACATCCCATGACCAGCACCGCCCACAGTCAGGTTGTACAAAAGCAATTCGGTGAACAGGCCTCGGCCTACCTGAGCAGTGCCGTGCACGCCCAGGGCGCCGAGTTCGCGCTGCTACAGGCTGAGCTGGCGGGCCGTGGCGATGCCCGGGTGCTGGACCTGGGCTGCGGCGCTGGTCATGTGAGTTTCCACGTCGCGCCACTGGCCGCCGAAGTGGTGGCCTACGATTTGTCCCAGCAAATGCTCGACGTCGTCGCCGCCGCGGCAGTGGATCGAGGCATGGGTAACATCACCACTGTACGCGGTGCCGCCGAGCGCCTGCCGTTCGCCGATGCTGAGTTCGACTTCGTATTCAGCCGCTACTCGGCGCATCATTGGAGCGACCTGGGCCTGGCGTTGCGGGAAGTGCGCCGGGTGCTCAAGCCGGGCGGCGTGGTGGCGTTCATCGATGTCCTGTCGCCCGGCATGCCGTTGCTGGACACGTACCTGCAAAGTGTCGAAGTGCTGCGCGACACCAGCCATGTGCGCGATTATTCGGCCGGTGAATGGCTGCGCCAGGTCAGCGAAGCGGGGTTGCACACCCGCAGCACCGCACGCCAACGCCTGCGCCTGGAATACCGCTCCTGGGTCGAGCGCATGCGCACCCCCGAGGTAATGCGTGCGGCGATTCTCGAGTTGCAGCGTTCGATGGGCGCTGAAGTGCGTGAATATTTTGAGATTGAGGCCGATGGTTCGTTCAGTACAGATGTACTGGTGCTGTGGGCTGAGCGATAGCATTTTTCCCGGCCCGTCCAAGGTTACAAAGCCTGGGGCGCGCCGATAGAGCAAACGAGGAAAGCATGAGCAAGCAGATTCTGATTCTCCCTGGCGATGGTATTGGCCCGGAAATCATGGCCGAAGCGGTCAAGGTCCTGGAGCTGGCGAACGACAAGTACGGCCTGGGCTTCGAGCTCAGCCACGACGTGATCGGTGGCGCGGCCATCGACAAGCACGGCGTGCCCCTGGCCGATGAAACCCTGGACCGCGCCCGCGCAGCCGATGCCGTACTGCTGGGCGCCGTCGGCGGCCCGAAATGGGACAAGATCGAGCGCGATATCCGCCCTGAGCGCGGCCTGCTGAAGATCCGCGCGCAACTGGGGCTGTTCGGCAACCTGCGGCCAGCGATCCTCTACCCGCAACTGGCCGATGCCTCGAGCCTGAAGCCGGAAATCGTCTCGGGCCTGGACATCCTCATCGTCCGCGAGCTGACCGGTGGTATCTATTTCGGCGCCCCGCGCGGTACCCGTGAGCTGGACAATGGCGAGCGTCAGGCCTACGACACCCTGCCGTACAGCGAGAGCGAAATCCGCCGTATCGCTCGGGTCGGCTTCGATATGGCCCGCGTGCGGGGCAAGAAGCTGTGCTCGGTGGACAAGGCCAACGTCCTGGCATCCAGCCAACTGTGGCGCGAAGTGGTCGAGCAGGTGGCCAAGGATTACCCGGACATCGAACTGAGCCACATGTACGTCGATAACGCCGCCATGCAACTGGTGCGCGCACCGAAGCAGTTCGACGTGATCGTCACCGACAACATGTTCGGCGACATCCTGTCCGACGAGGCATCGATGCTCACCGGTTCCATTGGCATGCTGCCGTCGGCTTCCCTGGACGCCAACAACAAGGGTATGTACGAGCCATGTCACGGTTCGGCGCCGGACATCGCCGGGCAGGGCATTGCCAACCCATTGGCGACCATCCTGTCGGTGTCGATGATGCTGCGTTACAGCTTCAACTTGAACGATGCCGCCGACGCGATCGAAAAAGCCGTCAGCGTGGTCTTGGACCAAGGCTTGCGCACCGGTGATATCTGGTCGCAAGGTTGTACCAAAGTCGGTACGCAGCAAATGGGCGATGCAGTAGTCGCCGCGCTGCGGAATCTGTAATCTTTCGGGTCCACCGCTCCGACGGTGGCCCACTTTTGTATAGGTGTAGTTGCGATGAAACGTGTAGGTCTGATCGGTTGGCGCGGCATGGTCGGTTCCGTGCTCATGCAGCGAATGCTGGAAGAGCAGGATTTCGATCTCATTGAGCCGGTGTTTTTCACCACTTCCAACGTCGGTGGCCAAGGCCCGTCCGTGGGCAAGGACACCGGTGCGCTCAAGGATGCCTACAGCATCGACGAGCTCAAGACTCTCGACGTGATCCTGACCTGCCAGGGTGGCGACTACACCAGCGAAGTCTTCCCCAAGCTGCGTGAAGCCGGCTGGCAAGGTTACTGGATCGACGCCGCTTCCAGCCTGCGCATGCAGGACGATGCGGTGATCATCCTCGACCCGGTGAACCGCAAGGTCATCGACCAGCAGTTGGATGCCGGTACCAAGAACTACATCGGCGGCAACTGCACCGTCAGCCTGATGCTGATGGGCCTGGGTGGCCTGTTCGAAGCTGGGCTGGTGGAGTGGATGAGCGCCATGACTTATCAGGCGGCGTCTGGCGCCGGTGCGCAGAACATGCGTGAACTGATCAAGCAGATGGGCGCGACCCACGCCGCTGTCGCCGATGACCTGGCCAACCCGGCCAGCGCCATCCTCGACATCGACCGCAAGGTCGCCGAGGCGATGCGCAGCGATGCCTACCCGACCGAGAACTTCGGCGTGCCGCTGGCCGGCAGCCTGATCCCGTGGATCGACAAGGAACTGCCTAACGGCCAGAGCCGTGAAGAGTGGAAGGCCCAGGCCGAAACCAACAAGATCCTCGGTCGCTTCAAGAGCCCGATCCCGGTGGACGGCATTTGCGTGCGCATCGGCGCCATGCGCTGCCACAGCCAGGCGCTGACCATCAAGTTGAACAAAGACGTGCCGATCGCCGACATCGAAGGGCTGATCAGCCAGCACAACCCTTGGGTCAAGCTGGTGCCGAACAACCGCGAAATCAGCATGCAGGAGCTGAGCCCGACCAAGGTCACCGGCACCCTGAATGTTCCGGTTGGCCGTTTGCGCAAACTGAACATGGGCTCGCAATTCGTCGGTGCCTTCACCGTCGGCGACCAACTGCTGTGGGGCGCGGCCGAACCACTGCGTCGCATGCTGCGGATCCTGCTCGAGCGTTGATCGGATGTCGCAGTGAAAGAACCCGTGCCTTGTGAGAGGTGCGGGTTTTTTATTGGCAGTTGTGTGTCAGGGCTGGCCTCATCGCGAGCAAGCTCGCTCCCACAGGTTTGTGTGAACGCCGCAAATCCAATGTGGGAGCGAGCTTGCTCGCGATGGGGCCCGTAAAGCCACTACACATTTCCTGCCAATTGCCTGCATTCCTACCACCCGGTAAAGTGCCGCTCCCCACGTTTTACCTGAGGTAGACCCATGAGCCAGTCCTTTGATATAGCCGTGATCGGCGCCACCGGTACTGTCGGCGAAACCCTCGTCCAGATCCTCGAAGAGCGGGACTTCCCGGTTGGCAACCTGCACCTGCTGGCCAGCAGCGAATCGGCAGGCAGCTCGGTGATGTTTCGCGGCAAAAACGTGCGGGTGCGAGAGGTGGATGAGTTCGACTTCAGCAAGGTCCAGCTGGTGTTTTTCGCCGCCGGACCGGCGGTGACCCTGAGTTTCGCCCCGCGTGCCACGGCGGCCGGTTGTGCGCTGATCGACCTGTCCGGTGCCTTGCCGCCGGAGCAGGCGCCGCAGATCGTGCCGGAAGCCAATCCTCAGGTGCTGTCTGGTTTAAACAAGCCATTGCAGGTCAGCAGCCCCAGCGCTTCAGCCACCGTATTGGCGGTGGCGCTGGCACCGCTGCGCGAATACCTGGATCTACAACGCATCAGCGTGACCGCCAGCCTCGCCGTATCAGCCCAGGGACGCGTCGCCGTGAGCGAGCTGGCGCGTCAGACCGCCGAGCTGCTCAATGCTCGTCCGTTGGAGCCGAAGTTCTTTGACCGGCAGATGGCGTTCAACCTGCTGGCCCAGGTTGGCACCCCGGATGAACAGGGCCATACATCACTGGAAAAGCGCCTGGTTCGCGAATTGCGCCAGGTGCTGGATCAACCTTTATTAAAGATTTCCGTCACTTGCATTCAAGCCCCGGTGTTTTTCGGCGATAGCTTTAGCGTGACTGTGCAGTCTGCCAGCGCCATCGACCTGGCGAAGATCAACGCGGCCCTGGAAGCGGCGCCCGGAATCGAGCTGGTGGAGGCGGGCGATTACCCGACTCCGGTGGGTGATGCGGTGGGCCAGGATGTGGTCTACGTCGGTCGTGTGCGCGGCGGTATCGACGATCCGGCGGAACTAAATATGTGGCTGACGTCAGATAACGTGCGCAAGGGCGCGGCGCTCAATGCGGTGCAGGTGGCTGAGTTGTTGATAAAAGACCTGCTGTAAAAGATACTTGGCAACAATTTGTCGAATGATTCTAGCTGGGCGCTATGCTTGGCCAGAGCGTTGAAGGCGAACATCCCTCCGGGGGCTTACCCGGGGCATGAGTGAAACGATCGCGCGCACCGTCGCTTCGGGGCTGCGCGCAATGCCTTACGGCAGCGGCATCAACACCTTCTCGCTGGCCGAGGAATGTTCAAACAAAGGAAGAGGCTATGGTTCAAGTTCGCAAACTGGTGTTAGCAATAGCGGCCGCCTCGGCGCTGTCCTCCGGTATGGCGCAAGCGCTCGGGCTCGGGGAATTGACCCTGAAGTCGCCGCCGAACCAGCCTCTGGTCGCCGAGATCGAGCTGCTCGATGTCCAGCAACTGACGGCTGCCGAAGTCGTGCCGAGCCTGGCCTCGCCCGATGACTTCGCCAAGGCCGGTATCGACCGCCAGGCCTTCCTCAATGACCTGACCTTCACCCCGGTGATCAATGCCAGCGGCAAAAGCGTCCTGCGGGTGACGTCCAGCCGGCCGTTGTCCGAGCCGATGGTCAAGTTCCTGGTGCAGGTGATGTGGCCCAACGGTCGTCTGCTACGCGACTACAGTGTGTTGCTCGATCCGTCCAAGTTCTCGCCGCAGGCCGTCGACGCTGCGCGGGCGAAGCCGCCCCAGGTGGTGTCCACGCCGGTCACCGGGGCTACCAAGCCTGCCCAATACACCACCACGCCGCGCGATACCCTGTGGGAAATCGCCGCCAAGGTGCGCAATGGCGGGTCGGTCCAGCAAACCATGCTGGCGATCCAGGCGCTGAACCCGAAAGCCTTCATCAATGGCAACATCAACCTGCTCAAGACCGGCCAGGTGCTGCGCCTGCCGGATCCGGTGCAAAGCACCGCGTTGCCGCAACCCCAGGCCATCGCCGAAGTGGCTGCGCAGAATGCCGCCTGGCGCCAGGGGCGTCCGGGCGTGGCGCGTAATGGCCAACAGCAGTTGGACGCCACCAAGCGTGGTCGTGGTGAAGGCGCACCGGCACAAGCTGCCGGTCGCGATAATTTGAGCCTGGTGTCGGCCGAGTCCAAGGCCGCCGGCAAGGGCAAGGGTAAAGGCGCTGCCGGCGATGCCCAGGCGCTGAGCAACAAGCTCGCGGTCACCCAGGAGAGCCTCGATTCGGCTCGGCGCGACAATGAAGAGCTGAAAAGCCGCATGGCCGATCTGCAAAGCCAGCTGGACAAGCTGCAGCGCCTGATCGAGCTGAAGAACAATCAATTGGCCAAGATGCAGGCTGAAGGTGCCGCAGTTTCACCTGCCGGTGAGTCGACCCCGGCGATGTCGGCGCAGTTGACCCCCGCGCCAGCGACACAGGCCCCGACGGCAGCACCTGCGCCTGAAGCGACGCCTGAGGCGACGCCACCTGCCGCACCGGTCGAGCCAGTGCCGGCTGCTTCCAATGAGCAAAAGTACAACGACCTGCTGACCAACCCGATCTTGCTGGGGTTGATTGGCGGCGGCGCGTTGGTTCTGCTGTTGTTGCTGTTGTTGCTCGCCCGTCGCCGCAAGGCCCAGCAGGAAGCCGAGAAACACTTGCGCATGGCCCGCGCCCTCGAGGAGGAGGCCGACTTCTCCCCGGAGCTCGATCTGCCCCCGAGCAGCTTCGAGGGCATTGATGTCCCACCGCCAAGCGTAAAACTCGAGCCTAAACCTGCGCCAGCGCCAGCACCCAAGCCGGCTCCGTTGGTTGCGCCTGTGATCGTCACGCCGCCCATCGCCGCGCCGCTGGTGGCTCCGGCCGCCGAGCGTTCCGACGATGTGCTGCCCCAGGCTCAGTCCCATATCGACCGTGGGCGCCTGAACCAGGCAGCCGACCTGCTTGAGCAGGGCATCAAGGCTGAGCCTCAGCGCAGCGACTTGCGTCTTAAATTGATGGAAGTCTACGGTCAGCAGGGCGACCGCGACGCCTTCGTCGCCCAGGAACGCCAGCTGGTGGCCAATGGTGAAAACTACGCCCAGGTCGAACAGCTCAAGAGCCGTTTCCCAGCCATGGTGGTCGCCACCACCGCTGGCCTGGCCGCGGCGGCGGTGGCTGCCGAACTGGACGCGCAGTACGTCAAGGACCTGCTCGAAGACAAGTCGCCGACCGATGAGGAGCTGGACAGCGCCTTCGATCTGAGCCTGGATGATATGGAGGCCACACCGGCCGCGCCGGCACCGGAGCCCGTCGCCGAACTGGATGCGTTCCCGGAGGACGATGACCTGAGTTTCGAGTCGGTGCTCAAGCAGCAGACCGAAGCCAGCGAAAGCCTGGACGATCTGTCGGAGTTTGACCTGGACCTGGGCGCCGATGCTCCGACACCGATCCCGGCTCTCGATGACGAAGACTTCCTGCTCGACCTGGACGACGACTTCAAGGGCTTGGACTTGCCGGCGGCCGATACGCCGGCCTTGGCTGACACCCCGGCCGACGACCTCGAACTGCCGGCGGACTTCGATCTGTCCCTGGCCGACGAAATGGACGCTCAGGACAAGCCAAAAGATGCTTTCGAGTCGGAGCTGGATGATGTCAACGCCGAGCTGGATCGCCTGTCTGATGACCTGAGCGTGCCGACCTTCACCGCTGAAGATGCCCTGGTCGGCGCTGAAGACGAACCGGACTTCGACTTCCTCAGCGGCACCGACGAAGTGGCGACCAAACTCGATCTGGCCCAGGCCTACATCGACATGGGTGACAACGACGGCGCCCGGGACATCCTTGGTGAAGTCCTCAGCGAAGGCAATACCACCCAGAAGAGCGAAGCGCAGGAAATGCTGGCGCGCCTGGTCTGAGAGGGGCGGGCTAACAAGAACGGCAGCCGGTGAGGCTGCCGTTTTTGTTTGGGGCAGGGGAGGTAATGGCGTGTGGACTGGCCCCATCGAGAGCACGGGTTTGTGTGTAGCGCAAAATCTGAATCCAACAGAACTCTTTGTGGGCTTGCTCGCGATGGCGTCAGTCCATCCAGCACAGGATCGACTGTTGCACTGGCATCCCACCCAACCGGCCTTATAATGCCCGCCTTTGCGTACCTCAGCAGGCTGTAATTCCTTGGCAAACATAGACAACCCGGCCGCCGAAATGGCGGCCGACGGCTTTTTCCGGATCGCCCTGGGCGTTGAATACAAAGGCTCGCGCTATCGCGGCTGGCAGCGTCAGGCTAGCGGTGTACTGACGGTGCAGGAAACCCTTGAAAACGCGCTGTCCAAAGTCGCCGATTCGCCCGTGTCACTGCATTGCGCCGGCCGTACTGATGCTGGCGTGCATGCGTGCGGCCAGGTGGTGCATTTCGACACTCAGGTCGAGCGTTCGATGAAGGCTTGGGTGATGGGCGCCAATATCAACCTGCCCCACGATGTCAGCGTCAGCTGGGCCAAGGCGATGCCGGCGCATTTTCATGCGCGCTTCAAGGCCATCGCCCGGCGCTATCGCTATGTGATCTACAACGATCAGATCCGCCCGGCGCACCTGAACGAAGAGATCACCTGGAACCATCGCCCGCTGGATGTCGAGCGCATGGCCGAGGCCGCGCAATACCTGGTCGGTGTGCATGATTTCAGCGCCTTTCGCGCCGGCCAGTGTCAGGCCAAGTCGCCGATCAAGGAATTACACCACCTGCGCGTGACCCGTCACGGCAAGATGATCGTGCTCGACATCCGTGCCAGTGCGTTCCTGCACCACATGGTGCGCAACATCGCCGGGGTACTGATGACCATTGGCGCCGGTGAGCGGCCAGTGGAATGGATCAAGGAAGTACTCGAAAGTCGCATCCGCCGTTCCGGTGGTGTGACGGCGCATCCGTTTGGCTTGTACCTGGTGCAGGTCCAGTACCACGACGAATTCGAGCTGCCGCAGCGTTACATCGGGCCGCATTTCCTCACTGGCTTCTCGGAACTCGACGGCTGACGCTCTGCGCAGCATTTGCTACCATCCGGGACTTTCACGGATTTGCCTGAGGTTTTAACGACATGTCGGCCGTTCGCAGCAAGATTTGCGGGATCACCCGCGTCGAGGACGCGTTGGTGGCGGTCGAGGCCGGGGCCGATGCCATTGGGCTGGTGTTTTATGCCAAGAGTCCTCGGGCGGTCACGGTGCAGCAGGCTAGGGCAATCATCCAGGCCTTGCCGCCGTTCGTTACGCCTGTTGGCCTGTTCGTCAATGCCAGCCGTTGCGAGCTGGGCGAAATACTCGATGCCGTGCCGCTGGCCCTGTTGCAGTTTCACGGTGATGAGGCGCCAGCCGATTGCGAGGGCTGGCATCGTCCGTACATCAAGGCGTTGCGGGTCAAGGCTGGGGATGACATTGCCGCCAGCTGCGCAGCTTTCGCCAGTGCCAGCGGTATTTTGCTGGACACCTATGTCGAAGGCGTTCCCGGAGGGACCGGTGAAGCGTTCGATTGGTCGCTGGTACCCCAAGGCTTGGATAAACCGATTATCCTTGCCGGTGGCCTGACAGCGGACAACGTGGCCGAAGCCATTCGCCAGGTTCGCCCTTACGCGGTGGACGTGAGCGGTGGAGTGGAGCAGGGCAAGGGCATCAAGGATCCGGCCAAGATTCGTGCGTTCATGGCTGCTGTGCACAGTAGCCAGTCGTCAATGTGACGGCTGGCAGACTGCCGCCGTCCATACCAGCACTGTACAAAGCAGGCAGGCGCCGCCTCCGGGTGGGCCGATAGCGAAGTGGTAGCCGCGGTGCAGCGGCTGCCGGGATGGTTGAGAAAGGTTGGGTTGCACGCAGGTCAGTTTTGCACTGACCGTGGCGGCCCCTCGACTCGCCGCACAATGAATTTAGCTCAAGGGCATACGCGGGGCCGCGAACCAAAGCGTTCGGGCCGCCGGTACTGGAGAAAGAAAGCATGAGCAACTGGTTGGTAGACAAACTGATCCCTTCGATCATGCGTTCCGAGGTGAAGAAAAGCTCGGTGCCTGAAGGTCTGTGGCACAAATGTCCATCCTGCGAAGCGGTGCTGTACCGCCCCGAGCTGGAAAAGACCCTGGACGTTTGCCCCAAGTGCAACCACCACATGCGCATCAGTGCGCGTGCCCGTATCGATATTTTCCTCGATGCCGAAGGCCGTGTTGAACTGGGTGCCGACCTGGAGCCAGTGGACCGTCTGAAATTTCGCGACGGCAAGAAATACAAGGACCGCCTGACCGCTGCCCAGAAGCAGACCGGTGAAAAGGACGCCTTGGTATCCATGAGCGGCAGCCTGTTGGGTATGCCAGTGGTGGTTTCGGCCTTCGAGTTCTCCTTCATGGGCGGTTCCATGGGCGCCATTGTCGGTGAACGCTTCGTTCGTGCCGCCAACCATGCTTTGGAAAACCGTTGCCCAATGATCTGCTTCGCCGCTTCCGGTGGTGCGCGGATGCAGGAGGCGCTGATCTCCCTGATGCAAATGGCCAAGACCTCTGCGGTGCTGGCGCGTCTGCGTGAAGAAGGTATTCCGTTCATCTCGGTGCTGACCGACCCGGTCTACGGTGGCGTTTCCGCCAGCCTGGCGATGCTCGGCGACGTGATCGTCGGTGAGCCGAAAGCCCTGATCGGCTTCGCCGGCCCGCGCGTGATCGAGCAGACCGTGCGCGAAAAACTGCCGGAAGGCTTCCAGCGCAGTGAGTTCCTGCTGGAACACGGTGCCATCGACATGATCATCCATCGCCAGGAGCTGCGTCCGCGCCTGGGCAACCTGCTGGCTCAACTGATGGGGCTGCCGACGCCGAAATTCGTCGCCGCACCGATCGAGCCGGTCGTGGTTCCGCCGGTGCCTGCAGGCCTATGACCCAACGTACCCTGGGCGACTGGCTTGCCTACCTCGAGCAGTTGCATCCATCGGCCATCGACATGGGGCTGGAGCGCTCGCAAGCGGTAGCGTCCCGCATGGGACTGGTCAAGCCGGCGCCTCGGGTCATCACCGTCACCGGCACCAACGGCAAGGGTTCGACCTGTGCCTTCGTGGCCTCGCTGTTGCGGGCCCAGGGGCTGAGCGTTGGTGTCTACAGCTCGCCGCACCTGCTGCGCTACAACGAGCGGGTGCAAGTCAATGGCGTCGAAGCCACTGATGCCCAGCTGTGCGAAGCCTTTGCTGCGGTGGAAGCCGGGCGGGGCGAGACGTCCCTCACTTATTTCGAGATGGGTACCCTGGCGGCGTTTTGGCTGTTCGCCCGTTCCGGCCTGGATGCCGTTGTGCTGGAAGTGGGGCTTGGCGGACGGCTGGACACGGTCAACCTGGTGGACGCGGACATCGCATTGGTCACCAGTATCGGTGTGGACCACGCCGATTACCTGGGCGATACCCGCGAATCCGTGGCTTTCGAGAAGGCCGGCATCTTTCGCCAGGGCGCGCCTGCGCTCTGTGGCGACCTCAATCCTCCCCAGCCGTTGTTGGACAAGGTCCGCGAGTTGAGCTGCCCGTTCTTCCTGCGCGGGCGAGATTTCGACCTGGCAATGACCGAGCAGCATTGGCAGTGGCGGGGCAGTGATGCCCAGGGCAACCCGGTGGAGTTGCACGATCTGCCGCTGCTGGACCTGCCGATGGAAAACGCCGCGCTGGCACTCCAGGCCTACCTGCTGCTGGGTTTGCCGTGGGATGTCGGGCAAATCACCGCGGCGTTGCAAGCGACCCGCGTGGTCGGGCGTCTTGATCGTCGCCAGTTCGACTGGCAGGGTAAGCGTCTGAACCTGTTGCTGGATGTCGGCCATAATCCCCACGCGGCGCAGTACCTGGCCGAGCGCCTGGCGCGACGGCCGGTGGCGGGGCGGCGTCTGGCGGTATTCGGATTACTGTCGGACAAGGATCTGGATGGCGTTGTCGACGCGTTGGGTGCTAGTGTCCAGCACTGGGCGGTGACGCCGCTGGATTCGCCGCGTTCGCGCCCGGCGGCTGAATTGCAGGCAGCCTTGCAGCGTCGTGGTGCTTCGGTGCAAGCCTACACCAGCGTGGCTGCCGCGTTGGAAGGGCAGTGTGCCGAGGCAACGGCCGACGACGAGATTCTGCTGTTCGGATCATTTTTTTGTGTTGCCGAGGCCCTTCAATGGCTGGCCCGGCGCTCCACGGAGGAAGCTGCAGATGGCATTGCTGGATAAGGCGTACAAGCAGCGCATGGTGGGGGCCCTGGTATTGGTGGCCCTGGCCGTGATTTTCCTGCCGATGCTGTTTTCCCGTCAGGATGAGCAGCGCCAGGTAACGGTCGATGCGCCGGCCGCGCCCCAGGCACCGTCCGTGCCGCCTGTGCAGGTCGAGCCCGTGGCGGTGCCCGAGCCGCAGACGTTGCCCCAAGAGCCGGTTCCGAGCGACGAGGAGCTGGCTGAGCAACCGGCGCCTTCGATGCCGATTGCGCCTGCACCCGCAACGCCAGCGCCTGCCGCACCGAGCAAGCCGGCAGTCGCTCCGGCCCCGGTTCCAGCCGCTCCAGCGGTCAAGCCGGCCCCAAGCCAGCCGATTACCGCCGCCACGACCAAGCCGGACACCACGCAAAGTCGTGTGGATGCCAACGGCCTATCGGTCAGTTGGTCGGTGCAACTGGCCAGCCTGACCAGTCGTGAAAGCGCCGAAAGCCTGCAGAAAACCCTGCGCAGCCAGGGCTACAATGCTTACATCCGCTCCGCCGATGGCAAGAATCGCGTGTTTGTCGGGCCGCTGATCGAGCGAGCCGAGGCCGACCGCCTGCGTGACCTGCTGAGTCGTCAGCAGAACCTCAAGGGTTTTGTGGTGCGCTTCCAGCCCGAGCGTGGCTGACAGCGATTTAGCTGATTTGAATCGTGCAGCTTACCGACAGCCCTAGGCTCTGCTAAAATGCGCCGCCTTATCCGTCTGTAGGCTGCACCGTGCCATTTACCTGGGTTGACTGGGCGATCGTTGCGATCGTCGCCATCTCCGCATTGATCAGCCTGAGCCGCGGCTTCGTCAAGGAAGCCCTCTCGCTGCTGACCTGGATCATCGCGGGGGTCGTAGCCTGGATGTTTGGTGGTTCGCTGTCCCAGTACCTCGCCGGATACATCGAAACTCCGTCGGCTCGCGTGATCGCGGGCTGTGCCATCTTGTTTATCGCCACCTTGCTGGTCGGCGCAATGATCAATTATCTGATCGGCGAACTGATTCGCGTCACCGGGCTTTCCGGGACGGACCGGTTCCTGGGCATGGCCTTTGGCGCAGCGCGTGGCGCGTTGCTGGTGGTCGTGGCCGTCGGGCTGTTGAGCCTGGGGCCGGTACAGCAGGATACGTGGTGGCAGGAGTCCCGGCTCGTGCCACAATTTTTATTGGTCGCAGACTGGTCCAAGAACCTGATCCTGGGTTGGAGCAGTCAGTGGCTTGCCAGCGGTATCAGCGTACCCGCTGAAATACCGTTCAAGGAACACCTCTTGCCGACGGCCAAAACGCCGCAGTGAGTGTTGTTCAGTTCAGATCCATTAAGTAGGGGTTGCGTCGCATGTGTGGCATCGTCGGTATCGTCGGTAAGTCGAACGTCAATCAGGCGCTGTATGACGCGCTAACCGTGCTCCAGCACCGCGGCCAGGACGCTGCCGGTATCGTGACCAGCCATGACGGCCGGTTATTCCTGCGCAAGGACAATGGCCTGGTGCGTGACGTGTTCCACCAGCGCCACATGCAGCGCCTGGTCGGGCACATGGGCATTGGCCATGTGCGCTACCCGACAGCGGGCAGCTCGACTTCGGCAGAAGCCCAGCCGTTCTACGTCAACTCGCCATACGGCATCACCCTGGCGCACAACGGCAACCTGACCAACGTCGAGCAACTGGCCAAGGAGATCTACGAATCTGACTTGCGCCACGTCAACACCAATTCCGATTCGGAAGTGATGCTCAACGTGTTCGCCCATGAGCTGGCCCAGCGCGGCAAGCTGCAGCCTACCGAAGAAGACGTGTTTGCCGCCGTGACCGACGTGCACAACCGTTGCGTGGGCGGTTATGCGGTGGTGGCGATGATCACCGGTTACGGCATCGTCGGTTTCCGCGATCCCCACGGTATTCGTCCGATCGTCTTTGGCCAGCGTCACACCGACGAAGGCGTGGAGTACATGATCGCCTCCGAAAGCGTGTCCCTGGACGTGCTGGGCTTCACCCTGATTCGCGACCTCGCCCCGGGCGAAGCGGTCTACATCACCGAAGACGGCAAGCTGCACACCCGTCAGTGCGCGACCAACCCGAGCCTGACCCCGTGCATCTTCGAACACGTCTACCTGGCGCGTCCGGACTCGATCATCGACGGTGTCTCGGTCTACAAGGCCCGCCTGCGCATGGGCGAGAAGCTGGCCGACAAGATCCTGCGCGAGCGTCCGGACCACGACATCGACGTGGTCATCCCGATTCCGGACACCAGCCGCACCGCGGCCCTGGAGCTGGCGAACCACTTGGGTGTCAAGTTCCGCGAAGGCTTTGTGAAGAACCGCTACATCGGTCGTACCTTCATCATGCCGGGCCAGGCCGCACGGAAAAAATCCGTACGCCAGAAGCTCAACGCCATCGAGTTGGAATTTCGTGGCAAGAACGTGATGCTGGTGGATGACTCCATCGTGCGCGGCACCACCTGCAAGCAGATCATCCAGATGGCCCGCGAAGCCGGCGCCAAGAACGTGTATTTCTGCTCCGCGGCCCCGGCCGTGCGCTACCCGAACGTCTACGGCATCGACATGCCGAGTGCCCATGAGCTGATCGCTCATAACCGCACTACCCAGGACGTCGCCGATCTGATCGGCGCGGACTGGTTGATCTACCAGGACCTGCCGGACCTGATCGAAGCGGTCGGTGGCGGCAAGATCAAGATCGAGCACTTCGATTGCGCGGTATTCGACGGCAAGTACGTCACCGGCGACATCGACGAGGCCTACCTGAACAAGATCGAGAACGCACGTAACGATGCGTCCAAGGCCAAGACTCAGGCGGTCAGCGCGATCATCGATCTGTACAACAACTGATTAACCAACCGGCCCTGAGGGGCCGGTTTGCGTTTAAACCGATTTCAGGAGTGACAGCATGAGTCAGGATTGGGATGCCGGTCGGCTGGACAGCGACCTTGAAGGCGTAGCGTTCGATACCCTGGCGGTTCGCGCTGGTCAGCACCGTACACCGGAAGCCGAACATGGCGAACCGATGTTCTTCACCTCCAGCTACGTGTTCCGCACCGCTGCCGATGCGGCGGCACGGTTTGCCGGTGAAGTGCCGGGCAACGTTTACTCGCGCTACACCAACCCGACCGTGCGGGCTTTCGAGGAGCGCATTGCCGCCCTGGAAGGCGCCGAGCAAGCCGTGGCCACTGCCACCGGCATGGCGGCAATCATGGCCGTGGTGATGAGCCTGTGCAGCGCCGGTGACCATGTGCTGGTTTCGCGTAGCGTCTTCGGCTCGACCATCAGCCTGTTCGAGAAGTACTTCAAGCGCTTCGGTGTGGACGTCGATTACGTGCCTCTGGCGGACTTGTCCGGTTGGGACGGCGCCATCAAGGCCAATACCAAGCTGCTGTTCGTCGAATCGCCCTCCAACCCCCTGGCCGAGCTGGTGGATATCGCCGCGCTGGCGGAAATCGCCCACGCCAAGGGCGCCATGCTGGTGGTCGATAACTGCTTCTGCACTCCGGCGCTGCAACAGCCGCTGAAGCTGGGTGCGGACGTGGTGGTGCATTCGGCGACCAAGTTCATCGATGGCCAGGGCCGTTGCATGGGCGGCGTGGTGGCCGGTCGTAGCGAACAGATGAAAGAGGTGGTGGGCTTCTTGCGTACCGCCGGGCCGACCCTCAGCCCATTCAACGCCTGGATCTTCCTCAAGGGCCTGGAAACCCTGGGCCTGCGCATGAAAGCCCATTGCGCCAACGCCCAGGTTCTGGCTGAGTGGCTGGAGCAGCAGGACGGCATCGAGAAAGTGCATTACGCCGGCCTCAAGAGCCATCCGCAGCATGACCTGGCTGCGCGTCAGCAGCGTGGTTTCGGTGCGGTGGTGAGCTTCGAGGTCAAGGGGGGCAAGGAGGGCGCCTGGCGCTTCATCGACGCGACCCGGCTGATCTCCATCACCGCCAACCTGGGTGACAGCAAAACCACCATCACCCATCCGAGCACCACCTCCCACGGCCGTCTGTCGCCCCAGGAGCGTGAAGCGGCGGGCATCCGCGACAGCCTGATCCGTGTCGCGGTCGGCCTGGAAGACGTGGCCGACCTGCAAACTGATCTGGCTCGCGGGTTGGCGGCCTTGTGATCGAGCTGGCAACGCCGCCGAGCGGCACTCATGGCCGGGTAGCACTGGTTACGGGCGCTGCACGCGGCATCGGCCTGGGCATCGCCGCCTGGTTGATCTGTGAAGGCTGGCAGGTGGTGCTGACCGACCTGGATCGTGAGCGCGGTTCCAAGGTTACGAAGACGTTGGGTGATAACGCCTGGTTCATCGCCATGGACGTGGCGGACGAGTCACAAGTCGCCACCTGCATTGCCGAAGTGCTTGGGCAGTTCGGGCGTCTTGATGCGCTGGTGTGCAACGCGGCCATCGCCGACCCGCACAACATCACCCTGGAAAGCCTGGACCTGGCTTACTGGAATCGCGTCCTGGCGGTGAACCTGGGCGGGCCGATGCTGCTGGCCAAGCACTGTGCGCCCTACCTGCGCGCCCACAACGGCGCCATCGTCAACCTGGCCTCGACCCGTGCCGCGCAATCGGAACCCGACACCGAGGCCTATGCGGCGAGCAAGGGTGGCTTGTTGGCCCTGACTCACGCCTTGGCGATCAGCCTCGGGCCGGAGATCCGGGTCAATGCTGTCAGCCCTGGTTGGATCGACGCCCGGGATCCGTCCGTGCGGCGTGCGCAGCCGCTGACCGACGCCGATCACGCCCAGCATCCGGCGGGCAGGGTCGGCACGGTAGAGGACGTGGCGGCGATGGTAGCGTGGCTGTTGTCGCGCAACGCCGGTTTCGTCACGGGCCAGGAGTTTGTGGTGGACGGCGGCATGACCAAGAAAATGATTTATAAGTGAGTGCGGTTGCGGGTGCCGTTTGAAACTGTTTTTGAAAAAAATCCAACCCTGCTATTGACTTAGCTTCGGTACCTGCGTAAATTTCGCGGCCTCAACGAAGCAAAGGGTGATTAGCTCAGCTGGGAGAGCGTCTGCCTTACAAGCAGAATGTCGGCGGTTCGATCCCGTCATCACCCACCATGTTTTACGAGAGTCTTGCGAAAGCAAGATGGAAGCTGTCAAAAGCCTCCACCGACGCGCAGCGGTAGTTCAGTCGGTTAGAATACCGGCCTGTCACGCCGGGGGTCGCGGGTTCGAGTCCCGTCCGCTGCGCCATATTTTCCGAAGCAGGTTCGCCTGGTTCGAGATCCAAACCCAAGGGTTTAGGTCAGACGAGTTAACTGGACGCAAGTCCATAGCGATACGCAGCGGTAGTTCAGTCGGTTAGAATACCGGCCTGTCACGCCGGGGGTCGCGGGTTCGAGTCCCGTCCGCTGCGCCATATCTGCTTCGAGGCCCACTGAACGCCTTGAAGCTAGGAAGAAAGCTGCAAAGCTACTTCTAGTCGATAGCAAAGACCCTGGTCGAAAGACCGGGGTTTTTTGTTTTCGGGATTTGAAAGATTGGAAAAGCCCCTGGCGAGGGAGCTTGCTGTGGCGAGGGGATTTAGCGAAACGTCGCACCGCCCCGCAGGGCTGCGAAGCAGCCCTTTGGCGATGTGTTGTTGTTCTCAGAACCCCAATTTATCCCGCAACCCGTAATACCAAGCCCCCATCGCCGCGAACGGCGTGCGCAACAACTGACCGCCGGGGAAGGGGTAGTGCGGCAGGTCGGCAAACGCATCAAAACGCTCAGCCTGACCACGCAGCGCCTCAGCCAGAACCTTGCCTGCCAAATGCGTATACGTCACGCCATGACCGCTGCAGCCCTGGGAATAATAAATGTTATCCCCCAGGCGCCCGACCTGCGGAAGACGCGACAGCGTCAGCAGGAAATTTCCGGTCCAGGCGTAATCGATCTTCACGTCCTTGAGCTGCGGAAATGCCTTGAGCATCTTCGGGCGAATGATCGCTTCAATATTCGCCGGATCCCGCGCGCCATACACCACGCCACCGCCGAAGATCAGACGCTTGTCCCCCGTCAGTCGGTAGTAGTCGAGCAGGTAGTTGCAGTCTTCCACGCAGTAATCCTGGGGCAGCAGGCTATGAGCCAGCTCATCGCCCAACGGCTCGGTGGCGATCACCTGGGTACCGCAAGGCATGGATTTGGCCGCCAGCTCTGGCACCAGATTACCCAGGTAAGCATTGCCGGCCACGATAATGAACTTGGCCCTGACCTTGCCCTGCGGCGTATGCACAACCGGGCTGGCACCGCGCTCGATGCGCACCGCCGGCGACTGTTCATAAATCACCCCGCCAAGGGACTCCACGGCCGCCGCTTCACCCAAGGCCAGGTTGAGCGGATGAATATGCCCGCCGCTCATGTCCAGCATCCCGCCCACATACTCCTCGCAAGCCACCACCTCGCGTATACGGCGCTGATCCAGCAGCTCCAGCTGGGTATGCCCGAAACGCTCCCATAAACGCTTCTGCGACTCCAAATGGCCCATTTGCTTGGCAGTGATGGCCGCGAATACGCCACCGTCCTTCAAATCACACTGAATCTGATACTTCGCCACCCGCTCGCGAATAATCCGTCCACCCTCGAACGCCATATTGCCCAGCAGCTGCGCCTGTTGAGGGCCAACGCTACGCTCGATCACATCAATGTCGCGGCTGTAACTGTTAACGATCTGCCCGCCGTTGCGACCCGAAGCCCCAAAGCCGACCTTCGCCGCTTCAAGCACCGTCACCTTGAAACCGTTTTCCAGCAAAAACAGCGCAGAAGACAGGCCGGTGTAACCAGCGCCGATCACGCAAACATCCGTCTCGACGTCATCCTGCAAGGCAGGGCGCGGAGGAACCGGGTTGGCCGACGCGGCGTAATAGGACGCTGGATAGGATGTGTTCGCCATTCTGCAACCTCTGTTTTATATTTTTTACGAATGCGCCGATCCTACCCGAGATAAAAATTGGCCGCCAGCCACCGCAAAATCTTCGTCGCATTGGCGAAATTAAATATTTTGCATATTCATAGGGTTAGGTGAAAAAAAGGTGTTGACACCCCTCCGGAATTCCGTAGAATGCCGCCTCACAGCAGGCACGTAGCTCAGTTGGTTAGAGCACCACCTTGACATGGTGGGGGTCGTTGGTTCGAGTCCAATCGCGCCTACCAAACAAAATCCGCTCTGCTGGGCGGTCTAGAAGGGCCCACCGAAAGGTGGGCCCTTTTTTGTTGGCGCACACATAAGGACATGGTCATGCGGGTTGTCACTTCCCTAACTTTTCTTTCTATAGCACTTGCTGGTTGCTCTGGAATACCTTCAGTTCCATACGAAGAGCCTACTCAATCAGAGGGAATGGCGCGTGTTCGCGTTATCACGAACTCCGATGCGTATGGAGACAGCATCATCGGCAGTTGCGCTCCTGCTACCCGGCACAAGATGGCTGAAGCCGGACGTTTCGGGTCGGACGGTACGGCGAACATCAATTATCCGCAGTATCCCCTGAAGTCGGCGAGCATTGGCATACCGAAAAGAGTTTGGCCCAGTCTTATCCAGTACGTCCCTGCAATTCGGATGGGGGAAGGGGCCTATAAAGAGGTCGTAACCGAGTATCGCGTTAGGACGGATTTGCCATTTCAAATTGCAACCCTGGGCGCGACCATTGCGGGCAATGGCAGTTCTTACCGGTCCTGTGGTGGCCAGGCGCTCGTTTACAAGCTGGAGCCAGGGAAAGACTACGAAGCGGTGGTAGGGGTGGATAGCAGACCAGGCAAAGATGGCGAGCAAGCGCTTATTTGCATGTTGGCGGTTCTCGAGCTGAGCGCGGTGCCTGGCACTTCCATTGTGATTCCCCAAAAGTTGACGCCTGCTGCGCCTACGCAGGTGGTCTGCAAAAACTAATAAGCACAGCCCGCCGTCGAGCGGGCACTTGACTCCCGTTATCTTGCGCTAGAGCGCTGCGTTGAGGGTAGCGATCAGAGTTAGGTGAGAGCTGGACGCTGTGGTTTGTTGCTACTTTTTTAAAGTTTTTGAATGAGAGGGGAATTGAGTGCGGCGAGGACCTGATTGGGTAGTTTGGTGTGTCAGTTTTGGACTGTTTATAGCGGGAGGTATTTTTTTTAAAATTATCCCTGGCAAAATAAGTATGACCGATTTTGTGGGAATAGTTTCTGCCATAGGAACATTTGCTGCGGCGGTAGCTGCTTGGCAAAGTGCAAAAATTTCGAAGGACGCAGCAATCCAAAGTCGCAGTGCGACTAGATTCAACGAGTTGACCTCCCACAAAAAACACTTCGATGAGCTCCTTCAGCAGGTTGAGCGTGATTTGGGGGTTGTTTTCTATAATGGTACAAAGCTCTATGATGATATTTTTCCCAATAATAGAGATTTAACTAAACCGTTCTCAATTATAGGCACTGGGGAGTGCTTGCGTTCTTGGGAAAATACTTATACTGCTTTGGGTAATTTTTCTCATGGGGGTTATAAAAATTCAATAGGGATTCATCGGTGGGTAATAACTGCTATGCAGTTGTCGAGTAGTATGCAGATGCGTAATCTGCAAAGCGATTGTCAGCAAATATATTTGGACGGTTTTACTCCTACGGGTTTTGATGAGGAGCATCCTGCTAAATATATGATTAAAGTCTGTGATGTGTTGAATAGAATTTATCAATTCAGCTTTGTTGACATTTCTGTAAGTGTATTTCCTACTTCAGGTGTTTTTGAAGAAGCATTCAAAGAATATTTTTTATCCATCGTGAGTGGGGATGCAAATCATCAGTTTCGCGGGCCTCGATAAATTTTAGATGCCACGTACTGTTTCAGCAGCGAAAAGGGGGGGGCGGTTTTTTTTGCTTCGCTGCGCTGAGAGTTTTTATCGAATGGATTCGCTTGGATCAACTGGCAGCGAGCTAGAAAATAAATCTGAGAATCATCTGGCCGACCTCCCCAGCTCACAGAGGTGGCGCAAAATTCAAGGTGCGAACTTAGACTTTTGCTGAGGATGCCGTGATGAAATTCTGTGGCATAGACCTGCATTCGAACAATAGTGTTGTCGTGGTTACCGACGAAATGGACAGAGTCCTGGTGAGCTGACGCTGTCCCAATGAACTAGTGCTGATAATCGCTCTCCTCGATCTGCACCGTGACGAGTTGGGCGGCGTGGTGGTCGAGTCGACGTACAACTGATATTGGCTGGTCGACGGCCTTATGGCTGCGGGCTTGAACGTCAAATTGGCGAACCCGGTGGCGATGAAACGCTATGACGGTTTGAAACACTCGGACGATAAGGATGATGCAGTATTCCTCGCGTATTTGTTGCGACTGGGGATTCTGCCGACGGGCTATATTCATCCGCCGCATGAACGAGCGCTACGAGATTCGGCGCGTAAACGAAAGTCCTATAAGTTAGCACTCTGTGAGTGATAACCTACGAGCTCTTCTATAGATGATATTGGATACAGTTATGACAAGCTGTTTGAGGACGCTCGGAGCTAGCCTCGCTAACAGTGTAGTGATCCCCGCCGCTTGGTTATCGGGGCTTGCGACGATAGGACTCTTATGGGGCATGATAGAGTTTTCGCCCGATAAGCTTACAGTCGAAGGACGTCAGCTCTTCCTGGCTTCTGTTTCTATTTTTTGCCTCGCCATATGGCATTTGATACGGCGCAAGAGACGAGCAAAAGCACTTATAGCATCCATCAACCTAAAAGAAGGTCTGAGCCTTGACGATACTCAGCTGCTCGGCTATCCAAGCCCCATATTTTTTGCCTTTGACCTCTCCAACAAGAAACTCGCTCAATGCCAAAGCGCCACCGGCGACTATCAAATTCGGGACCTCACGTGGGTAACAGGCTGGCAGTGTGAGTGGCAACAGATTGACCGCAAGGTGTCGGGCGGGGTTCTTCAGATAGTCGATGGGGCGGGCATGAGTGTTCCAGCCGACGAGATTCGGCGTAGATTCATAAGATTCTCGCTGGTTTTGACGGTTGCCGATACAAGTCATCCTCTTCTCCGTTTTCCAATGAACCGGAGCGCCGCTGAACGGTGGTGTACCCGGTGCAATGTACTTTTCAAGTGCTGAACACGAAGTATCACACCAGAAGATAATTATCTTTAGAACTCGCGGCAGCGCTGATGCTAACGGAATGGAGAAGGGAACAGATTTATTTTTTGTTTCGCTGCGTTGAGAGTTTTTATCGAATGGATTCTCTTGGATCAGCTGGCATAAAAATAAATCTATCCCCTTTTCCGTACTCTCCAGTCCTTTTCAGTCGGGCTCCTCATCGCAACAGCATACGAAATGCCGATTTGGGTTAATCATGTTCCTTCGCCCTCAGTATCATTGGTCAAAGCTTGATCACTCCGTATGCAGAGGATTGGTACAAAGAGGGATGGGTGCCATTTCGCGCACTATCTACTTCTATAAACCATTGAAGGCGCAGATAAAACCTATGAACATCAGGAAGATCCGGTTTTCTTATGTTGCAGTAGCACTTGCAACTTTGGTGACAGCAAGCGTTTTTTCGTTGTCGGCCAATGCTGCAGGAGGGAGCGCTCCACCTGATCTCAGCGGCCTTTGGGTGGCTCCTGGTGCCGGACTCGATCCATCGAGTCGCGCTACCGGATCAGAGGGGGACGACTCACTTGGCGAGGCACCGGAACCGCTCTTCGGTATCCTCCCTGAATATAAAGGCGTGTACCTCGAGAGCTTCAAGAAGCGCAACGAGGCTTTGTCAAAACTTGGTGTCGGGTTCAAATCGACATGCAAGTTACTCGGCATGCCGACCATGATGTCTAGTCTGTACGCCGTAGAGATCTTGCAAACACCCAAGCAGATCAACTGGTCTCAGGAGCTCTACAAGGAGACCCGCAGAATCTATTTGGATGGACGCTCTCATCCCGATCCCGAAGAAGTCCCACCAACGTTTAGCGGGAGCTCAATTGGACACTGGGAGGGAGATGTACTGGTTGTAGAAACTAAACACGTCCGCCAGGAAACCACGCTAGGGGAGTTTGCCCAAGCTGAAGATGCGATGGGCCATAGTCCACTTATGACCATCAAGGAACGTATCTTCATCAACGGTGACGGGATGCTTCAGGTCGATACCGTGGTTGAAGACCCACAGGCGCTCGCCAAGCCATGGAAATTGGATCCGATCATCTTGATGCGCGCACCGAAGGGGACTGAATTTCTTGAGTACATTTGTGAGGACAACAACACTGAAACAATCGATCCGACAACCGGTCGGGAAGTCACTAATATCCCTGAGCGAAGCAGTCCACCCTCGACTAATAAATAAACAATAGCGAGTTCGCCTCCACAATACGTGCACTTTGGTCTGAGTGCGAATAATAATGAAGGGTTCGTCAATTGAATATTAAATCTATACTTCTTGGTTTGGCCCTGATTGGTGTGCCCGTTACTTTTGCGTTTGCTCATCATTCCTACTCGGATTTTGACATGAGTAAAATGGTGGAAATCAGCGGTATCGTAGCTGAGGTTCAATATCGAAATCCGCATGTCTGGGTATTCGTTGATGTGGATGATCAGGGGCAACCCCAAAGCTGGGCTGTTGAGGCAGGCGGACCAAACATCCTGATGCGCCAAGGATGGAAGGCGAACACGCTGAAGGCCGGCGATAAGGTAGATATACAACTGGCCCCGATGAAAGATGAAACTAAAAGAGGTGGCGCTCTCCAAGCAATGCGCTTTCCTGACGGTAAAGTCATCGGAACGTGGAAATAGCCTCTGCGCTGGGGGCGGCTGAAATCTTCTTCGGTATGAAGTCATATCGGTGCCGATGTTGAGTCGGCTCCGAAGCGTTACGTCAGAATTCTCGACACGCTATAAACAGTAAGGCGCATCAAACAGGCTTTCGCCAGCAACGGTAATGGCTGGGGCGATGTCTTGCAAATAGAACTCTTCCTCTACGTACCCATGCTTGGTCACGTCGATGAGTTCAGTGCCTTCTCGCTTGGCCGAAGACAGTGGAGGCCGATCTGAAGCCGGTTCCGCTACTGTCATTGGTATCTGCGGTACTTGCGCCCAAGTCGAGCAATCGATGGCTTACGATAACCATATTCTTATTATGAACTTTCATCTCTGATGGATATAGGGCACTCCCCATAGAGTGTATCCAAAGTCGACAATCTGAACGGTATTTCCAACGCTAATTTGCTGCTCGTTATCAGGCATTCGCCTTGGTGGATGCACTGATTTTGTGCGCCTTTATTGGGGGCTAAAAACTCCACCAGCGCTGCTATAAGTGCCGATTTGGGATATCAAATTAGCCTGATATTACATTAGCTTGATTGGCTGAAATATTCCCAGCATGAGAAACGCCCACCCATCATTTTTTGACTGAAATTGGGCGTCTCTGGTGGATTGAAGCAAGGTGCACAAGGCGGAACCACAGAAAATATAATAAGAGACATACACAATGCGCGCAGCAAGAAGTATTCCTTTCGCTTCAGCCATTCTGATCTATTCGCTTTGCCAACAGGCGCAAGCTTATAAGTTGTATGATGAGGATGATGGTGCAACCTTTCTGAATGCAGAACTGATGGGGGCGGTAGGTTTTTTTACCCTCAATAGAAACTATCTGGGCGATCCTGATAGAAACCCAAGTCGAATGAACTGGCAAGAGGGCATTATCAAGTATGGCTTTAGCGGTGCTACCGATAAAATACCTGCAGGTTCGGTATACGGTGGTTTCAGCCTTCTCAGTACAGGCTCTTTTGGTGACGGCGACCCCGGCGGCGTTACTGCTGGTAACGAGCATGCCACCACGGTTGAAGAGGCCTACATCGGTTGGCGCTCAGGCGAAATGTTTCCTGCGCTGGGTCAAGACGGTGTTGATTTATCCATTGGCCGTCAGTTGGCTGCAACTGATAGTTTCATGGTCGTAGAGGACGGCTTCTCACCAGGCAATGCTTTTAATCCAGACCCCAATCTGCCATACGGTTCGTTCGACCGCGGCGGGGCTTACACTTTGGGGATGCGTTTGGCATTTGCTAACACCGTAGTACTGCGTTTAGGTGGAGATGAAGGCCTGCATGGTGATCTGATGTGGATCAAATCGAATAACCGTATCGAGGGTGAAGCTGAATTTGCAGTTACCAATATTGACTACACCACGGACTTCGGCACCATCGGCACCACTTACATTCAAGGCCTCGATGTGAACAAGAAATGGGTCCAGGGCGTTACTGCCGAGCGCGACAGCCTTAAGGCCTACAGCATTCGTGGTGAAAGTAGATTAGGAATTGAAAATGCTGATTTTGCTTTTGAAGTTGCCCTTCAGAACAACAAAGGTCGCACCGAAAATGGGATGTACTTTGATGTGGGCTACACCTTTGCTGACGCCTTTTGGAAACCCCTGCTGAGCTTCCGACAGTCGCGTTTCAGTAAAGACTGGGATCCGATCTTCCCAGGTGGCTACCGTAAGCGTTTCCCAGGTGAGGTAGGGGCAGGCTATGCCGGTCCTACTACTAATAATTACAAAACGAACGACGTGTTCCTATCGCTTCATCCCACTGATGATCTGTCCCTCAATGCTCAGTACTTCGTATTCACTCAACTGAGTGATCGCGATAAGGGGGACATGGGAGGCAAAGAGCTTGATCTTTCCGTGGATTGGATGGCTACCGAGAACATCGTAGTTTCCCCACTGATTGGTTTCTTTAAACCTAATCGCTGGCTGGGGAATGGTGGCCTACAAAGTGGTGATGACTCCATCGCCACTCTCATGCAGCTAACTGTGTGGTTCACTTATTAATTAGGTTGTGGGCTGCAGAGGACCCAGTCGTGGCTCCGCTGCAGTCTTGAAAATGTCTTATGAAGGCTCAGTCGTGTGCCGCGAGTGGCAGAGACGCAAATTCCTACACAAACCTCGGAAACCAGTGCATTGCAGCCCCTGGATGTGCAACCTGTTGCCTCTCTCTCGCCCAGATGGCGGTTCGGGCGTGGCGACTCGATTGAATGAAGCGCAGCAGCTGCGGGGCTTTTTTGCAGTGTTTATGGCAGCTGTGCGCGGGAGACTTATAAATCGCCCGCTTCACAAGATGGGAGAGCTTTAAAACGCAAGGCATCTACCCCTTTCTCTGATAGCGTTACGTGAAAGGGACATGGATGGGTACCGCGAATGGGCAAACCAGGTGTTCCGATGTCCATTCGGAACGAGGACCGTTAATGCCGTACAACTACACGAACGGCCGCTACCTGGTCTTCAAAGGCCGGGGCAGCGATGGGGCGCCCTTGGGCCGGATTCATCAGGACGGAAAAGTTCGAAACCTCCTGGGTGAGCCGCTGTACTACATAGACATGGACGAATATGCGTTCTGTTCGATCGATTTTACCTTTCAGGGCACTATACAAAAATGTCGCGGCACGTTTTGTGTGCTCAGCGACAAAACGCTTTTCACATTTTCCGAGATGAAAGTTAAACCATTGGGAAACGAGACCGAGGAGCAGGCGCTTCACAGGGAATTCAAAAGGAGGGCGCTAAGTTTGGCAGGGCAGATCGTCCAGGCGAAAAGTGAGATGGTGCAGGCACGCTTGGATATGGCCTGGTCCAATTTAAACCCTTTGCGCCGTTTCCGTGCCTTCCTCACGAGCCGAGCCCGCAGGGAGCGAGCATCGCCAGGGTGGCATTACAGAGGGTTAGAAAGTGCTCATGAGTTCAAATCGGAGTCTGTCCCCATCTCCTCAACGTCACTCGCGACAATGGTCTTGTGGGCTACGGATGCAAGGAAAACGCGGGCAGACCACGATGATGAGGCGATCCGATTACACATGAACTCAAATCGCGACCTGTCCCCAGCTTTCTGGTCTCCGCCGATTGAGGTGGGTTCCATAGCGGCATTTGCAGCAAGTCCCCGTCGTAGCTCGCGCTGGGAAGGCATCCAGTCAATCTATACTCCGCGTTTTGCCCGGACACTCGTCAATTGATTGGGACTTAAATGAAAAAGGTAGTTTTGGCTCTCTCGCTGGCCGCACTGGTAGCCTGCATGCCTTATCAATCAGTGAGCTCGCCAGATCCAAATTGGATGCGTCTGGGTGGCGAAGAGCCTGAAGGTTATCCAAGGACGTTTGTTGAGAACCTGAGCGGCAATTGCGCTCTGGTTACCGAGTCATGGACTGATGGAAGAATCAACGGTCGTCTTTTGTGGACCAAGAAGCAGTCTCGAAAGGCTGTTGCCTGCCCCTAGGCGTCTGCGTAAGGGCTGATTTCGCGCCGGGAAGAAGGGACAAACCACGATCATTCCCAGGAATGTATGAAATGAAATTGATTCTTGCGATGGTGTTGATGTTCAGCGGTTACGCCTTTGCCAGTTGTGGCAACATCGATGACCATGACCAGCGCGCCTACTGCAATGCCAGGGAGAGCGGCAGCAGTTGCGGGAACATCGATAATCACGATTTGCGTACGGCGTGTAACGCAGAGATAGGGGGGAGTTCTTGCGGCAACATCGATGATCATGACCAGCGCGCCTATTGCAATGCCAAGCAGAGCGGCAGCAGCTGCGGAAACATCGATAATCATGACTTGCGTGCGCGGTGCAACGCAGAGACGGGTAACAGTTCCTGCGGCAACATTGACGACCATGACCAGCGCGCCTACTGCAATGCCACGACCGGCAATAGCGGCTGCGGGAATATCGACAATCATGATCTGCGCGCCCTGTGTGAGTCCATGAAGCGCTGATTGGGGGCATCGGCGTTCGAGTGGGAATGGAACCCTGCATAGCGTTCTGCCGTGCGATGTATTCGCGTTGAAGCTGATTAAACAACGCGCCCGAGGAAGGGTTAATCAATGCCAAAGAAACTTCAGGAAAACAAAGCAGCAACGGCTGCTGACATTGAGCGCTCCATCCAGGCACTGAACAAAATGGCAGAACGCCTCTGGGGCGATGGTCGGGAGGCTGAGGCGAAAGCCCTGCTCGATGCCTTGGATGCTTTAAACAGGGCGCTCGATAGGATCAGGATTGGGGAGAGTCGCAGGGTTCTTCATTGAGCATTTAGAGTGTTTTACGTGATGCCCGCCGGTTCAATGGTCATTGCGATTCCGCTGCAGCCACTCATCGACGACCTCCTCAAGCGTTTTAGGTACGCCATCACGGATCCAGGCCATAAAATATCTATCTAATTTAAAGTTGTCGCCGCAAACAAACGGGCCAAGGCAAAGGGAGATATATTGCAATGGCGCGCGTGCCCCAAGCAATTCAAGGAAGAGTCATGAACAGGATGCTCTGTGTCGCGCTGAGCCTTTCGATTATCGCGTCATCCTCCACCGGATGCGCCGCAAAACCTGTGAAGGAACCGCTCAAAGTACCCCAAGTTTACGGCTACACCTTGAATCAGCCGCTTTCCCGCGATGAGTTCAAGGCTCTTTCCGCTACCGGAGGCGAGTCGAGCAGGGGGGGCAGAGGTTACAAGCGCGTCGATGACCAAGGCGATGCCTACGAGGTTTTCCTCGATCGTCAGACTCGCCCAGATTTCATTCGCAAGCTGAGTCGTGCTTTTGCTAGTCGGACCGAATGTGAGGCTGAATTTGAGGCGCAGGTCGTCCAGTTGAAGCAGCTCTTTGCCAGTCACAACATTGCGACTCGCGGCTTAGGGCCGGAGAGCCGTACGCTCGTGCCGGGTGATCGTTATGTCGGCTTGAACGCTATGGAATGCAATGTCCGTCGGCCTGATCAATCCGAACCCTATCGCTATGTCCTGAGCCTGTCCGAGGGCATCGTCGCGCCTCCGTCGAAACGAGGCCTGGGCGATAAGATCCACGATGCCTACGGGGCCGTTGGGATGACTGTGTTTGTGATCGCCCTGTTGCCGTTTGTGATGGTTGGTTTGGCCGTTGATAAGGCTACTGATTGAGTTTTGTTCGGATTCGGTTTCGGGGGAAGGGAACGACCATCAGGCAACTGCTGCCGCATAGCTAGTTGCCTACACTGGGATTAGCTCACTAATCGAAGGACATGGAATGCTCATCGTCTTCAGCGGCCTTCCAGGCACCGGAAAAACGACTATCGCCAATGATCTTGCCGCTACAACAGGCGCCGTGTACCTGCGGATCGATACGATTGAGCAGGCGATTCGAAACTCGGGCGCTCTTGCGCAAGATGTGGGGCGCAGTGGTTACATGGTCGCTAATGAGCTTGCCCTGAGTAATCTTCGATTGGGCCGCACAGTCATCGTTGATTGTGTCAATCCCGTCCTCGAAAGCCGAAGCGCGTGGAGCGAAATCGCCTCACAAGCTGGTGTCCGGTTAGCAAACATCCAGGTGGTTTGTTCCGAAAAAGATGAACATCAGCGCCGGGTCGAAACAAGGATCGCTGATATTCCCGGACTGACTCCACCAACCTGGCAGTCGGTACTGGATCATGAGTATGAGCCGTGGGGCGAAGCTCCGTTTCGCATAGACACAGCTCTAACCTCTCCGGTGCAAGCGGTCTCGATGATTATCAATCGGTTCCTGTCCAGTGAGTAATATCCGCCCGCGAACGCGATCACATCGTTTTCAGCCGTTACTTTCTCCCAGCAACCACTCACTAAAAGCCCGAACCTCCACTTGCCGCTCCCGCCCCGGCACACACACCACCGTATACCGCGCACCCGCCAAGCGAACCTCAGGCTGATAGCCCACCAGTTCCCCACGCATAACAGCCTCAGCCACCAGCACATTACTGGCAAGCACCAGCCCATGCCCGGCAATCGCCGCCTGCAGTGCATGCTGTTCTTCGTCATAACGCCTGAATCGTGCGTTATCCAGCCAGTCCAGAGTGCCAGCCTTGGCGCACCAAGCAGGCCAGTCGACCGCAACGTTTGCGCTGCTCAGCCACGGCACATCGATCAGCTCGACGGGCGAGCCTGCTGCCGGTGGTTGCCAGCCGGGGCGGCAATAGACGCCAAAATACTCGTCCAGCAGAGGCTGCTCGATCAGCTGTGGATCGGGCGTGAACAGGGCGCGGATCGCCAAGTCGATGCTGGCGTCACGCTTCAGGTCCACCACGTCGTTGCTGCTGTGCAGGCTGACGTCGATGTCCGGGTGCAACCGATGAAAACCCCCGAGCCGCGGTATCAGCCACAGGCTGGCGAATGCCGGCGTGGTGCTCACCACCAGAGACTGTGCAGCACAAGGCGGCGACAGCGTCTGCAGGCCTTGCTGAATATCAAGCAGGGCACGGTGCATGAAAGGATGAAGGCGCTCGCCGTCGGCACTCAGGCGCACGTTCTGGCTGGAGCGTTCGAACAGGCGCACGCCAAGGAAGGCTTCAAGGCTTTTGACCTGGTGGGAGATCGCCGCCGGGCTGACGTTCAGTTCCTGGGCCGCTGCCTTGAAGCTGCCCAACCGTGCGGCGGACTCAAAGCCGCGCAAGGCGGTGAGGGGCAGTTTGGCGAACATGGGCGGGTAGGTTACTCAGGGTGAGCGTGGCTCAATTTAGCTCAATTGTGCGCGGGTGCTCAACTTGCCACGCTGTGGTTCCAAGCCCAACCAAGGAGCCCTCCGATGCAAGGCGCACCTCGTAAAATTCTCCAGGCCATACTCTACGAAGCCGGTGGTGTGCTGTTCGTCGCACCGGCGCTGGCGCTGATCTACGGTCAGGGCATGGGCTATTCAACCCTGCTGTCATTGGTTATTTCTGCTGTCGCGCTGGCCTGGAACATGTTTTTCAACGGCCTGTTCGAGTGGTGGGAACGTCGCCAACGCAGCCGCCATCGCAACTGGCAGCGACGACTGCTGCATTCCCTGGGATTTGAAGGCGGCTTGACGCTGATTCTTACCCCCGTGATTGGGGCGTGGCTGGGCATCAGCCTGTGGCTAGCGTTGGTGACTAATCTGGGGTTGTTTGTGTTTTTCTTTTTTTACTCGTTGGTTTTTCAATGGGGATTTGATCGGGTGTTTGATGTTCCGCTTTCGGCGCAGTCCGATCGGCATTCAGTGTCTAACGTCAACGCTTCTTGAATCAGTTGCTCAAAAGCTTGATTACACCAGGATCCGCTATGAGCTGTTCTCTACCGTTTTGAGGAAGATGTCATTCCTTTGCTTTTATTTCAGAGGACAGCCAATACCATGGCTGGGGCAGTACTGATTTGTTGTCTTGGGTGATTAAACGCTAACTTAGACAGTGCGGGGGCAAACTGGAGCCCCCGATGTTCTTGCCTATCAAGTACTCAGAACTGCGCATTGGACCCAGCTGCTTGAAGTATGGATTTGCAATATGAAACGATGACCCTGTCGGCTTCATTCAGCGGGCGTCCGCCTCTGGAAATAATACGGCCGTCGGGAAGTTGAGACCATGAGTCACTTTCATCCAGGCTCATGTTTCGTTTAGCATATTCGTTCAAACGCTCCAGGCACATATAGGGAAGGTCGTTAGTCGTCAGGGCCGCTGTGATGATTTTCTGTGTGGCGTCAGCGGTTATCTGGGACGTACCCCTTACCGGCGTTCCAATTTCCCCTGAGGTTTTACCACTGACTGAGTTGTTTTTGTTCTCATCGATAACCTTCTTGAGCTCTGCTTCTTTTCCGGCTAATTCAGCTACCTTCGCTTTGGCTGCGTCAGAAGGTGTATCGGTCACCGCTTTTTTTGCAGTCGCCAGCTCACTCTGAACGGCGGTCAACTCTTGCCGCTGGGCTGCTAATCCTGCGACTGATGCGCTGCCAGAGGACGATAGATACACGGCCGGAGCCATTGCACTCTGGTTCAGTTCTTCCACGGCTGCTAATGCCACCGAGTAACGCTGGAGCCTTGCCAGGAAAAAATTATATTGTGCGTCATCGAGCGTGTCATTCATGCGCGCCTCGCAGAGTCTATAGAATTCATCTCTGAAGAGCTGAATGTTCTTTGACCTGACGCCAATGTAGGCTGCCGAAGTTTGTACTGCGGCTGCCAATTCCGCCCTGGCTCTATCACTCAGAGTGCCGGACGCAGCGAGTTGAGCCGCATAGGCTTGCATTGCATCAGGGCTCGGTTCCGCACAAATGGTGTCGTTGCCGCTTACAATTGCTCTCTGGTTAATATCTATGAATACGGATTTCTGTCTTTCTTTGGCTATTTGAGGAAGCTGGAAGTCATGAGTTCTATATATGCTGTTCCAGTTTGCATTGCAGCCATGTAAAAGTAACGCAGCCATTATCAATGGTAGTGTTTTCATCTGCTGTTCCTTTGCATTGTTTTTTTTGTGGGGCTAAGGCTCAGAATAGTCGGGCTTCTGTGTGCTGCCATTATTTTTAAGGGGATTAAGGGGGGATTGGTGCGGGTGTTTAAAATGCTGACAGATATGTATCGCTTACTTAACACTTTGCTGGGGGCGGGGGAACAATCGGATGCCGGATGCTAGAAGAACTCATCCAAAAGTCGATAAAAGTAAATTCGCTCCTGATCGGTTTCGACCTCTGCGTATCGCTGCAGAAATGGCGCTACCCATTGGTTACCTAACTTTTCGGCGATGTTTCGGGTGGCCAGGGCCAGGTCCTGATATCGATCCGCGACGCCTAGCCGACCGCAATCAATGAAGCCCATAAAGCGACCGTTGTCGACGATGATATTGGGCATGCACGTCGTCATGGGGCACGACAAGGTCCTGCTCGGCAGGTTGGCGTTCAATCGAAAGACTGCGGCATCCGAACAGGCCAAGAGTCATTGGCGCAGTCGTGACGCTGGAAGCTCTCCCGTCAACGAATCGGGAGTTTCGTGATCATTTGCTCCTGTAATGGGGCGGCGATTGATTCGTCCTCGGTGTTCACCTCAGCTCTCTGGATAGCCTGGATCGACCCTTGTGAAACCATATCTTGACCCGACCGGGCAGGGTGTCATTGGTCGGCGACTCGTCTAGACCGGGGGTTTATGCCGGGCTAAGGGTTGTCACGCAGGTTGATGGCGACTACCCTGAAAATGTTCGGATTGTTACGAGAGATTTCGAGCGTGGCGATTTTCGGTCAACCCACTTAAGGACGAGGTGAACACAATGTTTTCTCATGAAGGTACTGCAATAGAGGTTCTTCTCTTCATTTTTGGCTTTGCTGGGTTTGCCCTGGCGCTGTGGTTTTTTCACTCCTATTTTGAGCGAAAGAGAGAAAATGGTGTAAAAAAACAACATTTCGATCGTTGAGCACCCGCTGTTGCTTTCTTTCGCAGGTATGTAATCCCCAGAAACAACAAGCCCGCACACTCATGATGAGGCGCGGGCTCTTGATGACCCTAGCCTGCAATCAGAGGCGCATGCCTTTGAACGGGTTCCAGCCTTGCTCGCCTTTCACTTCCTTGAGGTAGTAGGCGTAGTTGGCCATGAGTGCGTACATCATCGACATGGCGATGCTCAGGCCTGTACTCAACGGCCGGGGAAACTCCATGCCGAGGATTGCGAAAATCACGCTCAATGCGATATTGATCGCCAGGAAAATACCCAGCAGGGCGAGATTTTTCTTCCAGAGGCCGAGGACGAACAGGTAGATAGGGCCGAAGAAAAACGCAATCACGTTGGCGTTGATGAGGATTTTCTTCTTGACGCCTGGCAGCGTCTTGACGGCTTCCTTGTAGCGCGGGTCGTTTGGCGCGCCGTAAGTGTCAAAGAAGTCAAAGCGTTCCTGCCATTTAGCGCTGTATTTACCCGTGCTTTGTACTTGTTCAGTTGTGCTCATTTTGCAAGGCTCCTGCTTTCCATTAGTAATTTTTCTTTCTTCCAAGAAATCCTGTGCTCTGTTTCTAGCGCATTGATTGCTTTGATCTTTGACGAAGGGCGCGAGTGAATCGCCTGAGGTGTTTATTTTGCCGTTTTATGGCCATTGGTGTGGAACATTCCGCACTGGCCACTTGAGCGGTCGCCTGGTCTGTGACGTGCTTCACTCTATTTTTTCAATGGGGGCCCCGGCCGAACGGCACCGTGGGCAGGATCATCGGATCCTGGACCGGCGTCAGGCGCTGTACGAGCAAGCCCAGGAGAAACACCCGGAACAGCTCTGTTCTCGACCTGCTGCTCCCGATCCGGCTTTGAGCGTCATTCCATCAGCCAGCAGAAGCTGGATACGGGACCGCTCGACAAGGGCCTGCCCCCAGCGTATTCATCCTCATCCAACGCTTGCAGCGTAATGAGGTCAGAAGGCGATAAAGGGAAGGGCGAAGCTGGCCTTCAGGAGCGGCTGACGCTGTCTCCGTAGACGCGGATCATGTCCAGCAGGTTCTTGACCCGCAATGGCAGGTTGCCGGCTGGATAGACCGCATGCATGCGCGGGTCTTCACCCGTGCTGGAGGTCAGCTTGTACTCGGGGAACACCCGCGCCAGGCGTCCCGCCGCCACTTCCGGCTCCGCCAGCCAGTCGGCCAGGCGGGCAATCCCGGCACCGGCCAGCGCAGCCTGGAACACCGCCGCGCCGGAGCTGAAGCGAAACTTGGGGTGCACGCGAAAGCTGCCGGCCTGGCCCGGCCCACGAAAATTCCATTCCTTGAGAATCCGCGGCGCCGTGTGCAGGATCAATGCGTGCTGTTCCAGCGCCTCGATGGACGCCGGCAGCCCGCATCGCTCCAGGTAGCCAGGGCTGGCGTAGAGGTAGCGCGAATAGCTCCACAGCGGGTAGCCGATCAGGTCGCTGGATTGTGGAAAGGCGCCGCGAATCGAAAAGTCCAGCTTGCCCTTGACCGGATCGACCGCCGCATCGGTGAAGATCACATCCACGCTGACATCGGGATAACGCTGGCTGTACTGGGTGATCAACCCGGGGACCACCGTGTGGGCCAAGGATTCCGGTGCGGAAAAGCGGATCCAGCCGGTGGCCAGGCCGCTGAGCCCGGCCAGGTCCTCGTCCGCCTCACGTTGCAGATCGAGCATTCTGTAGGCGTGGGGCAGTAGCCGCTCGCCGGCCTCGGTCAGCGTCACGGCATTGGCCGAGCGATTGAACAGCTTGACCCCGCTGCGTTCTTCCAGCCCTTGAATGGCGCGGGTCAGCGAGCTGGGGGAGCGCCCCAGGCTGCGGGCTGCGACGACAAAGCTGCGCTTGCGGGCCACCGTCGCAAAGGCTTCAAGATCAGCCAACATATCCAGTGCCACCGACTACCTCATTGCACTTTTCACAATATGACATTGCAACACAAAAAAGCCCCTTCCGTTAGCCTTCCCGCTCTCAGCACAGGGACGTAGGTAAACAGGAGCGATGGATATGTCAACGCTGGATGAAACACTCAGAAAAGCAACCGCCCTTGCGGGCGAAGTGACCCACGAATGGCTGGTGCCAAAAGCCCCCCTCTCGACAGAACAGCCCTTGGTCGAATTACAGCTTTCCTACGAAGAAAACAGAAAATTTCACAACGAACTCAGCCATTTCGCAATCAGCGACAGCGCCTGCGGCCTGCGGCAGATGCCGGCCCTCGGACGCTGCCTGGAGCAACTGCTGGCTCCGGAAAAATTCCGCTTGCTGCGTGACTTCCAGCACGGCGACGAGGTGGCGCTGGTGATCCGTGGCCTGCCGGTCGACGCGCAGTTGCCGGCGACGCCGTACGATGGCAACCCGGATATTGCCGAACTGCCGGTGGTCGCCGGGGCGATCCTGGCGGTACTCGCCGTGCTCGGCACCTGCCCGGTGGGCTACCAGGGCGAGAGCGAGGACAGCGTATTTCGCCATGTCTCGCCCAAGCGGCAGCGGGAAACCGAGAAGAGTTCTTACGGCTCGCGCCTGGACCTGGGCATGCATGTCGACAACCCACACTTGCCGCTCAGCTGCGAGGCCGTGCAGCAGTTGTCCGCCTGCCCCGAGTACCTGAGCCTGACCGGCTTGCGCTGCGAACTGACGGTGCCGACGCGGATCGTCGCGATTGCCGACGTGCTCAACATGCTGCCGGACTTCGTCGAGCAGGAGCTGCTGCGCCCGAGCTTTTCGGTACGCCGGCCGGACTCGTTCGCCCGCCAGGGCAAGGTCCTGGAACATGTCCCACTGCTCTACCGGCCCAGCAGCGGCGGCCTGCACTGTCGCTACAACATGGCCAGCGTCAGCGCTCACTGCGAGCACTCGCGACTGGCCCTGCAACTGTTCGCCGCCGCCGCCAATCACCCCGACGTGGTCCGCTCGGTACTGCTGCAGCCTGGCGACATGCTGATCTTCAAGAACCAGCAGACCCTGCACGCGCGTGATGGCTTCGCGCCGCGCTACGACGGTCTGGACCGCTGGATGCTTAGGGTCTTTGGCGTCAACGACCGCAAGCGCCTGCTCCCGCTCTCGACCACCCACCCCTTTATTGCCAGAGCCTGATTCAATGTTCGATATCGTCCTGCTATGTGTCTTCGCCTTCGCCGCCGGCCTGATCGATGCGGCCGTCGGTGGCGGCGGCCTGATCCAGATCCCGGCACTGTTCAATGTGCTGCCCGGCGCCCAGCCCGCCGCCCTGCTCGGCACCAACAAGGTCGCGGCGGCCTGCGGCACGGCCTTTGCCGCGCGCTCGTTCGTGCGCAAGGTGGTGATCGACTGGAGCCTGGTGGTTCCTGCCGCCGGCGCGGCCTTTGTCATGGCCTTCGCTGGCGCGGCGACGGTATCGATCGTGCCGCAGGCACTGATGCGCCCGGCGGTATTGGTGCTAATCATGCTGATGGCGATCTACACCTTCTGGAAAAAGGACTTCGGCAGCCTGCACAAGCCCATGCGCATCGGCACCAAGGAGAAGCTGCTGGCGGTACTGGTCGGTGGCGCCATCGGTTTCTACGACGGTTTGTTCGGACCGGGCACCGGCAGCTTCCTGATCTTCCTGTTCATTCGCTGCTTCGCCTTTGACTTCCTGCACGCCTCGGCGTCGGCCAAGCTGGTGAATATCGCCACCAATGTCGCGGCGCTGCTGTTCTTTATCCCGAGCGGCAACGTGCTCTACTTGGTAGCGCTGCCGATGGCGCTGTTCAATATCCTCGGCGCGCTGACCGGCACCTGGCTGGCGGTACGCAAGGGAGTGCCCTTTGTCCGCGCGCTGTTCCTGGTGCTGCTGGTGATCCTGATCAGCAAGCTGTCCTATGACCTGATCCTCCAAGGCTGATCCACCGTAGGCGGCGAACCGCTCCAACTGCAATACGAAGCCCCTTCGAGCCGCTGGTCAGCCGCGATGTCAAACAGGCGGTCGGCCAGCTGAAGGAACTGGTGCGCTAGCACCTGGAAAACTTGGTGACACCTCGCGGTGAATGTATCTGGGTGGAAACCAACGCCTTACCGGAGGACGTTTTTCGAGCGTTCCCGATGCTCGCGAAGACGGGTTCTGTTTCTACACACCGAACTATATGAATGACGGTCTGAGGTCGCAAAGCGGGTTGTTCAGTTTCGGCTACGAGGTAGAGGGCAGTTTTCCAGCGTCAGGCGCATCAAGTCATCATAAGAAAACAGAGCGTGGCGACGGTGTTTTCCGAGCTGTTGTTGATGAATTTCAGTTCGAAGCTTGTTTATGGCGCCCTGGAAGGACTGCGCAAGGATTTGAGGTTCACCCATTTTGCTGGTTTTGCCACGCGCAATCTCTAAGGCTCGGTGGGTTGAGTTGGCCATTGACCCGCCAAACAGTATTCGACATGCAGATTCAGCCCCATACTCTCGGTTTTTGCACCGCAGATATTCAGAAGAGGCCCTGTTTTGTCGAATGTTGAACCCCACCTGCACGCGCTGACGTTGAATCACATCTACGACGGTTTCAAACAGCTGATCCCCATCTCTCTTTTCGTCGTCGTGTTCGGAGTGGCGTTCGGCCTGGCCGCTGCGCAAACGGGCTTGAGTGACACGTCAGCCGTGCTCATGAGCGCGCTGGTCTTTGCCGGCGCTTCTCAATTTGCCGCACTGGATCTATGGGGACAGCAAGTCCCGGTCGTTCCGCTGATGATTACCGTCTTCGCCATCAACGCCCGGCACTTGTTGATGGGCGCGACCCTGTATCCGTGGCTGCGGGAGTTACCCGTGGCCAAACGCTACGGTGTCATGCTGGTTGTTTCGGACGCCAACTGGGCCATGGCGATGCAGGCGTTCAGTCGCGGCAAGCCGGGGCTCGGGATTTTGTTCGGCGGTGGCATTGCGCTCTGGGTCACTTGGATCCTGGGCAGTTGGCTGGGACTTCATTTTGGTAGCGCCATTGAGAACCCGGTCAGCTTTGGCCTCGATATGGTGATGGGGTGTTTCTTGCTGGCGATGGTCGTTGGCGGGAAGAAAAACCTGCGCATGTTCATCATCTGGACCGTGGCGGCCTGTTCATCACTGTTGGCCTACTGGTATTTGCCGGCGAATAGTCATGTCGTGGTCGGCGCTTTGGCGGGGGGAGTTTTGGGCGCGCTGTGGATGGAGAAAAAACAATGAATATCGAAACAGCGGGTTACGGCACATTGATCGTCATATTGATCATGGCCGTCGTGACATTGGCGACTCGGTGGGGCGGTGTTTTCGTGATGTCGTTCGTGCCGATCAACTATAGGGTGCAGCAGTTCATCACGGCCATGTCGGGCTCAGTGTTGGTGGCGGTGCTGGCTCCGCTGGCTGTAAAAGGTGATAACGGCGCGCGCCTGGCTCTGCTGAGCACGGCCATTGTCATGTTGATACTTAAAAAGCCGCTGCCAGCGATTGCGGCCGGCATACTTGCAGCTGCTTTAGCCAGGCAGTTCTAAAAGGCCGAGTCACCCGCCAACAAGCGGGTGATGGGCTTCAAGCAATCCGCTGCACTGGACGCTTCCACGGAAGAAGACGTTAGTAGCTGCTTGGTTTGACCTGGAATAGATTCGGGAAATGGATTGGCAGCCTTTTGCTGCTTTTTCTTGTTCCCGTTTTTTCTTTTTACATGCATTGACTATGCTGCTTGCTTAGATCATGGAGGATGTGAGCAATGGATGCAGCCGGCTTTGACAAGTTGTCTAACGTCGTTTCGTTCAATGGGTTGGTGGGGACCGCAGGACTGGGAAATTGTATTGCCGTTGCTGGGTTCAATACGGGTAACGGCAGAATGGCCATGGCTCATTACAACACGCTTTTTTGTGCGAATGGCGAAGGCGACCCATGGAATGAACTATCGCTGCGAAATTTTCATAAGTGGTTTGTCGGTGAGACCAAGACCAATCAATTCATGATTGGCCTTGGCGCCGTTTGGTTCAATACGGCGGCCTCAACGGGCAAGAAGAACCGTCAAGGTTATCCGCTGATGGATGATCGGCGCTTTCAACTTATCAGGCTGATCGCGCAGGTGTTTGATTATGAGCCGATCCACGCAAGTCTTTGTTTTACTTTCACAGTGGCAAGTGGCCTGCCAATCCTTACCCCCCACCCGGACGAAACAATCATGCCCAGCGGTTGGGCGCAGGCCGGCAAAGACATCCCCTACGGTAAGTTCTGACGCCTGACCAGCCTTCCATCTATCCATACTCATCGCTGTGGCCGGGTCATTCATCGGCGCTCTAAATGGTGTCGTCATGAAAAACGATGTCATTGCAGAGGCGATGAGTTCCAGCCAACACCCGGGTCAAAAGCTCAGGGCCGCCTCCCCAAACGAGTGATCCTGAACCCCAGCCATGAAGTGCAGCGGCATCTGCTGCTTCGTCTCGAGGGGTGGAATCTCAAAACTCCCCACGACTTGACCGTGAAGCGCACTCAGCCGTATCGACTCCTCTTCCTTTGCCTTTGCCATTCTCGCGTGGTTCGCTGCGATTTCGTTGAGAGTTGACACGGTACATCTCCATTGGCTGACTAAGCATTGATAAATTTGCCGCCGCGTCAGAATTACGTCGTTCTTGGCTGCTAACACAGGCCCGTGCAAACCCTAAGCCAGGCGTGGTCGTCTATTCAGCCGCTACGTTTAACAGGCGACGAGTGGCGGGGTTGCCTGTCCTAGGGCGCCCGGAAGACGTTCAACGCCGGCAACGTTTCAACCATGCCTCAACAATAAGTCACTGATACTACAAAACCGCCTCTGTATCCGGCTTACGACAATCAGTCAGCCTCTGTGCCATAAGCTGCGGGCACGGGTGTCGCGTTTTTATGCACCGCCACCATTGCAATGCCGATCAGGCTGGTGGCCAGTGCCAAGAGCAAAATCACCCGTTGCGTTCCGACAGGTGTGGCCAGTACCGCGACCAGAAGGCCCGCCAGTGGTTGCGACAGGTTGTTGAGTAGCGTAATGACGCCAACGGTCTTGCCGAAATCCTGGGGAGGAATGACTTGTTGGCGCAGGGTGCGGAAGTAGACGTTGAACATCTTGTCGAAACCGACGATCAGCAGAAAACCGACGACATAGCCCCACGTGTTCGGGCTGAGCGCGGTGATGAAGGCGCCGGCGGCGATCAGCGTATAGGACAGTGCTCCCAGGATTTTCAAGGGCAAGCTCACCCGCGCCAGGAAGAACAGAATGAGGATGGTGGTGACCGCCCCGGCCGCCTGTAACCCGGCGTAGTAGTCCTTATCGGCGCTGTATTGGCCGATCACCATGGCCGCTGATGTGGCGAGGGTGACACCGATGATCAGGTTGACGCCCACCGCCAGGCCGATGATTTTTTTCAGCTCCGCCCGGCGACGGATATGACCGAAGGCGATTCGCAGCGGGTTCAGCCAGACGTCGTAATGTTGCTCGAAGGTTTGCAGTGTGACCGAGCTGGTGCGCCGCCAGTACACCATGGCCAGGTCCGCCAGCAGGAACAACCCTGCTATTGCCAGCACCACCCAGTGCCACGCCCACACCTGGAGCATCAACGCGGCTATCAGCGGGCCCAGTACCAGCCCGGTCTGGTCGGCAATTTGCGAGTAGGCCAGGGTCTTGGTGTAGGTGTACTGCTTGAAGATGTAAGGCATCACCACTTCGCGGGCCATGATGCCTTGGGTGGTCAGTACGCCGCACAACGCCGAAAGGGCGACGATCCAATAGATCCCACCAAAGATTGCGTAAAGCATGACCGCCACGCCGCAGGCTACGGCGCGATAGACCTGGCTGATGTGCAGGATACGAATGGGCGGGAACTTGTCGCACAGCGCGCCGCAGATCGGGAAGGATAAATAGCGTGGCAAGGATTCGACGAAGAACGCCAGGCCCGCCCAGGAGACGCTGTTGGTGGTCTGGAAAACAATCAACGGGACGATGAACAGCAAGATCTGGTCGGCCAGCCGGGAGAGGAACATCGAGACGAAAAAAGCCAGGTAATCCTTGTGCATGGAGCTCCTTGATTGCGGGTTGAGAGAATCATCCTGTCTGGCAACGACGCGCAGCGTGATATGGAACTAATATCACCCTTAGTCTCTATATCTTTACAGGGGACGTCCCCTTTTTGAGAGAACTGCCATGTTCAAATCGCGCTCGTTGATTGCTGCAGTTACCTGTTTCGCCCTGGTGGCGGGCCCTGGCATTGTTGTCGCGGACCCGGGCAACGGCAAGGGAAACGCTCAATTCGATCAAGGTCCGGGTCATGGACAAGGAGGCAAAGGCGGGCAGGGCAACAAGGGCGGTCAAGGAAATCCCGGTAACAAGGGCAACCAGGGCGGCAAGGGAAACCAAGGCGGTGGTGGCGACTGGCATAACGGCCCCAGCATCGATCGCGGCGGCATTATCGGCCTGCTTGGCGGTCATCGTGATTATTGGAGCCCCGGTCCGCCGTTGCCGCCGGGTATCCAGAAAAACCTCGCCCGAGGCAAGCCGTTGCCCCCAGGCATTGCCAAGAAGCTCGACGGACGCCTGTTGGGGCAGTTGCCGCACTACGATGGTTATGAGTGGCGGCAGGCGGGTACGGACCTGATCCTGGTGGCGATCGCCAGCGGCATCATCTATGAAGTGCTCAATGGTGCGTTCGATTAACCCGGTGTTTCAACGAAATGGCAGCCTCTTCGGAGTAATGCCAGTCAGTTGAGTGCAACTCTGCAGGAGCGGGCTTGCTCGCGAAAGAAAGCGGTGGGTCAGCTTGCGGTGATGTTGACTGTGCCGCCTTCGCGAGCAAGCCCGCTCCCACAGTTTTTCCGAGTGGTCTCAGGTATCGTATTCACCACAAATCCCCTGTGGGAGCGAGCTTGCTCGCGATGGCGTCGTGTCAGTCACTTCATCATCGGCTGAACTGACGCTATCGCGAGCAAGCTCGCTCCCACAGGTTTCGTGTCAGTTTTCCAGTTGGCGCAGGCGCTTGTACAAGGTATTACGGCTGACCCCCAGCCGTCGCGCCAGGTGCGAAATATTCCCGCCCACCGCCTGCAACTGGCGGTTCAGGTCCTCGATATCGTTCAAGTCCACCGCCAGCGGTTCGGGTGTTTCCACCGGTTCCATTTCAAGGTCGACAAAGAAATCGTCGGGCAGGTGTTCCGGGCGGATCGGCTGTTCCTCGGCCATCGCCAGGGCCACTTGCAGCACGCTGCTGACCTGGCGCAGGTTGCCCGGCCATGGATGGCGCTCGAACAGGTCCAATACCTCGCGGCTCAAACCGGCCCACTGGGTCGGTTCGCGATGGTGTTCCCAGAGGCGCTTGAACAAGGCCTGCTTGTCACTGCGCTCACGCAGCGGTGGCAATTCCAGGGTCAAGCCGCCGATGCGGTAATACAAGTCTTCGCGAAACCGCCCCAGTTGCACCTGTTCGCGCAACGAGCGGTTGGTGGCGGAGATGATGCGGATGTCTACCGGGAACAGCTCGGCGCTGCCCACCGGTTGCACACAACGTTCCTGCAAGACTCGCAACAGCCGGGCCTGGGTCGGCAAGGGCATGTCGCCAATCTCGTCGAGGAACAGCGTGCCACGGTCGGCCTTGCGGATCAGGCCGATGCTGCCCTTCTGGTTGGCGCCGGTGAAGGCGCCTTTTTCGTAGCCGAACAGTTCCGATTCCACCAGCTCAGCGGGAATCGCCGCGCAGTTGACGGCAATGAACGGCTGCTTGCAGCGCGAACTGGCCTGGTGCAGGGCTTTGACGAACACTTCCTTGCCCACCCCGGTCTCGCCGTGGATCAGCAGCGGAATGTCCTTTTCCAGCAAGCGCTCGGCCTGGCGCACGGCTTTTTCCACGCGGCTGTCACCGAAGTGCAGGGTGTTGAGGCTGATGACGTGGGTGGCAGGAGCCAGGGCCGGTGTGGGCGCGGGCTCGCTGAAGACTCGTGCCTTGATCGACACTTGGCTTGGGCGTCTGAGCAAGCACTGGAAACGATTGCTCCCGGACGCTTGCAGGGCGAACGGCAGGCCATCGGGCTGGTTCAGCAGCTCCAGCAGCGAGACCTTGAACAGGCTTTCGATGCTGACCCGCGACAGGCTCAGGCCCAGCAGGTTGTCGGCGCGGCGGTTGGCGGATAGGACCTGGCCACTCTCATCGAAAATCAACAGCCCGGCCCATTGGCTGTCGAGGTTGTTCAAGCCGGTATTGAAGGTCAGTTGGAAGTGTTCACCGCGAAACAGGTTGAGGATCAGACGGTTCTCCACGGTCTGGCTCATCATCTTGACCATGCCCAGGGTGTGGGACGGCGGCAGGTAGCTGTCGCTGGAGACGTCCAGCACCGCAATGACCTTGCGCTCGGCGTCGAAGATCGGCGCGGCGGAGCCGGTCATGAAGCGGTTGGCCTTGAGGAAGTGTTCATCGTGTTCGATGTGCACCGCCTGTTCACAGGCCAGTGCGGTACCGATGGCATTGGTGCCGCTGCAGCGCTCCATCCAGCTCGCCCCGGCGCTGAAACCGTGGGCCAGTTTCGGCTCGATGAAGCGTTGGGTGCCCCAGGAGGTCAACACCTGGCCCTGGTTGTCGGCCAGCATGATCAGGCAGTTGGAGTTACTCAGGATGTTCTCGTAGTACGGCAAGACTTCCTGATGGGTGGTCTGCACCAGCGAATGCTGGCTTTCCAGCAACTGGGCGATGCCTTCGGCGGGGAGCTGATCGAAGGCCGGCACGCTCTGATGGTTCAGGCCAAAGGCGCGGCAACGGGACCAGGAGGCCTGGATAATGGCGTCATGGGACAAGGCGGGGGCAGGTGCGGCCATGGGGCACTCTCGCAGGTGCTGTTTTTATTGTTGTGATCAGTCTCGCACAGACTCCTTGTGCTGGGGCAGATCCAGGCACTACTTAATATGCACAGACCCTGTGAGAGCGAGCTTGCTCGCGATAGCGGTGGATCAGTCACATTGATTCAACTGACCCACCGCTATCGCGAGCAAGCTCGCTCTCACAGATCATATTCAGTGTTGTTCAAAATTGTTCATTGTCAACCGGCGAATTGTTCAGTTGTTCAGTCGTGGCTGTTCACTTGTGTTCATCAACGAAAGCTTTTTTGTGAGGGAATAGATGAAAAACCAATACGATCAATGAGTTGTGATTTCTGGCACGGCTTTCGCTTTTAAACTCGGGTCGCTTGACTCCAAATAATAAAAAGGCCGAGCCATGTCATTAACGCTTGAGCACATCTGTCGCACCGTCGAAGGCCAGACCTGGATCGACGATGCCAATCTGAGTTTCGAACCCGGATCCTTCAACGTCCTGCTGGGCCGCACGCTGTCCGGCAAGACCAGCCTGATGCGGCTGATGGCCGGACTCGACAAGCCCGACAGCGGTCGCATCCTGATGAACGGCGTCGACGTCACCAAGCGCCCGGTGCGGTTGCGCAACGTGTCGATGGTCTATCAGCAGTTCATCAATTACCCGACCATGACTGTTTTCGAAAACATCGCCTCGCCGCTGCGCCAGGCCGGTGTGTCCAACGAGGTAATCCAGAGCAAGGTGCTGGAAACCGCCAGGATGCTGCGCATCGAGAAGTTCCTGCAGCGCCATCCGCTGGAATTGTCCGGCGGCCAGCAGCAACGCACGGCCATGGCTCGGGCGCTGGTCAAGGACGCCGAACTGATCCTGTTCGATGAGCCGCTGGTAAACCTGGACTACAAGCTGCGTGAGGAACTTCGCCAGGAAATGCGCGAACTGTTCCAGGCCCGCCACACCATCGCCGTCTACGCCACCACCGAGCCCAACGAAGCATTGGCCTTGGGCGGTACCACCACGATTCTGCATGAGGGGCGGATCATCCAGAGCGGCAAATCGTCCTCGGTGTATCACCAGCCGCAGACTGTGTTGGCCGCCGAGCTGTTTTCCGAGCCGCCCATCAACCTCATGCCCGGTCGCATTGCCGGCAATGAAGTGAGCTTTGCCAATTTCGTGCACTTCCCGCTGAACGTCGACCTGCGCCCGGTAGGCGAGGGCGAGTTCCGCTTTGGTGTGCGTCCCAGCCATATCTCCCTGGTGCCCAGCAACGATGACGATCTTGAACTGGCGGTGACCGTGGAGGTGGCCGAGATCAGTGGCTCGGAGACCTTCCTGCATGTGCGCAACGAGCATTTCCTGTTGGTGCTGCACTTGCCCGGGGTGCATGAGTACGACGTGGATGCGCCGATCCGCATTTACATCCCGACCCACAAACTGTTTGTTTTCGATGCCCAGGGCAAGCTGGTCCAAGCCCCTGGCCAGCGTATCGCGAGGGTTGCCTGATGGCTGAAATTCGTTTGCAGAACCTCGCCCACAGCTACACCAGCACCCCGGCGGGCCCCGAGGACTACGCGATCCGCGAGATGAACCATATCTGGGAGCAGGGCGGCGCTTATGCGTTGCTCGGGCCCTCGGGCTGTGGCAAATCCACCTTGCTCAATATCATTTCCGGACTGCTCAGCCCCTCCGAAGGCCAGGTGATGTTCGACAGCAAAGTCGTCAACGACCTGACTCCGGAGCGGCGTAACATTGCCCAGGTGTTCCAGTTCCCGGTGGTGTACGACACCATGACGGTGTTCGATAACCTGGCGTTCCCACTGCGCAACCAGGGCATGGCCGAGGCCAGGATTCACACCAAGGTGCAGGAAATCGCCGAGGTCCTGGACCTGCAAAGCCTGCTGGACAAAAAGGCCCGCAATCTCACCGCCGATGAAAAACAGAAAGTCTCCATGGGCCGCGGGTTGGTGCGCGACGACGTGTCGGCGATCCTGTTCGACGAACCGCTGACGGTGATCGACCCGCACTTGAAATGGAAGCTGCGGCGCAAGCTCAAGCAGATCCATGAGCAGTTCAACATCACCATGGTCTACGTCACTCACGATCAGTTGGAGGCCTCCACCTTCGCCGACAAGATCGCCGTGATGTATGGCGGCCAGATCGTGCAGTTCGGCACGCCGCGGGATCTGTTCGAGCGTCCGAGCCACACCTTTGTCGGCTACTTCATTGGCAGCCCGGGAATGAACCTGATCGAGGTCACGGCGCAGCCCGGTGGCGTCGGCTTCGCATCGACTCATTTGCCCCTGTCCGCCACCTTGCAGCAGCGCATTGCCGAGGCTCAAGGCAAAAGCCTGAAGGTCGGTATTCGGCCGGAATTCGTCCATGTCTGGGACGGGCCTTACGACGATGCGATGCGCGCCGACGTGGTCCACGTCGAAGACCTGGGCACCTACAAGATCCTGACCCTCAACCTCGATGGCGCGCCGCTGAAAGTGCGCCTGGCCGAAGACAAGCCGGTGCCCGAAGGCACGGCGTACATCAGTTTTCCGGCCCAGTGGCTGATGGTTTATGCCGATGAATACTTGCTGGAACCACTGAGCGAGGTGCAGCCATGAACAAGGTGCAGAACAACAAGGCCTGGTGGCTGGTGTTGCCGGTGTTCCTGCTGGTGGCGTTCAGCGCCGTGATCCCGATGATGACCGTGGTCAACTATTCGGTGCAGGACATCTTCGACCAGTCCAGCCGCTACTTCGTCGGCGCCGACTGGTACAAGCAGGTGCTGCTCGATCCGCGGCTGCACGATTCGCTGTTGCGCCAGTTCATCTACTCGGCGTGCGTGCTGCTGATTGAAATCCCACTGGGCATTGCCATCGCCCTGACCATGCCGACCAAGGGCAAATGGTCATCCCTGGTGTTGATCATCCTGGCAATTCCATTGCTGATTCCATGGAACGTGGTGGGCACCATCTGGCAGATTTTCGGCCGCGCCGACATCGGCCTGCTGGGCTCCGCCCTCAACGGCCTGGGCATCAACTACAACTATGCGGCCAACACCATGGACGCCTGGGTCACGGTGTTGGTGATGGACGTCTGGCACTGGACCTCCCTGGTGGCGCTGCTGTGTTACTCGGGGCTGCGGGCGATTCCGGATGTGTACTACCAGGCCGCGCGAATCGACCGGGCGTCCAATTGGGCGGTGTTCCGGCACATCCAGTTGCCGAAGATGAAGAGCGTGCTGCTGATCGCGGTGATGCTGCGCTTCATGGACAGTTTCATGATCTACACCGAGCCGTTCGTGCTGACGGGCGGCGGGCCGGGTAACGCCACCACGTTCCTGAGCCAGACTCTGACGCAGATGGCCATCGGTCAATTCGACCTGGGCCCGGCGGCGGCGTTTTCCCTGGTGTACTTCCTGATCATTCTGTTGGTGTCGTGGCTGTTCTACACCGCCATGACTCACTCCGACGCCAACCGTTGAGGCCCGCATGATGAGCAAGAGAAAGCTGATTCCGCTGCTGATCTACATTCTGTTCCTGCTGGTGCCGATCTACTGGCTGCTGAACATGTCGTTCAAGAGCAACACCGAGATCCTCGGCAGCCTGACGCTGTGGCCCCAGGACTTTACCTTCCATAACTACAAGGTGATCTTCACCGACCCGAGCTGGTACACCGGTTACCTGAACTCGCTGTACTACGTCAGCCTGAACACGGTGATTTCCCTGACCGTCGCGCTGCCGGCGGCCTATGCGTTTTCCCGCTACCGCTTCCTGGGGGACAAGCACCTGTTCTTCTGGCTGCTGACCAACCGCATGGCCCCACCGGCGGTGTTCCTCTTGCCGTTCTTCCAGCTGTATTCGTCCATCGGCTTGTTCGACACCCACATTGCCGTGGCCTTGGCGCATTGCCTGTTCAACGTGCCGCTGGCGGTGTGGATCCTCGAAGGCTTCATGTCCGGAGTGCCGAAAGAAATTGACGAGACCGCCTACATTGACGGCTACAGTTTTCCCAAGTTCTTCGTGAAGATCTTCGTTCCGTTGATCGGCTCCGGCATCGGTGTCACGGCGTTTTTCTGCTTCATGTTTTCCTGGGTCGAACTGCTGCTGGCGCGCACGCTCACCTCGGTGAATGCCAAGCCGATCGCGGCGGTCATGACCCGTACCGTGTCGGCGTCCGGTATCGATTGGGGCGTGCTGGCGGCGGCGGGGGTGTTGACCATCCTGCCGGGCATGCTGGTGATCTGGTTCGTTCGCAACCACGTGGCCAAGGGCTTTGCCCTGGGCCGGGTCTGAGGAGTCGATGATGGAATGGATGAACTGGACCGCCCCCACGGCGGTGTTCTTTGGGGTCATTGCCGTGCTGCTGGCAGGCATGACCACGTGGGAATTGCGTTCGCCGAGTATCCCTCGACGGGGTTTCCTGCCGATTGCCACCACCCGTGGCGATCGGTTGTTTATCGGTCTTCTCGGTAGCGCCTACCTGCATATGCTGGTGATCGGTGCTACTGACTGGAGCATCTGGATAGCGTTCGCGTTGTCTTTGGTGTGGCTGTTGGCAGTGATGCGGTGGGGCTAAGTGGCCTGTGTGGCTAATTCGTGCACTCGAATTAACCGTACAGGCCACGGCGAACGTTCGCCGATCAGGCTCTTAAACCCAAACAGGAGGTCTCTATGTTCAATAAAAACAATAAGCTGCGACATAGCGTTTCATTGGCAGCCATGCTGGCACTCAGCGGGCTAAGTGCTGCGGCCTGGGCCGACGCCTATGAAGACGCCGCTAAAAAATGGATCGGCAGTGAATTCAAGCCGTCGACCCTGACGGAAGCCCAGCAGCTTGAAGAACTCAAATGGTTCATCAAGGCATCCGAGCCGTTTCGCGGTATGAAGATCAACGTGGTGTCGGAAACCCTCACCACTCACGAATACGAGTCCAAGGTACTGGCCAAGGCCTTCACTGAAATCACCGGGATCCAGTTGACCCATGACCTTCTGCAAGAAGGCGATGTGGTGGAGAAGATGCAGACGGTGATGCAGTCGGACAAGAACATCTATGACGGCTGGGTCAACGACTCGGACCTGATCGGTACGCACTTTCGCTACGGCAAGACCGAGTCGATCACCGACCTGATGGCCAACGAAGGCAAGAATTTCACCTCGCCGACCCTGGACATCAAGGACTTCATCGGCATCTCCTTCACCACCGCGCCGGACGGCAAGATCTATCAACTGCCCGACCAACAATTCGCCAACTTGTACTGGTTCCGCGCCGACTGGTTCGAGCGCCCGGAGCTGAAGGCCAAGTTCAAGGAGAAATACGGCTACGAGCTGGGTGTACCGGTGAACTGGTCGGCCTATGAGGACATTGCCAAGTTCTTCTCCGAAGACGTCAAGGAGATCGACGGCAAGCGCGTCTACGGCCACATGGACTATGGCAAGAAAGACCCGTCCCTGGGCTGGCGCTTCACCGATGCCTGGTTCTCCATGGCTGGCGGCGGCGACAAGGGCCTGCCCAATGGTCTGCCGGTGGACGAGTGGGGTATTCGCGTCGAAGACTGCCATCCGGTCGGTTCCAGCGTGACCCGTGGCGGCGATACCAACGGGCCGGCGGCGGTGTTTGCCACCACCAAGTACGTGGACTGGCTGAAGAAGTACGCGCCACCGGAAGCGGCGGGCATGACCTTCTCCGAATCAGGTCCGGTACCGTCCCAAGGCAACATCGCCCAGCAGATTTTCTGGTACACCGCGTTTACCGCCGACATGACCAAGCCGGGCCTGCCGGTGGTGAACGCCGATGGCACGCCGAAATGGCGCATGGCGCCTTCGCCACGCGGTCCGTATTGGGAGGAGGGCATGAAGCTGGGGTATCAGGACGTGGGTTCCTGGACATTCATGAAGTCCACGCCTGAGAAACAGAAACTCGCGGCCTGGCTCTATGCGCAGTTCGTGACGTCCAAGACCGTGTCGCTGAAGAAGACCATCGTTGGCCTGACGCCGATTCGTGAGTCGGACATCAACTCCCAGGCGATGACCGAGCTGGCGCCGAAACTCGGTGGCCTGGTGGAGTTCTACCGCAGCCCGGCCCGCGTGCAATGGACTCCGACCGGGACCAACGTGCCGGACTACCCGCGCCTGGCCCAGCTGTGGTGGAGCCACATCGCCGAAGCTGCCAGCGGCGAGAAGACTCCGCAACAGGCGCTCGACGGTTTGGCCAAGGACCAGGACGCGATCATGACGCGTCTGGAACGCTCAAAGGCCCAAGCCACCTGCGCTCCGAAAATGAACCCCGAGCGCGACGCGCAATACTGGTTCGACCAACCGGGTGCACCGAAGCCGAAACTGGCGAACGAGAAGCCTAAAGGCGAAACAGTGAGCTACACCGAGCTGTTGAAGTCGTGGGAGGCAGCACGCAAATAAAACGGCATCGGCAATGAATGAACGGCACCGAGAGGTGCCGTTTTTTTCTGTTTCGAAACTGTGGGAGCGAGCTTGCTCGCGATAGCGCAGGGTCAGCTTGTATCGAGTTGACTGGGCTGACGCTATCGCGAGCAAGCTCGCTTGTAGGTTTAGACTTGAAGGGGTGGGCCAAAGACTTAGACACAGCGCCACCACAGGAGCGGCGATCTGGAGGGAGAGTGATCAGCCCGCCTTGGCCGGGCTGGCCAAGGCGTTTCCAGCCACGGGCGAAGGTGAGCTTTTCATCAGGGCATCCAATGCCTGCCGGTAGTTTTTGCCCGCCAGGCTCATGCTGTTGTTGTGGGTGGCGCCAGGCACCAGCAACAGGTGCTTGGGCTCCTGGGCGGCGTTGAACAGTTGCTCGCTGAAGCGCGGCGGTACGTAGCGATCGGCCGAGCCGTGCACCACCAGCAACGGCATGTTGATCTCGCCGATTTTGTCGATGGAGTCGAACTTCTGCGATAGCAACCAGCGCACCGGCAGGGAGGTGTTCGCCATGGCGGTTGCGACGTCGCCCAGGGACGTGAACGTGGATTCGATGACCAAGCCTCGGGCTGGGACTGCGCTGCCGTCTTTGGCGGCCTTTTGACCCAGTTCCGCCGCAAGGTCCACGGCCACGGCGCCGCCCAGGGAGTGGCCGTAGATCAGTCGCCGGGCCGGGTCCGGTTGCAGCACTTCAAGACGCTTCCAGGCGATGCGTGCGTCTTCGTAGACGCTGGCTTCCGACGGTAGCTCCCCGTGGCTCTTGCCAAAGCCACGGTAGTCGATCGCCAGCACCGAAAAGCCCAGGGCCCGCAACTGCTGGATACGAAACAACTGCCCAGTCAAATTCCAGCGCACACCATGCAAGTACAGAATCGCCGGCGCGTTCTTGCGTTCGGCCGGCCACCACCAGCCGTGGATGTTTTCCCCGGCCTTGAAGCTTTTTGGCCTGAGGTCGAACTCTTGCACAGTGCTGGGCAAGCCATTGAACCAGGTTGCCGTTCCCGGCTCGATCCGAAAGACCAGCTCCCGCTCCTTATGCTGCAACACCGCGCAGCCCACCGGTAGCCCGACCACCATTGTGGTCATGCACAGCAAAGCCAGCCAACGCCGCCCAAGGCGGGACAGAAGAGACGAAGACATCGACGCAATTCGCTACTTTAGACAGAAGATGCTTTTTATCAGATTCGCTCGAAAGGTGGAGGGATTTTGCAGGGGCGTGGGATTTTGCCTGCAGCCGTGACAAGGGAGCAAGCTCCCCGGCACAAGATCAATTACTGCACATCCCCGTATTCGGCCAGCGTCAACACTGGCACCATCCCGCCGTACGCCACTTTGGGCACGCCCGCCAGGCGCTTGTTCAGCACCTGAGTCAGGGAGCCCCCCGGGATCAGGCTGGCATCGCCAAAATCCCCGTCCAGTTCCAGCGGATGAACGATGACCTCAAGCGAGCCACGCTCCGGTGGTGCGGCGTGGTCCAGGTCGGCCGGCGTGCAGACGTAGTCAGCGGTGGCGCCGCACAGGCGGTGCATGCGACGGTTGAGCAGGGTCTTGAAAAGGCGCTTGGGCAGGTTCAGGTTCGCCCCCAGGTTGCGTGCCAGTCGTATGGGAACGCCTTGACGGGCGGCGAAGCGGGCCACCAGTTCTCCGATCGGCCAGATGTTGTGCACGTGTTGATGGGAGTCGAGGTGGCTTGGCCGCAAGCCGTGGTCGAGGCAGCGCTGCCACTGCGCTTGGAGTTCGTCTTCCACGGCCGCCAAGTCCTTCGAACCGAGGCGCAGGCAGTAACGCGACAGGTTCAGGTCGAACTCGCCATTGGCGCCGCAAAACACTTTTCGTAATGCGATCGCCTCACTCAGTGGCGGGCCGTAGCTGAGATTGAAGTGCAGGCCTATGTGGCCGTTGAGCAGCGGGTGCCGGGCCAGTTCACACGCCTGCTCGAAGCCCGGCATGTTGGCCATGGCCGTGGCGGAGCTGATCAAGCCTGCCTCGAAGGCCCGCAGGATCAGCGCATTTTCGCTGAGGCTGAGTCCGAAGTCGTCAGCGTTGACGATCACTTGGCGAGGCATGCGTGTTCTCCTGGCTGGGGGTGGGTGAAACCGACGCCGTGGCTTGCGCGCCTGGGCGCTGGCGAAGCCATGGCTTGAGGCTTTTCCATAGCCGCAAGGCAACTCCCAGGATCAGGCCTGCGGGCTGCCATGAGTAAAAGCTCCAGCGCCAGTGTTCCAGTTGGCCAGTCATGCGTTCGTGTAGCTGATGGCTAGAGTTTTCGAGGCTGACCCGCGATGCATCGATCCAGCGCCAGTTTTCGTCCAGCCCCCAGCGGATCCACTCTTCGAGCAGTACCCGACCGCTGCCCAGGTCGGCGTGCTGCGGCAGGAACGCCAGGTTGTAGTCGTACAGCCGCCCCTGATCCAGCAGGCCGAGGCGGTAACTGATACAGCGCCCGTCCAGTTCCAACATCACCACTCGCACCAGCCCCTGGGCGGCGAGGGCGGTGAAGGCGTGGTTCATCCATTGCCGACGCCTGGGATCGGCGAAGATGCCCACGCCTTCTTCGCCTTTCCAACTGGCCGCCTCGACTTCGGCCAGCTCGTGCAACAGCAGGCCGATGCTGATGGCGTCGGGTGTCACCCGGCGAATCTGCGCACCGCAGGCGGCGATCCGCTTGCGTGCCCGGCGCAACTTGTAGCGTGGGTCGCCAGAAATTTCCTGGCGGTCGCTGTCGCTGATCAAATGTACCGGCACCCGACAACTGAGCCGTCGCTCTCCAGTGGAGCTTAGCGCCATCCAGGCACTGAGGACGCTTTCTTCACCTACCGGCTCGACCACTTCGTTCAATTGCAACAGCACATGGGGCAGGTGCTGGCGAATCTGCATCAGTGCCTGGCCCATGCCCTCGGCGTCCAGGCGCACCAACAAGGCGATTCGGTCGGCCAATGGATAACCCAAGTGATGCAACACCCGGAACCGCAGGCCACCGATGCGTTCACGGCCCGATACCAGGGGCAGGCACAGGCACAGCGTCTGGTCCTCCCAGCCCAGCAATACCTGCAACTGCTGGTCCGGCAGCAGGGCGAACTCCGCTGCCTGCAGCCAGGCCAGGGTGTTGAAGGGCGTAGCGTCGGGTACCTGGGTTCGCAGCTGTTCATAAGCCGTTGTAGGAAAGTCCTCGGCGCCCAGGGAGCGACACCATTGGAACCGGATCGCCATGGACATCAGGCCGTCGCAGTCGATGTAACCGGCCGAGCCGGTTTACGAAAGGCGTCCAGTACCGAGCCGTTGTAAAACGTGTCGCGGAAAAACCGCCAGCGACCGAACAGGCGATACACGTGGGTGATCTGGCCGCGTTCCTGGAAGTCCATGCGCAGATGCATCTTGATCGCTGGTATGTTTTGCAAATCGCAGACATCGACCATTTTATTGCAACCTTTGGCGGCCATGACTTTCCACACCTCCAACTGCATGTCCGCCGACATCGAGGAGCCCCAGTAGGCGCGGATCATCTCGCCACCGAACTGAAAGTACTCGCCGGGGCCGATCGGGAACGAGCAGCCATAGAAATGGCGGTCGAAATAGTCTCGTGTACTGCCCCAGGCGAAACCGACCGTGTCGCCCTGGTCATCCAGGTACATCAAGCCTGTGTAGCCTTCGGCGGCCAGCTCGCGCATGGTTTCGACGCGGTCGCCGAAATGCCGGGCAAAAGCGTCGGCATTGCTGGTCGTGATGAATTCCAGGCGCATCGGTGGGTAGGGCTTTAGGTTATGCGGAGGTAGTGGGGTGCGCACATCGTGTTCCAGCCAAACCAGTTGCGAATGGGAAAACACGTAATGGCGTATCACCTGCTTGAGCACAGCGCGCAGGCCTTTCTTCTGGATGCGATCACGCAGTTTTTGCAGTACGTTCATGGTGCCTCCTGACGGGTGGCGGGTTGGGGAGAAGAGGATGCAGTCCAGCTCAGGGCAAACAGGGTTTCCCCTGGCAGGAGAAAACGGATTTGCCCGGCCTCGCAATTGAATGGGGCGCTTTGGCTGCGGTTGTCCGGACCGAAATACACCAGGGCGGCCTGCCCTTGAGGGCAGGGCGCGCCGTCGAGGCTGACCTGTTGCGGGCGCGTGCTTTTGTTCACGCCCAGCAGGCTGCGCCTGGCGTCAGTGGCCATGGCCAGGACGTCGACTTCAAAGGCGTCGTTGTCCAGGCGCAGCACCTGATCGAGCCAGTGTTGCTGGATGAATTGCTGGGCCAGGCCCACCGGCTTGAGCTCGAAGCGCTGGTTGTCCAGCACCCGCACCATGCCTTTGGGGTACTCCGGTTCGTCGGCGGACTGGAACCAGTTGAGCATGTCCAACAGGCCGTCCGCAGAGGCGTTGATCACCACGGATGTCCACCAGAGGGCGGCGTAGTGGGTTTCCTGATCGTAGGGGCTCAGGCTCGAGCCGCTGGACATGTTGGTCTGGTCCAGCAACAAGGCCTTGCGCGGCCGGCCAGTGATATCCAGGCCTACCAGGTCGGCGGCCCGGCGCACGCTGTTGCGGTAGACCCGGGTAGCCAGCAGATCGCGGATCATCCATTCATGCCAGGCCAGGGCGTCGATTTTGTCAGTGGATTTGGCCAGCAAACGCCGCGCCCAATCGATACCGCGCTTGTCCGCCGCGTTTTCGGCCAGGGGGCCGTTGGTGAACCGCGAGCTGGCCGGTATGGCGATGCGTACCCCGGCGCGGGCGTTGGCGGGGTCGGCGCGGACCTGGTCGGCCATGCTTTCGAACAGTTGCTGATAGCTGGCGAAGTCGGCGTAGTTGAGGTTCGGCTCATCGGCGAAGCTGAGGTAGTGCAGGCCTTTGCCGCCCAGGGCGCGGGTCGATTGGAGCCAGGCCTGCAAACCACTATTGCTGACCCGGTCGGCCCGCAGATCGGCCTGGCGTTGGCTGCCGGCCAGCAGGGTGATGTCCCGGGTGATGCCGAAGCGATCCTGATACAAGCGGCGGAAACGATCTTCATAGTCCGGTTTGCCGGCGGTGATATCCACCAGGCTGTAATAAGTCGCCGCCTGGGGTTTGAGCGCCTCGATGACGGTATAACTGGACGGCGGCGGCATGACATAGGGCAGGGAAATCCCCAGCTTGGGGGTCGGCCCGAGGACACTGTTGGATAGGCTCAGGTGGACCTGTCCCGGGTCCTGGCGCAGCGGTTGTAACTGAGCCGGGTTCTGGGCGAACAGATTGGCGGTGCCGTCCAGCCAGAACGCGACCTTGCCATTGCCCTGCAAACGCAGGCGCCAGATTTGCTCGACGTTGGCGACGGGCAGTGCCACTTGATCGAATTGCCAATAGGCACGGTACGGCTTGAGGGCCAGCGTGAGCTCTTTGTCGTCGCCGACGCGCCGGGCTTGCAGGCCGTGCACACCACCGTGGAACTTGCCCGCCAGCACCGCCTGTTCGCCGGGCGCTACCTTGAAGTACAACTCATCGCCGTCGTGGGCTTCGGCGCTGAAATGCACCTTGGCTGGGGCGAACAAAGCCTGGGTGCGGGCATCGTGCTCGATGGCGTAGCGGCGAAAACTGTAGCCGGGAATCTCCAGTCGATAACTGGCGGCCCCAGGTAGCAACGGCCATTGCTGCTCGCCGCGCTCCTGATCCGCCTTGATCAAGCGTTCACCCACCAAGTGCCCCTGGCCATCGAGCAGGTACAGGTACTCTGAATTGGCGTTGGCTTGCCAGGCCGGCACCCAACGTACGGTCACACTGTCGGGGCGCTCGGTCTGCAGGTACAGGCTGCCGTCGCGGATGCCGGTCCAGGCCATGGATGCGCCATGGGCTGAAAATGCCAACCCCCAAAGGCACAGGCACAGGGCGATATGTGGGAGCGGGCTTGCTCGCGAAGAGGGCGTCACATCCAACATCACTGCAAGCCGACCCAGCACTTTCGCGAGCAAGCTCGCTCCCACAGTGACATCGCTAAACCCTGTGGGAGCGGGCCTGCTCGCGATGGCAGATGGAGGGGCGAAGAAACTCATGCCGATTTCCCCATCAGCATCTGGCGCATCGGCAGCAAATCACTGGGCAGGATGATCAGCGTCTGCCACAGCGCCACGCCACTGAGGCGGCAATACATCGCCAGCAGCGCCAGGGTCACGCCCAGGTAGGCAATGGAAGAAGCGGCGGCGGCCCCGACGATGCCATAGCGCGGAATCAGGATCAGGTTCAGCGCCAGGTTCAACACTGCGCCCAACCCCATCAGCAGCGACACCGCGCCGGGCCGATTTTTGCCCAGCAGGTCCAGGCGCAGGATGCTCGCGTAGCAGAGCCCGAACAGCCCCGGCAGCAATGCGAGCAAGGCCGGATAAGCGGGTTGGTAGGCGACGCCGAACAAAGTGACGATCAGCCATTCGCCGATCAGCGCCATGCCCATGCAAGCGCCGAGCATCACCGTGGCGGTCAGGCGCAGGGCCAGGGGCGTCAGTCGCTGCATGTCGCTGTCCTGTTGCAACAAGCGTTTCATCAGCGGTGTGGTCACGGCTTCCGGCACGATCAGCAGTAATTCGGCGGCGGCGCTGGCCATGGCGTAGTGACCCAACGCCGTGCTGCCCAGCAGGGCGCCGATGAACAGGTAGTCCGAGCGCAGCATCACCTGCTGGAACAGCAGGTCCGGATGGCTGCGAGCGCCGTAGCGCAGCAGCTCGTTCTGGCCGGCGCGATCCCATTGCAAGGTGACGTCCTGATCGCGTCGCAGCCAGACCCAACCGGCCAGCACCACCAGGCTCAGCCCCGCCAGCCAACTGATCAGCGCCGCTTCCAGGGCCGTCTCCTTCCACATCCAGAACAACGCCAGGAACAGCAGCAGCGGCGCCAGGGATTCCATCAGCCGCAAGGCATTGAAGGCACCCACGCCGCCGGAGGCATTGTGCAGCGTCAGCAGGCCACTCTTGAGCACGGTCAACGGCACCGCCAGCAACAGCAACCAGGCCAGCAACCCCAACTGTGTGGTGATGTCCAGGTTGGCGCCGAATGCGCGCGTCAGCGCCACGACCAGTACCGTCAGCAACCCGGCCAACAGGCATCCGAAGACCAGCACCTGGCTGAGCAGCAAGCCCATCGAACGTTGCTGCGCCGCCTGGTAACCCACGGCGGAATTCAGGCCGCCGCTGGTGGCGGCGCTGATCAGGTCGGGCAGGGTGCTGAGCAACGCAAACAACCCGCGTTCACTGGGCCCCAGAATCCGGGCCAGCAAGACGTTGCGCAGCAGGCGCAGGCCGATCATCGCCAGGCGTGTGCCCATGCTCAGCAGCAGGTGCTTGAGGTAATGACTACGGCTCATGGGCGTGCCCCTCGGCGAATGCGCCAGGCCAGCAGTTCAGGGTGTTGGGCATTGCGCTGGCTGACGCCGAAGCGCGGCAGGTTCAACGGGTCGCCGTCATGGCGATACAGCCCGGTTTCGGTACCCAGGGCGAACGCATAACCGTGGGCTGCGACGAACTTGCGCACGCGCTCGTCGTTATCGCCATTGGGGTAGCAATACACCGGCAGTGGCTGGGCGCAGCCGTTTTCCAGGGCGGTCCGGCTGCGGGTCAGTTCTTCGTGCAGGCGCTGGTCGTCCAGCTCGGTGAGAATCGCGTGGCTGGCGCCATGGGGGCCGAAGCGGATCAGCCCGGAGTCTTCCAGCATGCGCACTTGGGACCAGTCCAGGGCCTGGGGCTGGGAGCCGGGCGGGCAGGTTTGGGTGAGGTCGCTCAACACATCGGGGGTGAGGCTCTTGAGGCTTTGCAGGTAGTGCAGCAGTGACAGGCTGCGCCGCTCGACGTCCAAGTCGTCGAGCATCACCGGCAACGGCCTGCCGACGTGCTGCAAGTGCTCGATCAGTGAATGCCGCGCCACTTGACCGTGACTGCCCCACAGGGTTTCGCCGATGCTCTCCCACCAGAAGTGCTGGCGGCTGCCGATGAAATCGGTGGACAAAAAAATACTCGCTGGCACCTGGTATTGGCGCAGCAGGGGGAAGGCATTCATGGCGTTGTCGCGCCAGCCGTCATCGAAGGTCAGGGCCACCCGCGGGCGGTTCGGCACGCTTTCCGGGTCGGCCAGCAGCAGGCTCATCAGCGGTACGCATTCGAAATACCGTTGCAGCCAGATCAGCAGGTGCTCAAAGGCTTCAGGGCCCACGCACAATTCGTTGCGATGGGGCAGTTCGGCGGCGCGGTCGTTGTTCAATACCCGGTGCAACATCAGGATCACGCCGGCGCCACGCAGCGGGCCGCGGCCCAGGGAGGTGTTCAGGTAGAGCCAGCCGCCGGTGCGCTTGAAGACCTGTTTGATTGACATCGGCCATTCCCCTTAGCGGTTCTGTTCCGGATTCCATTGGCTATAGCGCTGGCCACGCAGGAATTGCCACAGGCCGATGCTCATGCCCGCCAGCGTCACCAGCACGAACGCGGCCAGGCGAAAGGGCCGGGGCAAGCGATGACCGGCGTCCAGCAGACCGACCAGCGCCATGGTGTAGCCGAGCAGTTGCCCGGCCAGGCTCAGGCGGTAGAACCCATGGTCGTTCCACAGCCACGCATTGCTGACCAGCAGCGGCAGCAGCAACACCGGCGCCAGGCGACGGATCAATTTGTGGCTGATCAGCCCGATGGCGTAGAGCCCGTGACGCAGAGGATTGAGTAACTCGCGGCGCTGGGCCAGGCTTTGCAAGCCGCCGACGGTGACCCGCTGGCGCCGGCGAAACTGCTTGTCGGCCTCGTCCACGCCCTGGTCGGTGACACGGGCCAGTGGCGCATAGACGATGGACTTGCCGGCCGCCGGTGCGCAGGTACTGAGGAAGAAGTCATCATTGACCTGCGCCGGTATTGGCTGGAACAGCTCCCGGCGCAGCGCCAGCAGCGCGCCGTCGGCCGAGACCATGCAGCCCGTGCGGCTTTCAACTTGACGCAGCCAGCCTTCATAGTGCCGATACAGGCTGTCGCCCAGGCTCAGGCCCTTGCCCGGCACGGGGATTTCCATGTGCCCGGCACAGGCGCCGACTTCCGGATCGCCCAGCGGCGCCAACAGGTGCCCGAGGGTATCGTCGGCCCATTGGTTGTCGGCATCGGTGAACACCAGAATCTCGCCACGGCTGTGGGCCACCCCGGTATTGAGGGCGGCAGCCTTGCCCTGGCGCGGCAGGTCGAGCACGCTGATGCGCGGGTCGATCACCTTGCGCGCGCAGGCCACGGTGTCGTCGGTGGAGCCGTCGCTGGCGAGGATGATTTGCAGTGAGTGCGCCGGGTAATCCTGGGCGAGCAACGTGCGCAGTTTCTCCTCTATGTGTCGAGCCTCGTTGTGGGCGGCAATGACAATGCTGACGTCCATCGGCAATGCTCGCCCGTAGCGCCGGATCGGAAACAACGGCGCCAGCAGGCTCAACATCAGGGGGTAGCCGAGGTAGGCGTACACCGGCAACAGCAGGCAGGACCAGTAAATGAATTCAGCCACGGGCAGGCCTCCCGACGTTCCAATGACAAAGGTTGAGCAGTAACGCGGCGCCGGTCAGGTGCAGGCGCACCCCATGCAAGGCCCACAATTGCAGGGTCAGGCGCGGATCACGCCGGCTCTGGCGCAAGCTGAGGAACAAGGCCGGCAGCGAGGTGAGCAGCAATAGCAGCAACGCCAGGCGCAGTTGCCCCTGGAGCAGGGCGACGAGCGCGAGGAGATCCAGCGTCCAGGCACCGATCGACAGCGCCGGGAAACGCAGCAGGCGCAGGCTCGGGCCGTGGCTGCGCAGCAATTGCACATGACTGCCCTGGCGCCAGAGTTCCTTGCTCATCCACTCGCGCCAACTGCCTTCGTAGCCCCAATGCAGGGCCACGCTTTCATTGACCAGCAATAACTGCGCGCCGGCCTGACGCAGGCGCAGGGAGAAATCCTTGTCTTCGCCGGTGCGCAGGCTTTCGTCGAAACCGCCGACCCGTTCGAACCACGAGCGGCGCAACAACAGGTTGGCGCTGGGCAGCCATTGCACCCGGTGTAGCGGGCGCGAGCCCGAACGTTGGCTGCGACGCTGCCAGGCTTCGGCGAACCACGGCGCCTGCTTGGGGGTGTCCAGGTCCAGGCCCAGCACATCGCCCTGGCCTTGCAGTTCCAGCAACAGCTTGAGCCAATCGACCGGCATTTCGATGTCGGCGTCGATGAACGCAAGCCATTCGCCATGGGCGACGGCGGCGCCACGGTTGCGCAGGGCACCGATGTGCACGCCCGGCACGATCAGCACCCGCGCACCCAGTTCGTTGGCGATGCGCGGGCCATGGTCGTCGGAACCGTTGTCCACCACGATCAACTCGCATTCCAGCTGCGCCTGGCGGGCGGCTTCCCGGGCCGCCAGCAACGTGCGGCCGATGTGTCGGGCCTCGTTGTACATCGGGATCACAATGCTCACGCGACTCATGGACGCGCCTCCTGTGGCACGGCCTGTTCGGCGTGGTAGCGCAACACACTGGTGAGCGCCAGCATGATCCACAGCAGCTTATGGTTCGGTGCGCTGAGGAACATCAGGAACAGCGCCAGCGAGAGGAAACTCATGCCCAGGTGCGTCAGCAGGTCGGCCTGTGCCCAGTCCCGGCGTTGTAACCAGAGCTGGCGGGCGTGCAGCAGGTTGTAGAGGCCAAGGCCCAGCATGGCGACGAACATCAGCCCGCCGGGGACGCCGATTTCGCTGAAGATTTCCAGATAGGTGTTATGGGCCCGGCGATACAGGTCTCCCAGCTTGCGATTGGCCGAGAACGCCTTGGCGTAACCGGTGGGCGCGTAGTGCAGGGGAAAGGTGCCCGGGCCTGTGCCCAGCACCGGGTTCTCGCGGATCATCTGGCTGCCGACCACGATGTACGAGGCACGCCGGCCCAGGGATTCATCCTGGTGGGCGTTGGCGCCGGCGCTGAGGATGCTCAACGACTGGATGCGGGCCACGTAGCCGGCTGGCATCACCGCGATTGCCAAGGGGATCACGAGCGCCAGCCCGAGCATGGCGAAGCCCAGGTGCCGTGGGCGGATGCGTGGCAGCTGCGCGCGATAGTGGTACACGCCGATCATCAGGCTGAGCATCAATACCACCAGCCCCGAGCGCGATTCGGTCTTGGTCATGCCGCCCAGCAGCAAGATGAAACAGCCGCCCCAGAACAACCGGTAGAGCAGGTTTGTGCTGCGCAGTACCAACAGCAGCGCCAGCGGGACGGTAAAGGCAATCAACAAGGCAAAGGAATTGGGGTCTTCCAGCAGGCCGGAGGCGCGGCCCTGGTCCTGGTATTTGGCCGAAAACATCGCCAGCACGCAGGTGGTGGCGACGCTCAGGGTCATCAATCGGCAGAACAGGTCCAGGTTCAGTTCACGACCGATCAGCAGGGTGATCACGAACAGAATCAGCCCCACCGACAATTCGCGAAAATGAGTCAGGGACAGGCCCATGTTTTCCGACAGCAGCAGGCTCAGGCCGTACAGCAGCAGGAAGCCGATCAGCGGCCGCCAGATATTGCTGCGCAGGCGCGTCCCCGGAATCTGGTGCAGGGCCAGTTGCAACATCAGGATCAGGATCAACGCCAGGCCAAAGAACTTGCTGCCGGAAAAGGCGTTGTCCTTGAACAGGCCTTCGAACGGCACCAGCGCGGCGATGCCCAGCAAGCCCCAGCCGGGCTTGCGGTACAGCACCGCGACGCCCACCAGGCCGAGCACCGCCCCCGGTGCGAGGAACGGATAAGGGCTGGCCAGCAACGCCAGGCAGACCAGGCCCAGCAAGCTGACGATCGAGAGCGGGACAATCATGGGCGAGCCTCCCGTGCCGTGCGGATGTAAAGCTGCGACCAGCGTTCGGCCAGCGTGCGCAGGTCGTAGCGGTCCCGTTGGGTGCGACGGGCGTTGTCGGCCAGGATCCGTGCCAGGGGTGGTTCGCTGAACAGCGTCTCGATCTGCTGGGCCAGTTCGGTGCTGTCGGCCGGCGCGGCGAGCAGGCCGTTATGGCGATCCTGCAGCACATCGGGAATGCCGCCGACGCCGAACGCCACCACCGGCACCCCGGCCTGCATGGCTTCGAGCAGAATCATTGGCGTGCCTTCGGTACGTGAGCTGATCACCAGTGCGTCGAGGCGGCTCCACCAGGCGTTCATGTCGGTCTGGTAGCCGGGCAGCTCGATGCGCGTCGGCAGCCCGGCCTCGGTGATGCGCTTGAGCAGGGCCTGGCGTTCCGGGCCGTCGCCAAGCATCACCGCATGCAACGATGAGTGGCGCTGGCACAGCGGGATCATGGCGTCGAGGAACAGGTCCGGACCCTTCTCGCTGCTCAAGCGGCCAACGTAGCCGACCCGCCAATGCTGCTCGTCATCGCGGTGGGCCAGCGGCGCGCTGACCGCGGGCAGGCCGTTGGGGATCACGTCGAGTTTTTCCGCTCGGACGCTGGCCCGGCGGTGCAGTGCGGCGATGCTTTCGGCCACGCACACCACCCGCTTGACCGAGGCGGTGCGGCACAGTTGCAGGCTCAGCCAGGTGTAGAAACGTTGCTTGGGGCTGCGCGGTGTGAAGCCATGTTGGGTGATCACCAACGGCAGGCGCAGCAGCGTCGCTGCCGCCCAACCGAACAACAGCCCCTTGAAGTTGTGGGTGTTGATCAGCGGACGTTCATCCCGACGTTGGCGCAGGTGCTGCAACAGCTCGGCCCAACTGGCGCAGTGGCGGCAATCGACCCCGGCCTGGCGAAAGCGTGTGATCAAGGTCGGCGGCGCCGCCAGGAACAGCACCTGGTGCTGCCCGGGCGTGGCCAGGCAATGATCGAGCAACATCCGCTCGGCCCCGTAGAAGCCGCCGCTGTCGAGCAAATGAATGATCGACAGGGGGCTGCTGTGGCGGGTCGGGCCGAACGGCGCGTTCAATTTCGCACCCAATGGACAAGGCTGGGCAGGCTCCAGTTGCGGTGCGGGTTGACCTGGTCGGGGGACTGCTCGTTGATCACCAACAGCACCGGCACATCCAGTTGCTGGCTGATCTGCGCTGGATGCTTGAAGCGATGGTCGAAGAACTCACGGACATAGACCAGAGCGATCGCCAGCAGCATGCCGCTGAACAGGCCGAACGCGATAATCAGCATCGGTTTGGGAAAGGCCGGGGCGGTCGGCTCGAACGGCGGGCTCAGCACCCGGGCGTTGGACAAGTCGTTGTCCAGCGAACGAGCGGTGCTGCTTTCGGCGAACCGTTGGGCATAGGTGGAGAACGCCGCATGCAGGGCGTTGATCTCGGTATCCATCTGCCGCAGCTTGCTCTGGGTTTCCTGCAACTGATGGATGCGCTCCTTGAACGCCGCGATGCGTTCGACCTTCTGGTTGATCACCGAACTGACCACGGCCAGGTCGGTGGTGCGTTCCTGGATCCGGTTGTTCACCACCTTGAGGAATTGCTGGCGCGTGCGCACGATCTGTTCCCGGGCCAGCAGCATGGGTTCGCTGCCGGGCTGGAAGATCGCCAGGTCATTCATGTAGCGGCTGACCTGGCCGGTCAGTTGTTCGCCCAGCTGTTTGATCTCCCGGTCTTCGAAAGCAATGTTGTCCACGGTGGTGGTGAAGGTGAACGGGAAGGTGTAGTCGTTGAACCGCGAGCTGTTCGCCGCCGCCAGGCTGGTCTTGAGGTAATCGAGCCAGCGCTGGCTTTGCAGCAGGCGGTCCTGATACAGGTTCAGGGCCTGTTCTTCGGTATTGATGGCGTTCAGGCGGAAGGTGATTTCTTCCTTGGGGTCGGATGAGCCGACGCCTTCAAGCAGCGCCAAGCGGGTGCCTTCCAGGCCGTCGAGACGATTCTGGTATTGGCTTTTCTTCTGTTCATAGAAGGCTTGTGGCAGCTCGATCGATTGCAGGTCCTGGCGGCTGGAGAGGTAGTTCTGCAGCAGTTGCGCCACGAACCGAGTGCCTTGGGCCGGGTCGCCGAAGCTGTAGACGATAGAGATGACGTTGGAGCCGGGCAGGGTCTCGATCTTCAGGTCTTCGATGGCCTCGTCGGTCAGCGTATCGAGCATCGTGTCGCGCACTGGATCGACCTCCAGCCCCAGGCCATCGCGCAGTGGGTTGATCACGTACTCACGCAGTGGCGTGGTGACGTAGCGCTTGAACGGCTCGCTCACCCACTTGTTGAAGATGCCCGGGCTGGGTGTGTACTCGCCCTGGTCGCGCAGGGTGGCGATGGTCTGCCGGATCAGCGCCGGCGAGCGCAGGATATTGCTCTCAGTCTCCATGTCCGCCAGGGATGGTGGAATGAAGGTGGCATTTTCCTGGTTCAGCGACGTGGTGGCGTCGCCCTGGGAGAGTTTTTTCGACTGCACGATCACCTGGGCGGTGATATCGAAGCTCTGCTTGAGCATCAATGGCAGCACCAGGGCGATCACGGCGAAGATCAGGAAGACGCGCTTCACCCACTGCTTGTTGGCGAAGAAGATCCTGAAGAACTCATGCAGATAGTTTTCCTTGGGGTTCATGTCAGGTCACCTGAGGTCAGTTGCTGTTGCTGCCTTTGTTGTCGACGCGGTAGCCGAAGCTGAACCCCACGCCCTGGAACAGCACCACGTCGGCCAGTTGCCTGGCCAGTTCGCCGGCGCTGGCAAGTTTGGTCTTGGGCACGAAGAGCATGTCTTCGGGTTGCAGGTAGGCGATTTGCGAGGCATCACCGCTCAGGGCTTTTTCCACGTCGTAGTGACGGGCTTCGACCTGATTGCCGTTGCGGCGCATGATCACCACCGAATCGAGCCGAGCCTTGACGTTCGTACCCCGGGCCAGCGTCAGCGCCTCGAGCACCGAGATCGGCCGGCGGATCGGGTAGGAGCCGGGCTGGGCCACCTCACCGAGGACGTAAATCTCGTTGCCGGCGGTGGACTTGAGTAGCACATCGACGGTCATGTGCCCCGGCAGTTGGGCGTAGCGCTCGTTGAGGAAAGTTTCCAACTGGTTGACGGTCATGCCTTGCAGCGGCACCGAGCCGATTTCCGGAAAGCTTGCGTAACCATCCCTGCCCACGGTGATTTCCCGGCTCATGCCGGTGCCCGGGTGGGTCAAGGTGTTCCTCAGGTTCGTCTCGCCGGACAACGGGCTGGTCACCAGCACGGTCAATTGGTTGCGATTGGGCTGGAATAGCATTTTCTGATCATAGGCACGTTGCACCGCCACGCGGGCTTCGTCGGTGGTCAGGCCGGCGACTTTCACCGAGGTGTTGGCCCCCGGCAGCTCGATGCTGCCGTCGGGCATCACCTGTTGCGTACCGTTGAGCTGGCTGGCGGCGGTGAAGTTCAGGGCCACCTGGTCGCCCGGCTGTACCCGATAGGCCTGAGGCCCGGAGGTGCTGATGTGAAAGATCACATCCAGTACGTCCTGGGGCCGCAGGGTCTGCTCGACCTTGGGCATGTCGGTGGCCTGGGCATTGGCCGGCGCGGCCGTAAGGATCTGCACCGGCATCGAGCGGGTGTCTGAGGTGCTGGAGCAACCGGCAAGCGGCAGCAACAGCAGGACAAGCATTCTGGCGTTCATCTCGTCATCCTTTTGCAGGCTTACAGGTTGTTGTAGAGCCACTTGGGCATGTAGTACTTGCGGCGGTTGAACACGCTGCCGACCACTTTTGCGCCGGCCTGGGACAGGCGCTGGCGGGCGGCCTGAGCCACTTCCCAACGGGTGTCCTCACCGCGCACCACCAGCACCACGCCGTCGGCCTGGGTACTCATGACCAGGGTGTCGGAGGCTGAATACACGGCGTCGGCGTCGATCACCACAAAGCGGTACTGCGTCGCCAGTTGGCGGAACAGCGGGCGCAGTCGCTCGGGGCTCAGGCGTTCGGCATTGCGGCCCAGCCGGCCGTTAGGCAGCACGTCGAAGGGCAGGCTGGATGTCTGCACCACGCAGTCCTGCAACAAGGGCGGGGCGAGGCTGTTGAACAGCAGATCGGTAAAGCCGCGCTCTTTGTGCAGCGACAGTTGCTGGCTGAGGTTGCGCGGCGACTGGCTGGCGTCCACCAGCAATACGCGGCCATTGCACATCTGCGCCAGTTGAGCGGCCAGCGCCATGGCGCTGGTGCTGGTTCCGGTACCGGTGTTGGCGGCCGTCAAGAGCAGGATCCGCAGGGAAGGGTCGAGCACGGTCGAGGTCAGGTTGGTCTCGCTCGGGCTGGCTATGGTCAGAATGTTGGTTGAACCGTCCATTTAACTCGCTCCGTGGCCGCTGAAAACTTTGAAGGGGGTAATCATCAGGATCTTCAAATCCAGCCACAGGCTCTGTTCAGCGATATAGCTGAGGTCCAATTCCACGCGCTGGTCGAAGTCGATATTGCTGCGCCCGGAGATCTGCCACAGGCCGGTCAGGCCGGGGTAGATGCTCAGGCGCGCAAGATGGTTGTCCTTGTAGCGATAGGCGTTGAACGAGGTTGGCCGTGGGCCCACCAGGCGCATGTCGCCGGTCACTACATTGATCAGGTTCGGCAGTTCGTCGAGGCTGCTGCGTCGCAGGAACCGGCCGATGGGGGTGATGCGCGGGTCGTTGTCGATCTTGAAGTCGATGGCGTCGGCACCATGTTTGTTGAGGTGGCGCAGCGACTCCTTGAGGGCCTCGGCGTCGGCCACCATGGTGCGGAATTTGTACATGCCGAACACGCGGCCGCGGTAACCGGTGCGTTTCTGCACGAACAGCACAGGACCTGGGCTGGAGAACTTGACCAGCAATGCCAGGCCCAGCAGCAGTGGGCAGAGCAGCAGCAGAATCGACAGTGCACCCAGGCAGGCCACCACCCGGTTGGTGCGCGAGACGGTCCAGGGCCGGCCGCCGTCGCGACCGGTCAGCCAGCCGCGGCCTTGGCGGTGGATGGCGGCGTCCAGGCGCCTGCGGTGGTCGGGGTCGACACGTTTATCGCGTCCAGGGGCGTTGATCTCGATGACTTGCTCATGTCGGGTCATGGATTCCTCCGCTGAGATTGGGCCGCAAGTGTTCAGCCGCGAGCGGCGCGTGGGCAGGCCGTGCGTAGTAATCGAGAAACCACTGGATGAAACGACCCAGGCCGTCATCCAGTTCGATGCACGGTTTGAAACCGGTGGTCTTTGCCAAGTCGCTGGCATCGGCGCAGGTGTTGAGCACATCCCCGGCTTGCAGGGGCAGCAGTTGGATGCGGGCGGTTCGTCCCAAGTGTTTTTCCAGCAACGCGACATAGGTGCGCAGCGCCACCGGGTGTTGCCCGCCGATGTTGTAGATCCGCCAGGGTGCGCGGCTGGTGGCCGGGCTCGGTTGTTCGTGATCCAGCAGTGGCGTGACCTGGGGCGCATGTGCGATCAGGCGGGCGATGCTTTCGACAATGTCATCGATGTAGGTGAAGTCGCGTTGGTGCTCGCCGTGATTGAACAGTTGCAGCACACGGTCCTCGATGATGGCGCGAGCAAACTGGATCGGCGACATATCTGGCCGGCCCCAAGGGCCATACACGGTAAAGAAGCGCAGGCCGGTGCACGGGATGCCGAATAGATGGCTGTAACTATGCGCCATCAACTCGTTGGCTTTTTTGCTGGCCGCGTACAGCGACAGCGGATGGTCGACGTTGTCATGCACCGAATAAGGCGTGTGCGGGTTGGCGCCGTATACGGAACTTGAGGAGGCGTAGATCAGGTGCCTGACCGGATAGCGGCGGCAGCTTTCCAGGATGTTCAGGAACCCGGTGATGTTGCTGTCGACATAGGCCTGCGGGTTTTCCAGGGAGTAGCGCACACCCGCCTGGGCCGCGAGGTGAATCACCACGTCCGGGCGCCGGGCCTGGAACAGCTCATCGATGGCCGGCGCGTCGGTCAGGTCGATCCGCGCCAGGGGGAATTCGCCGGCCTGATCCTTCACCCAGGTCACGCGGTCGTACTTGAGCTGCGGGTCGTAGTAGTCGTTGAAATTGTCCAACCCGCACACCCGATGGCCGTCGCGCAACAGTCGCAGTACGCAGTGGGCGCCGATGAAACCGGCCGCACCGGTCACCAGGACATTCATGCTTGTGGCCCCTGGGCTGGCAGGGTGTGCCGCAGCCCGATGCCGCGATACAGCAGTCCGGCGGCGGCCAGGTGTTCGGGGTTGTACAGGTTGCGGCCGTCGATGATGACCCGGGCGCGCAGTTTGCTGGCCAGCAGGTCGAAGTCCACCACGCGGAAATTTTTCCACTCGGTGCAGATCACCAGGGCGTCGGCATCCTCCAGGGTGTCATCGCGGGTGGCGCACAGGTTCAGGTCCTTGCGATAGCCGTAGAGGCGGCGGCATTCGGACATGGCTTCCGGGTCATAGGCATGGACCCGGGCGCCTTCGCGCCACAGCGCTTCCATCAGGTAGCGGCTGGGCGCTTCACGCATGTCGTCGGTGTTGGGTTTGAAGGCCAGGCCCCAGATGGCGATCGACTTATCGGCCAGGCCGTCGGGGAATTGCTTGGCCAGTTTCTCGAACAGGATGTGCCGCTGGCTGTCATTGACGTCGGTGACGCTGCGCAGCAGGCGCAGCGGCATGCCGTTCTGTTCGGCGGTGTGCAGCAAGGCGCGCAGGTCCTTGGGAAAGCACGAGCCACCGAAACCGCAGCCGGGGTAGATGAAGTGATAACCGATGCGCGGGTCCGAGCCGATGCCTTTGCGCACCGCTTCGATGTCGGCACCCAGGCGTTCGGTGAGGTTGGCCAGTTCGTTCATGAAGCTGATGCGGGTGGCGAGCATGGCATTGGCGGCGTACTTGGTCAGTTCCGCGCTGCGGTTATCCATGAACATCAGTTTTTCGTGGTTGCGGCAAAAGGGCGCGTAGAGCTCGGTCATCTGGTCGCGCGCCAGCGGGTCGGCGGTGCCGACGATGATCCGGTCCGGGCGCATGCAGTCGGCCAGGGCGCTGCCTTCCTTGAGAAACTCGGGGTTGGAGACCACGCGCACCGCGAGTTTTTTCAGGCCGCGGCGTTCGAGAACCTGGCGTGCGCACTCGGCAACTTTATCGGCCGTGCCCACCGGCACCGTGGACTTGATGATCAGGGTGCGGTCGCTGTCCATGAAATCGGCGATTTGCCGGGTGACGCCCAGTACATGGCTGAGGTCGGCCGAGCCGTCTTCATCGGCGGGGGTGCCGACGGCGATGAAAATCAGTTCGCCATGGTTGACCGCGTCGCTGGCTTGGGAGCTGAACGACAACCGCCCGGCCTTGATGTTGTCTTCGAGCAGCACCGACAGCCCTGGCTCGCTGATGGTCGGTACCGCTTGTTGCAGTTGCCGGACCTTGTTCGGGTCGATATCGATGCACAAAACCCGGTGCCCGACGTCAGCCAACGCAGCGGCCTGGATCAGCCCCACATACCCCGTACCAAATACGCTCACGTCCATTTTTGGCGCGCCTCGCAAACCGATTGATGTAACTCGGATGAAACTGTTTAGAGGGGTATAGCGCAGCTTCATAAAAGCGTGTCAGCAAAATGACAGTTGTCAGTGTTGGCAAAACTAGAAATAACCGGGCCTTTTGATATCAAGTCCTTGACTGACTTAGAAAAGTGCCGGTTTTAAAGGCGTATATGGACGTTTTAGAATGCGATGAACGGTCGTAATCCATAGTTTTTTCAGTTTTTTGATGGATAAAGGTGTCATTTTTGGGGTAACTTTTTTTTGACGCGTTCGCCGGTCAATGCCTTTCTTGCGCTTTGCGAACCCCCTGCTAGTGTGCAGAAAACGACCTCCTTCCCAACGTCGCGATACTGGCGAGACAGACATGGCCCGATACCTCAAGGAACTGCTGCTGGTGCTCTATCTGGTGCGGGGGTACGAGTACTACCTTGACCGTCTGCAGGCGCTGGGTTTTGGTTTTGCCACGCTGTTGTATGGCGCGATGTTCGTGGTGTTGGTAGTCGCGTTGTGGATGAGCGCGTACATCCGCCAGACCCTGGTGCGGCATCTGTTCGCGCTGGTGATGTTTGTCTCGGCGGTGTTCTTCGAGGTGTACACCCGAGTCACTGACAGCTACCTGACCTACAGCCAGTTCGTGTCGTTGGTGTATTCCGGCGGTTTCATCCAAGAGGCGGCCTATCAGTACCGCGAAGTGATCATCAACGCCGCGAGCGCTGGCTTGTTGCTGTTGTTGGGGATCGGTCTCAAGCCTCGCCGACGGCTGCCGTTGCCAGGCTGGCTGCCAGTCGCTGCGCCGTTGCTTGGCGTGCTATTGCTCAGCGGCGTGTTGTTCGTGCGGGCGGGCGAGGGCGCGCGGGGGCTGCCGGTGATGTACACGCCGCTGGCCTATCTGAACCTGTTCGCCTACGAGGCCTTGCACAACACCGTAGGCCCTCGCGAGCCGGTGCGCATTGCGCGGCTAACCTCGGCCATCGAGCACGATATTGTGTTGATCATCGATGAAAGCATTTCCGGAAATTACCTGGACATCAACACGCCGTTCGGCGTGCACACCGGTCTGAAAACGCCGCCCGCAGGGGTGGATATCGTCAACTACGGTTATGCGGCCTCCATCGCCAATTGCAGCGCCGACACAAATATCACCCTGCGTTACGGCGGTACTCGCGCCGACTACATGCGCATCAACAGCACCCTGCCGTCGATCTGGCAGTACGCTAAAAAGGCTGGGCTGCGCACCGTCTACATCGATGCCCAGCGCACCGGTGGCAACCTGCAGAACCTGATGAGCGACCTTGAGAAACAGGACATCGACGAGTTTGTCCAATTCGACCAGGTCAGCGTGCGCGACCGTGACATGGCGGCGGCGGCGAAGTTGATCGAACTGCTGGGCGATGGCCGCGCCGAGCTGGTGGTGATCAATAAGGTTGGCGCGCATTTCCCTGTACACGACAAATACCCCGACGACTTCATGACCTACCGTCCGGCCTTGCCGCGAGGGCAGTTCCAGGAAGTGGCCGACACCGGCAAGCGTGACGGCTTCAACGGTCAGAAGGACGATTGGGCGCTGTACCGCAATGCCTACCAGAACACGTTGCTGTGGAATGTCGGCGAGTTCTTCAAGCGAATCTTCCAGCAGGCCGATTTGCGTAACGCGGTGCTGATCTACACCTCCGACCACGGTCAGGATCTGCACGAGCGTGGCAACCCGGGGCTCAACACCCATTGCGGTGGCGACCCGGTGGCGGAGGAAGGGTTGGTGCCGCTGGTGGTGATCGAAGGCGCTCAACTGCACACTCTGGATTGGCGCCGTGCCTGGGCGCAGAACAAGGATCATTCCAGCCACTACAACATCTTCCCGACGCTGTTGCAGTTGATGGGGTACGAGCCGGCCGGGATCGAAGCTGTCTATGGCAAGTCCCTGAGCCAGCCGACCGACGACGCCTTCACCTTCAACTACCGTTTCAATGCACGGTTGGGGGCTGTGCCTGAATGGAAACACATCGACCTGAACCACATCGTCACCCCGGGGCCGGCCCAGGCTGAGATGGCGGCGGGGCAGTGATCGTTCACTGGCATCGCGTACCCCCAGATCCCCTGTGGGAGCGAGCTTGCTCGCGAAAGCGCCGGGTCAGCTTGCGGCAGTTTTGAATGTGCGACCGTCATCGCGAGCAAGCTCAAAATTGACTCCTTACAAGCAAAGCGGATCCAATCCCGCCAGCAAACGACAAACGGTAGAGCGCTTACGCAGGTTCATCCCTGGTGGGGCCGCCCCCTAACTCCGCTATCCTGAGCCTCACGATTACCCATCGAGCCTGTTCATGCTTGAAGTTCGCGACGTTTTTAAAAGCTACGCCACCCCTCAGGGGCCATTGCCGGTGTTGCAAGGCATCGACCTGACGCTGCCGCCCGGCAGCAGCCTGGCGCTGATGGGTGAGTCCGGCAGCGGCAAAAGCACCTTGCTGCACCTGGTCGCCGGGCTGGACAAGGTCGATGGCGGCAGTATTCGCAGTGGCCAATACCGACTCGACGGCATGAGCGAAAGCCAGCTGGCGAATTGGCGGCGTACGGAAATCGGCCTGGTGTTCCAGCAATTCAACCTCATCAGCAGTTTGCCGGTGGAGGACAACCTGGCATTCCAGGCGCGCCTGTGCGGTCGCCATGACCCTGTCTGGCAAGCCCATCTGGTGCAGCGGCTCGGGCTTGCCGACTTGCTGCGGCGCTACCCGGAACAGCTTTCCGGCGGGCAGCAACAGCGGGTGGCGCTGGGTCGGGCGCTGGCCTCGCGACCGCCCCTGTTGCTGGCCGACGAACCCACCGGCAGCCTCGACGAAGCCACCAGCGACGAAGTGTTGCAACTGTTGCTGGAACTGCTGGACGGCAGCCCCACCAGCTTGCTGATGGTCACGCACAGTCCCCGGGTGGCGGCGCGCCTGGCCCATCGCGTGGTGCTGCAACGCGGCCGTCTGGCCGAGGTGGCCCAGGGGTGATGATTTTTCGCCAGACCCTCAAGGCGCTGCTCAGCCACTGGCGCCAACACCCGGTGCAGTTTTTCAGCGTGTTGACCGGGCTTTGGCTCGCCACCAGCCTGCTCACCGGCGTGCAAGCGCTGAACAGTCAGGCCCGGGACAGCTACGCCCGGGCCAGCCAACTGATTGGCGGCGAACCCCAGGCCAGCCTCAGCGCGCCCGGCGGCGGGACCTTCCCTCAGCAATGGTTTGTCGACCTGCGGCGCCAGGGCTGGCCGGTGTCGCCGGTGTTGCAGGCACGGGTGCTGCTCAAAGGCCACGAAGACCAGCGCTTGCAGCTGATGGGCATCGATCCGGTGTCACTGCCCCCCGGTGCGGCGCTGGCGGGGCAGGCGCGAGAAATGACCGAGGTGGTAGCATTTTTCAGTGATCCCGGGCGCACCTGGATCGCCCCGCAGACCTTGCAAGCCTTGGGGTTTGGCGAGGGCGCCCGGCCCCTTACGGTCGATGGGCAATCCCTGCCGCCGTTGCACATCCAGGCGGACATGGCGCCGGGCGTGTTGTTGATGGACATCGGTTTTGCCCAGCAGGTGCTCGGGTTGCCGGAGCAGTTGTCGCGACTGTTGCTGCCCGCCACGTTCAGTGCGGCGTTACCGGAGGCGTTCAGCAGTCGGTTGCAATTCAAGCACGCCGATGAAGAAAACAACCTGTCGCGCCTGACCGAAAGCTTTCACTTGAACCTCGATGCCCTGGGGTTTCTATCCTTCGTGGTGGGACTGTTCATAGTCCACGCCGCCATCGGCCTGGCCCTGGAACAGCGCCGCAGCCTGCTGCGAACCCTGCGGGCCTGTGGCGTCAGTGCGCGGGTGCTGGTCACCAGCCTGGCCCTGGAGCTGGGGGCGCTGGCCTTGCTCGGAGGCATCGCCGGGGTGCTCAGCGGCTACTGGCTGGCGAGCCTGTTATTGCCCGATGTCGCGGCGAGCCTGCGGGGTTTGTACGGCGCTGAAGTGGCCGGGCATCTGAACCTCAGCCCGTGGTGGTGGCTCAGCGGTGTCGGCCTGAGCCTGCTTGGCGCGCTGCTGGCCGGCGCCGACAGCTTGCTGCGAGCCGCGCGCCTGCCCTTGCTGGCGCTGGCTAACCCCCAAGCCTGGCATCAGGCCCATGCGCGATGGCTGCGACGCCAGGGTGGGGTGGCGACATTGGCCGGGTTGATCGCTGTGTCGGCGTTGATCTGGGGCGACAGCCTGGCCAGTGGTTTTGTCTTGATGACGGCCTTGCTGCTGGGGGCGGCGCTGGCCTTGCCGGTGTTGCTCAACCACGCGCTGAACCTGCTGTTGCGCCGCAGCCGCTCGGTGCTTGGGCAATGGTTCCTTGCCGATTGCCGCCAGCAATTGCCGACGTTGAGCCTGGCGCTGATGGCGTTGCTGCTGGCGCTGGCGGCGAATATCGGGGCCGGCAGCATGACCGCAGGCTTCCGCCAGACCTTCAGCAACTGGCTCGAACAACGGCTCAGCGCCGAGCTGTACATCAACCCGCAAACCCCGGCCCAGGCGGGCGAGCTGCACGCCTGGCTCAAGCAGCAACCGGCGATCACGGCCGTGGTCCCCATCTGGCAGGTGTCGATCCCGTTGCAAGGCTGGCCGACGGATATCCACGGCATCCTCGATCATCCTCACTATCGTCAGCATTGGCCGCTGTTGGAGTCGGCCAGCGACGAGCCTTGGGCGCAACTCGCCGCTGCCGACACGCTGATGCTCAGTGAACAACTGGCCCGGCGCCTCAAGGTAAGTATTGGCGATCAGTTGACCCTCCCGACGCCACAGGGGCCGTGGGTGCTGCGCATCGTCGGGGTCTATGTCGATTACGGCAATCCCAAAGGGCACGTATTGATCAACGCCGATCACTTGCTGGCGCACTGGCCGCAACTGACGCCGAACCGCTTCAATCTGCGCATCGATCCCTCGGCGATTCCGGCGTTGCTGACGGCGTTGCAAAGCCGCTTCAGCCTGGATGACAGCCGCATCGTCGATCAGGCCCGGCTCAAGGGCTGGTCGACCCAGGTGTTCGAGCGCACTTTTGCCGCCACTGCCGCCCTCAACAGCCTGACCCTGGCGGTGGCTGGAGTGGCGTTGTTCATCAGTCTGTTGACCCAGAGCCAGAGTCGCCTCGGCCAGTTGGCGCCGCTGTGGGCGTTGGGGGTGACGCGACGCCAGTTGATGTTGCTCAATCTCGGCCAGACCTGGCTGCTGGCGCTATTGACCCTGGTACTGGCCTTGCCCCTGGGCATCGCCCTGGCCTGGTGCCTGGATGCGGTGATCAATGTGCAGGCCTTTGGCTGGCGGCTGCCGTTGCAGGTGTTCCCGATGCAACTGGCGCAGCTGCTGGCCCTGGCGATGTTCGCCACGCTATTGGCATCGGCTTGGCCGTTGTATGCGCTGTACCGCACGCAGCCGGCGGATTTGCTGAGGACCTTTGCCCATGAAGATTAAAGTCGGCCTGATGCTGCTGGTGTTGCTTGGCGGCTGCGATAAACCTTCACCGGAAAAGGGTTTTGCTGGCCTGGGCGATCAGGCCGCCGCGTTCACGCCAGTGGTGCCGGGGCGGGTGTTCGGTTTCCCGGCTGACCACGGCGTTCATGAGGGTTTTCGCATTGAGTGGTGGTACGTCACCGCCAATCTCAGGGATGCCCAGGGCCGTGATTTCGGTGTGCAATGGACGCTGTTTCGCAGCGCCTTGAACGCCGCGCCCCAGGCCAACGGCTGGCGCAACCAGACGATCTGGCTTGGTCACGCGGCGGTCACTTCTGCCGCCGTCCATCATGCCGCCGAGCGCTACGCACGAGGTGGCGTGGGGCAGGCCGGGGTGCAAACAATGCCTTTCAACGCCTGGATAGACGACTGGCGCTTCGGCACTCAAGCGTCAGGCGCCGACCCTCTGGCGGACATGCAGTTGAAGGCCCGGGACCCGCGCTTCAGTTATGCGTTGCGGCTCACTTCGACCCGCCCGCTGGTGTTGCAGGGGGATCAGGGGTTCAGCCAGAAATCCGAGCAGGGCCAGGCGTCGTACTACTACAGCCAGCCGTTTTTCCAGGCCAGTGGCGAGTTGGAAATCGACGGCCAGCGCTATCAGGTCAGCGGCCCGGCCTGGCTTGACCGCGAGTGGAGCAGCCAGCCCTTGACGGCCAACCAGACTGGCTGGGACTGGTTTTCCCTGCACCTGGACAGCGGTGAGCACGTGATGCTCTATCGCATGCGCCACAAGGACGGCGCGCCGTACCTGACGGGCACCTGGATCGATGCCCAGGGTCAGGCGCAGACCCTGCACGCCGGCGAAATCAGCCTCGTGCCGCTGGACACCGCCAAGGTCGCCGGGCATTCGATGCCGGTGCGCTGGTCGCTCAAGATTCCCGGCAAGCAGCTCGACGTCACCACCCAGGCCTTGAACCCCAACGCCTGGATGAACCTGCGTATTCCCTATTGGGAAGGGCCGGTGCAACTGAGTGGCAGCCACGGCGGCAACGGCTACCTGGAAATGACTGGCTACTGAGAATTACCGGAACTCCCCGGGAACGTCAGCCCTCATACCTTATGAATGCCTCGCAGGAGTCCGTCATGAGCGATGACCTTAAACCTCCGTCGCTGGCCGATTGGCAGCGGCTGTTCGACGACAAGACCTATTGGCAACAGTCCCCCGATGTTCATTTCACCGAGCTGATGCAGCTGGCCAACGATCTGTTCGGCCAGGGCGCTATCGACCTGGCGCAGTGGCAGACACTCAAGGCCAAGGCCGAGCAACTGCACCAGCGCTCGCCGGATGCCAATGTCGCAGAAGAAGTCGCTGACCCTGATGCCTGAAGTCCAGGCCTGAAAACGCAAGGAGTTCGCCATGAAGCACAGTCCCGATCAAACGCCGCAGAACCCTGATGAACCGGCGATGCCTGGAGAGGTGGAGCGCGATAACGACGCCTTGCGCCCAAACGACCCGGCCAAGCGCAAACAGCAGCAAGGCGACCCCGAAGCGGGCGATACCGATGCGCAAAAAACCGGACGGCGTGGTTGAGCCAGAGCGGTATTAAAACGGGTATGTTAATGACCGTTTAACTTGCCATAACGTGTCACCTATCGGCTGATATGTTTTTGTACTTGCCTGTAGTTTTGTATAACGGCTTGTACAGCTATTAATACAAATTAGAAGTTGACCCAAAAAACCTGTGGCGAGGGCGCTTGCTCCCACCAGGTCGCGCAGCGGCCGTTCTTTTAAGGCTGCTTTGCAGCCCAGCGGGAGCAAGCGCCCGCGCCACCGTTATTGACCAGTCATCAATAACGACGGCTGTGGATAAATAATTATTTAAAAGAACTCGCGGCAATATTCTGCGAGTTCCACTATTATTGTGCCCGTTCGCCCAGTGTCAGGCTCTTTACCAGTGCATGGAATGCCGAGGCCGCCGCACTGGGCGAACACCTTCTCGGAGTCAATCACTCCCATTCACTTCAATGCACATCGGCCAGCAGACCTGGCCGGTGCATTGACGGTTGTCCCGGACTTAACCAGCGACCGGTACACGCCAGTCATCGGCACCCATCGTGCCGCAGACTTCGTGATTCCAGGTGATCTTGCGATATGAGAAGTGCACATCTTCCAGATGGGTGAAGTGCGCGTTCGCCGGGTCCTGGCAGTTGAACATGTAGTCCTTGATTTCGACAATGATCGCGTCAAACAGTGTGGTGGTGAAGTAGTGTTCCTGGGTCCCCGCCGCTGAAGTCCGGAACCAATGAATCACAATTTCTTCCAGGCATTCACCGCTGGTGAGGGCTGCCTGCAGCAGCGGCGTGGCCTTGTCGAAGACTTTTGTGATGACGAGGGGGTGATGCACGCGTTGGCCGGTTGGCTGGCCGGATTGAGGATCGCGCGGGACGGTCACTTGGTGCTGGAAGCCTTGCACCATGATTTTGTCCTCACGACCTTCCTGATAGATATTGCCTACCGAGTCGGCCGTAAACGCGCCAGCTGTGATCAGACCTTGTTTGATGCCTTTGATGATCATATACGCGGGGGTAGCCAATGGATGCTCTCCTTCCTGGATAACTAAAGGGCCTGGGACGGTCGTCGTCCCGAGGTGGCCTGACGGTTATCAAGAGCTATGCCATTCAATAAAAAAATAATACAGTTCAATGGGTTATGTTTTTGGTTCATGAGTTACAGCCTCGGGCACCGCGCAATCTGCACATGACACCGCCCAGTGCCGCGCACTCTCCTGCGCAAGGGGCTGGCGCCGCCGCCCCCCGGCGTAACGGCTTGATGGGCCAAGCTTCGCGTCAGGTTCCTAGAGCAACTTCCTACACGCCCAACGCAGCCCTGCATTCATCAATGGAGCGCTGCTGCGTCTCGGCATACAGCCCCAACTCATCAATGGTTGCGCGCCCCAATGCTTCTTCAAAAGCCTGGCGATTGGACTGCCCGGCGTAGTGACTCTGGGCGGCATCGCCAAGGTTCGACTGGAAGATGCCGGCGGCGCTGACCGGCAGGAAATCTTCGTACACCAAGGGTTCGGCACGCAGGTATTGCTGCTCCAGCAGGTGCTCCAGCGAGGCCGTTTGCTCAAGAGTGCCCTTGGCGCCGAGACCCTTTGGCGTCACGAAATAACGGAAGTACGCCAGTGCCTGACGCCGCAGTTCATCGTGGGTGTCAGGGAATTGGGCAAAGTGTTGGCTCATCAGCGTGTTGTAGCGCTCGGCGTTGGCTTCGTTGGGGAACTCCCCCAGCGCATCCCGGGCGGCGTTCAGCAATTGATCGTAGAGCGCTCGCCCTTTGGGCGTGAGGGCGGCACCGCGTTGCTCGATTTCACCAAAGCGGGCGCTGTGGCTGCCTTGGGATTGCGCCTGGTCGGTGAAGCTGACGGGCTCGTCGAGCGCCTTGAAACTGGTCTGGCGCAGCAGGATCGGGCAATGACGGCGGGGTGGGCCTTCGATCACTGCTTTGGGCGTGATGCCGTGCACGGGCATCTGCGCCTGGACGATGTCGATGTCCAGAGTACGTGGCGTCAGGTGATTGATGTGCGGGCCCTTGAAGGCCACCACGTCGGCGATCAAACGATGTTGGGCGCTCAATTGCCGGTACTGCTCGGCCGTGACAGTGGCGCTGTGGTGCCAGCGAAACGTCTCCAGGGCCTGTAGGACGAAATCCTCGGCCTGCGGCTCCGTCAGACCGCCCTGGCGTTCGGCGAGATCGATAAGCTGAAGGGCGGTGGGGGTAAAGATCTGGCGCTTATCCAGCACCGATTCGGCAAAGGCCCGAAGTTCGGTGTTTTCGATCAGTTCCAGGCGCAGCAGTGAGGTGAATACTCGGAACGGGCTGACCTGCAAGGCACTTTCATGCACGGCGCGAAATGCCGTGGAATGCACCGGCACCCCAGCCGGTGTGAGGTCGTAATAGCCCACGGGCTGCATACCCATCACCGCGAACAGCCGCCCGAGGGTGGCCAGTTCCGCGGCAGTGCCGACGCGGATAGCACCGTGGCGTTCCAGGTCCAGGCGCTGGAGTTCGCCGGTGCTGCGCAGGTGTTCGGCCAGTTGTGGGTCTTTGCCCAGCACCTGGGCATTGGTTTGCTCCACCAGATTCATCAACGCGCCGTAGAGCGGCACCTCGTCGCGGTACATGTCGGACATCGCTTTGGAAAAGCGTTGGCGGATCAGGTCGGGACTGACGAAGCTCATGGTGAGAGTTCCTGGTTTGGGCTGTGGGAAAGTTGAACGAAAGATCGCAGCCTTCGCCAGTGCCGACAAACGAAGAATCTTCAGGACTTCATTCTGCCAGGGACTGATACCCCCCACATGGTCCAATGCCATGTGGCGAGGCATCCGCTCACTGCCCCAGTCCCTTGAGAAATTCCTGATACAGCGCTGCTGTTTTCCCGGGTTTTTCAATCATGGGCAGATGACCGACCCCGTCCCAGATTTCCACCCGCAAATCCGCGATGCCCTTGCTCCACACTGGCACGCTGCTGACGTCGATCACCCGGTCCTGGCGACCCCAGAGCAACAGCGAGGGTGCGCGGATGTCGGCCAGGCGTGGCTCCATCGGAGGGCTGGCGCGAAAATCGGCGTAGATCTCCGCCAGTTCTTCGCGATGTTGCACATAGCGCTCGGCAACCGCCGCCATCACCATGCCCGGGACCCAGGGCGGCGAGGCCATGGTCATTGCGTAGAACGGCGCGAATTCCTCCCGCGAGTGCACCAGGGATGGGTTGCGGCCGGCGGCCAGTTGACGATCCATGTCGCTGGGTTGGGGCGAAGTGACGCCAGCCGGATCGAGCAGCGCCAGGGTCAGTACCCGTTCAGGCGAAGTGGCCGCCAGCCATGCCGCGAGATGCCCGCCCATGGAGTTGCCGATCACATGGACTTTGTCCAGGCCGCAGGCGTCGAGCAACTCGATCACCCGCCGGGCCTGGGTCGGGATGTCATAGCCGCCACCGGCCTTGAAGCCGGTTTCGCCATGACCGGCCAGGTCGGGGATCACCACCCGATAGGCACCGACAAAATGCCGGGCAACGCGCAGCCAGAGGTCTTTGTCGCCGCTATAGCCGTGGAGCATCAGGATGCTGCCGGATGCTTCATAAGGCCCGCCTTGCCAGGTCGATACGGTCATCTCGCTGATCGGTACGTTGATTTTGCGCAACCGGTAGAGACGTGCCTCCAAGGCCATGCTCGTGTCGTACAGCACCTGGCCAATGGCTGGATACGTCAACCAGCTCCAGGCGATAAGCACGGCAAGAATTATCCACAACACCAGCATATTTTGCCCTCCATGGGTCACGACAGAATGTGATCGTCCAGCCTGAGCCGACGGGTCAGGCGGTGATAAGTGAAGCTGAAGCCGGGGAACATCGCGATGACATGGCCGCTTTTGCTTTGATACCAGCTATGGCACCCGCCGGACTTCCATACGGTGCGCTGCATTTCCCGATGGATCATCTCGGTGTAGCGCTGTTCGGCCGCTGGCTGCACTTCGATGCTACGCAGGTTTCGCCGGTTCAGGGTGCGAATACAGTCCAGTATGTAGTTCATCTGCGACTCTATGATGAACAGCGCCGAGGTGTGGCCGATGCCGGTGTTGGGCCCGGTGACAATAAACAGGTTGGGGAAGTCCGGCAGGCTGGTACCCAGATAGGCGCGGGGGTACTGGGCCCAGACGTCGTGAAGCCGGGTACCGTGCTTGCCGGTCACGGGGTAGGAAATCACCCCGTCGGTGGCATCGAAGCCGGTGGACCAGATGATCAGGTCCAGCTCGATGTGCTGGCCGTCCCGGGTGAGGATGCCGGTTTCGTCGAGGGCGGCGATGCCTTCTTCCTGGCCATGCACGCTGACATTGGCGCGGCACAGGGCCGGGTACAGCGTATTGGACAGGATCACGCGCTTGCAGCCGATCAGGTAGTCGGGGGTCAAGCGGCGCCGCAGGACCGGGTCCGGCACTTGGCGCTCCAGCAGCTTCAAGGCCTGGCGCTGGACCAGGCGTACCGCCGGCCGTGAATACTTGAAGGCGATCACCCGGGTTTCGAACAGCCAATAGATCGACCAACGCAATAGCGTGCGCAGCGGTGCCAGGCGCAGTAATCCGCGCTCGAAGCGGTTGAAGGCGCGGTCGGGGCGTGACAATACCCAGTGGGGTGTGCGCTGGAACACGTGCAGGTGTTCGACGTCCGGGGCAATGGCCGGGATCACCTGGGCGGCGCTGGCACCACTGCCGACAATGGCCACGCGCCTGTGGCGATAGTCGTAGGTATGCTCCCAATGATTGGTGTGAAAGGTCTTGCCCTTGAAACGTTCCCGGCCTTCGAACGCTGGGATCACCGGTTGGCTGAGGGGACCGGTGGCGTTGATCAGGAACTGCGACCGGTAGATGCCCTTGGTAGTCTGGACAAGCCATTGCCTGGCGTTGTCATCCCATTCCACTCGCTCGACATTCGCCCCCAACTGCACTTTGTCCCGCAACTGGAAGCGTTCGATTACGTGTTGGGTGTAGCGGTGCAGTTCCTCTTGTGTAGCGAACATCCGGCTCCAGTCGTAAGCGGCGAACGACAGCGAATACAAGGGCGACGGCACATCCACCGCCGCGCCGGGGTAGGTGTTCTGGCACCAGGTGCCGCCGAAAAAATCCCGGCGCTCAAGCAACTGGAAATCCTCAATGCCTTCCTTGAGCAGATTGACCGCCGCGCACTGGCCTCCAAATCCACTGCCGATGATCAACACCTGATAACTGCCCATGGATCTCCTTTCGGGTGGTTCGCTGATTGCCCTTGTCAGGTATAGCCAAAATCCGCGCCGAGCCCGGCATTCGGAAGAGAATAAATACCCCTTCATTGATGGTGGCTATTTGATGGTGCCCTGATAGACTCCAGGCATCCCCTCCCTGAAAAACTCGGGAAACCCGCGATGCAGAGGTCTCTATGCAAAAAACGGGACGAAAGGGACGCACGCTTGCCAGGAGGCTTTATATATCGCGCATCCTGGGCTTGACGCTGGGGTTGGTGTTGGTAAGTGCTGCCCTTTACCCTCTCGAGCCGGCGCCGTGGGTCTGGGGATTCATGTTGTTCAACGGCCTGCTCTGGCCACACTTGTCCTATTGGTGGGCCCGGCATTGCGCGGCGCCGTACCACGCCGAACACTTAAATTTATTGATCGATGCGGCCCTGGGCGGCTTCTGGGTCGCGGCGATGCAGTTCAACCCGCTGCCTGCGGCCGTCACGCTAGCGATGATGGCGATGAACAACGTCGCCATTGGCGGCCTGCGTTTCCTGCTCATCGGGGGGGTAGCCCAAGTGGCAGGCGTTGTCGTAGGCGAAATGATCTTCCCGCTGACCAGCGTGCCCATGACCAGCCCGGCGCAGCTCTACGCCTGTTTGCCGCTGCTGTGCCTGTACCCGATGGCGCTGGGTTGGTTCTGCTATCGCCAGGCCTACGCCCTGGGCCGGCAAAAGCGCGAGTTGCTGGCCCTGAGTCGCACCGACAGCCTGACCGGGTTGCTCAATCATGGTGCTTGGAAAGACCGCCTCAACGAGGAGTTCCAGCGTTGCCTGCGCCATCCGAAAGACGGGGCAGGGCGTGGCGCAATTGCGCTGATCGACATCGATCATTTCAAAGCCATCAATGACACCTATGGCCATGTGGCTGGCGACATCGTGCTGCGCCAGCTCGGCAAGATGCTCAAGCAAAACCTTCGCACTGCCGATGTGGCCGGGCGTTATGGCGGGGATGAGTTCTGTGTGATTCTGCCGGACCTGACACTTCACAACGCCGTGCAGGCCATGGACGGGTTGCGCGAGCGCTTTGCGACGCTCAGCTACGAACAGAACCCGGCATTGAAGGTGAGTCTGAGCATTGGCTTGGCGGCCTTCAACATGGACTATGGCGATGCGACCCATTGGCTCAATGACGCCGACCAGGCGCTCTACGAGGCCAAGACCGGCGGGCGCAATCGGGTCACTTGTTACCGCCCCCGGCAGGTATCGACGGAGCCGGCAGTTCCTCTTTGATGTGACTTGAGGTCGCATTCGGTCTAGAGCCTTGTTTCATTGTCGGGTAGGGTGCCCAAGGCACTTTCTCGATACGGAACAAGGATGAACCCATGACGATTACTCCTCTTCGCTCCCGTCTGGCCGTCAGTCTCGGCCTGAGCCTGGCCCTCGGCGCCTTCGCCCCCGTTGCTTTCGCGCAGCCCCATCAACAAGTCCTCAGCGACGCCGAACAGTACAAGGGCGAGGCCCTGAAGCTGTTGGAGCGGCTGGTGAATATCGACTCCGGCTCCGGGTATGTACCGGGGTTGACCCAGGTCGGTGACATTGCCATCGACGAATTGAAGAAGTTGGGCGCTACCATTGAAAAGGTGCCCAACTCGGACGGCACCCAGCACATCCTGGCGACCCTCAAAGGTACTGGAAAGGCGAAGATCCTGCTGATGGCGCACATGGATACGGTGTTCAAGGAAGGCTCGGCCGCCGAGCGGCCTTTCCATATCAAGGATGGCCGGGCCTACGGCCCGGGAGTGATGGACGACAAGGGCGGGATCGTCGCCGGGATCTATGCGTTGAAGGTGCTCAAGAACCTGGACTTCAAGGACTACGCGCAGATCACTTTCCTGCTCGACGCCAGCGAAGAAACCGGTTCTGACGCCGCCACCGACCTGATCAAGAAAACCGCCAAGGCCCATGATGTGACCCTTAACCTTGAACCGGGGCGCCCGGCCGATGGGCTGGTGGTCTGGCGCAAGGGCAGTGCCACGGCGTTGGTGGAGGTCAAGGGCAAGGCGTCCCATGCCGGTGTCGCGCCGGAACTGGGACGCAATGCGGCGATGGAAGCGGCGCATCAGATCCTGCAACTGGGCAAGCTCGGCGACGCGGAAAAGAAAACCACCATCAACTTCACCGTGCTCCAGGCCGGCGACCGGACCAACGTGATCCCCGACCGGGCCAGCGCCAAGGCCGATGTTCGGGCAGCGGTACCGGAGGAATTCGACCGCATCGAAAAAGACCTGGCCCGCGTGTCGCAGGACAAACTGATCGCCGACACTGAAGTCACCACCAGCCTCAAACGCGGCCTGCCGCCAATGCCGCAAACGGCGGAGTCGGATCGTTTGATGGCCATGGCCCAGGGGATCTATGGCGAACTGGGGCGCAAACTCACCGAAGAGGGCAGTGGCGGCGCGGCGGATGCCAGCCTCTCAGCCGGCGTCGGCACACCAACCCTGGATGGATTTGGGATTGTTGGGGGCAACATTCATACGCCTGAGGAATACGCGGAAGTCGAGAGCGTGGCGCCAAGGATTTATCTGTTGTCACGGATGATCATGGAGTTGGCGGGGCGGTAAAGCTCGATGTCATTCGGCGCGCTAGCGGGGTGACGTCGAACGTCAATGCAGTGAGCACCTCGAAACCCTGTGGGAACGATCAAAAGTCCGAACCACAGGAGTTTGTGCCTGCCGCTTGATCCCATTCAGTAAACCCAAACCTCCACCCGCCGATTCCTGACCCTGCCTTCATCCTCACTGTTGGCCGCCACCGGCATCAATGCCCCAAACCCCCGCACCTCCCGCAGCGCCACGCCGTATTTGACCAGCTCACGGCGCACCGCCATGGCCCGCAACTTGGACAACAGGTCCGCGCGCGCCGGGTCGTCCTTGGCGTCGCCAAACCCCACCAGCGTCACACGTCGATCTGATTTGTCGTGCTGCTTTATATAGTCGAGCACCCGGCTGAGGTCTTGGTGAGCCTTGTTGTCGAGGTTGGCACTGCCTTCTTCGAAGCGAAAGTTCACGCTCAGGCGTTGGGCATGCCGACTCAGGGCCTGATACCCCTCCGGCATCAGCGCATTGGGTGTGACGGACATGGCTTGGACGGTTTGGGCGATGAACCCATTGGCCGCGACGATGGCCTGGCCCTGGTCGCTCTGGGTGAACTCAACCAGTGCCTCGGCCCACGGGTTGGTTTCCTGGGGGGGCACATAAAAGAACAGCCGCCGGGACAAGGGGTAATCCTCGGTGGCGATCAGGTTGTTCAACGGCAACATGGGTTGGGAATCGCCATCGACGATTGCCAGCGCTTTAGCCTGGCGCACATAGGGCAAACCGATGAAACCGATGCCTTGCGGGTCTTGGCTGACAGCGTCGGACAACTGCTCGCTGGATTCGAAGCGCCGTGCTGAAGGATCCAGCCGTTTGCCCTGTCGGCTAAGGACCAGTTCCTTGAAGGTATCGTAGGTGCCGGACTGTTCGTCCCGGGCGTAAAGATGAATCGCTCCGCCAAGGCTACCGACTGCTTCCCAGGTTTTCGCCTCGCCGCTGAATATTCGCGCCAGTTGTACGGTATCGAGCTGACGCAACGGGTTCTGTGGATGAAGAATAATCGCCAGGCCATCAATGGCGATGACCTGCTCGGCGGTGGGACTTTTCAGATCCCCCATCAGCGACAGTTCCTTCAGCTCGCTGTCCTTGATCGGTCGCGAAGAGGCGGCCAGGTCAGCGTTGCCCTGCTTGAGGGCTGCGAACCCGGTGCTGGAGCCATGGGCGGCAATGTCGACTTCTACCCGCCGACCGTCAGTGGTCTGGCCGACGATCCGTTGTTCATTGTCCTTGCCAGTGATTTCAGCGCTCACTTTGAGCAACCCCTGGTGTTCCATCAGCCCTTTGACCAACGCCGGGCCCAGCGCCGCGCCGATGGTATTGGAACCTTGGAGGCGCAGGGCCGGCCCGGTTTCTGGAAGGGGCAGGCCGGTAATGGGCAAGCGTTCGGCGGACATCGCCAACGGCAGCCACAACGCCATTATCCAGACCACAGACAGCCGCATGCCGACACCTTCAGAACCCAGGGAAGTGCCGGGAGAATAAGTCAGATAGATGACTGAACGATGACGGCGCGATTGCGCCCTAAACCCCGGTCTCGGTTTCAGCCAACTCGGCCACCAGCCGTTCGATCAACGCCCTCACGCGCTTGGGTTGGATGCGGGCAGTCGGGTAGACAATCTGCAGTAGCGTGCTGCCGGCGGTGAACTGCGGGAGCAACTCCACCAGGCGCCCGCTCTTGAGGTCGTCGCGCACATCCCAGATCGACTTGAGGCTGATGCCGTGCCCCTCCAGGCACCACTGGCGCACAAGACCGCCATCATTGGCGATTCGCCGCCCCTGGACCAGCACACGATGCACCTCGCCGCGCCGGCTAAAGGTCCATTCCCGCGCGGTATTGATGCCCAGGCGCATCACCAGGCATTCGTGTCGGGTCAATTCGGTGGGGTGCAAGGGCGTGCCATGACGGGCCAGATAACTGGGCGCGGCGCAGACCACGCGCCGGTTTTCCCCCAGGGGCCTGGCGCGCAGTGAGCTGTCGGCCAAGGCGCCGTAGCGAATGGCGAAATCGAGCCCCTGGCTGACCAGATCCACGTAGCCGTCGCCCAGGTCCAAGTCCAGGCTGACATCCGGATGCTCATCGAGAAAGCGCGCCAGGATGGGCTCGATGTATTGGCGTCCCAAGTCCTGCGGGGCACTGAGGCGAATCGGCCCGCTAAGGGTTTGGCTGCCGGCGCGAATGCTGCTGTGCAACTCACCGGCCTCGGCCAGCAACCGGCGGGCCCCTTCGACCAACAACTTGCCTTCGTCGGTCAGGCTGATCGCACGTGTGGTGCGATTGAGCAGGGTGGCACCGTAATAGGTTTCCAGCGCGGCGAGCCGTTCCGAGACCGACGCGGGAGACAACCCCATTTCTCGACCTGCGGCAGACAATCCGCCTTTTTCCACAATGAGTAAAAACAGCTGGAGATTTTTCAGGAACATTATTCGGATTTTTCGAAATGTATTTTTGAAAACAGCTCAATTATCAGGAAAACACGCAGGCAATACCTTAGCACCCAAGAAGCTTACCCGCAGCGTTTTCCCAGGAGTTCTGCCATGGCCATCGCCGATGTCACCCACAACCCCGAACGCAGGACCTTTCTGGCCCAGGCCAGCGCCGCCGCAGCGCTGTTGAGCGCGGGGGACCTGCTGGCAAGCGGATCGGCCCGCGCCAGTGTCGCGACCAAGGCCGCCAGCGTTGCCAAGAGTGGTTTCTGGCCGGGTGACACCCGGTTGGTCATTTCGATTTCCATGCAATTCGAAGCCGGAGGGCAGCCACCCAAGGGGACCGACAGCCCGTTCCCCCCGGTGGACTTCCCGGACAGCGTCCCCAGTGATCCGGTGACCAATACCTGGTTTGCCTACGGCTATCGGGAAGGTATCCCACGCATGCTGGATTTGTGGGACCGCCATGGCGTCAAGGTCACTTCCCACATGATCGGCGAAGCGGCGCGGCGCCAACCGGCCCTGGCACGGGAGATCGTTGCCCGCGGTCACGAAGCGGCCGGACACGGCCCGCGTTGGAGTTCGCAGTTTGCAATGAGCCGCGATGAGGAACGGACGTTCCTGCGCCAGGCCGCGCAGATGGTGCAGGAGGTCACCGGGCAGCCGGTCACCGGTTACAACTGCAACTGGTTGCGCAGGAGCCCCAATACCCTGGCGTTGCTGCAGGAGCTGGGCTACCTCTACCACATCGATGACGTCAGCCGCGACGAGCCCTTCATCGAATCGGTCAACGGCAAGGATTTCGTCGTGGTCCCCTACACGTTGCGCAATAACGACATTGTGCTGATCGAAGGTCGCCATTACTCGCCCCAGGCCTTTCTGGAGCAAGTGAAGCTCGATTTCGATCAGCTTTACGAAGAAGCCGGCACGCGGCGGCGAATGATGTCCATCAGCGCCCATGATCGCATCAGTGGCACGCCACAAATGGTAAGGGTCTGGGACGAGTTCCTGCGTTACGCCAAAAGCCACCCGGGCGTGACGTTCATGCGCAAGGACGACATTGCCCGCTACACCCTTGCCAGCCCGCTGTCCTTGCGAGAGCCCGAGGCCCTCTGAAACCTGTTCTACAACCCCGGGCCGCAGTGTGTTGCCCGGCCCTTGATCGACCCAAAGGAATCCACCATGTCGTGCTTATCCCTTGCCATGCCCGGCGGCCTGCGCCTGGCCGGTTTTCTCCTGGCCCTTGGCCTGTCGCTGGGGGCTTCGGCCGCCCCCGATGCGCTTGTGCAGCCGCAAAGCCTGATTGTCGACCGCAGCCTGCCCGAGCAGCAGGCGTTGCAGATGATCCTGGCGGCGCGGCGCTATGACACGTTCTGGCACACCGGCGATGAAGCGCTGGCCCGCGAAGCCCTGGCGCCGGGCTTCGTCGACAAGACCCCTCCGGCCGGGCGCAAGCAGGGCCCGGAAGGTCCGTTGCTGGCGTCACGGGCTTTCCGCACTGCCGTGCCGGATCTCAGCTGCGTTGTTGAGCAGATGTTGGTGGCGGGGGATCGGGTGGTGGTGCACCTGCGTTTTCGCGGGCATTTCACCGGGACCTTCGACCAGCTCAAGGGCCAGGGCCAGCCCGTGGAGTTCATCGCCACGGACATCTATCAGGTCGACCAAGGAAAAATCGTCGCCAACTGGCACATCGAGGACAACCTGACCCTGTTCAAGCAACTGGGTACGCTGTGACAGGACGGCTCGCCATTGCGGCGAGCCGTTTCTTGTCGGTCAGCTCAACTGCAGCCAGATCGGCGCATGGTCCGAAGGTTTCTCCATCCCCCTCAGCTCATAATCCACGCCGGCATCCTTGACCCGTGGCAACAGGCCATGGGAGGTGAGGATCAGGTCGATGCGCAGGCCGCGCTTGGGCTCGTCCTCGAAACCGCGGCTGCGGTAATCGAACCAGCTGAAGCGGTCGGTGACGTCCGGGTTCAGGTGGCGGAAGCTGTCCACCAGGCCCCAGTTCTTCAGGCGGGCCATCCACTCGCGTTCTTCCGGCAGGAAGCTGCACTTGCCGGTTTTCAGCCAACGCTTCATGTTGTCCGGGCCGATGCCGATGTCGCAGTCTTCCGGGGAAATATTCACGTCCCCCATCACCACCAGCGGTTGATCGTTGCTGAAACGGCTTTCCAGCAGTTGCTGCAAATCGCTGTAGAAACGCTCCTTGGCGGGGAATTTGGTCGGGTGATCGCGGCTTTCACCTTGTGGGAAATAGCCGTTCATGATCGTCACCGGCACGCCATTGGCGTCGGCGAAAGTGCCCCAGATGAAGCGTCGCTGGGCGTCTTCGTCATCGCTGTCGAAGCCTTTATACAGGGCCAGTGGGGCCTGGCGGGAGAGCAGGGCGACGCCGTAGTGGCCCTTTTGTCCGTGGTAGTGCACGTGGTAACCCAGGGCCTGAATCTCGGCCAGGGGAAACTGTTCGTCGTGGACCTTGGTTTCCTGCAGGCCGATCACGTCCGGCTGATGCTTCTCGATCAGCGCCGCCAGCTGATGGGGACGGGCGCGCAGCCCGTTGATGTTGAAGGAGACGATCTTCATGGTCGGCTGTCCTGGCAAAACTGCGATGCTAGCTGACATGTCGGAACTGAGCCAGCGTGGCAGTAGGACAAATGCGCTGCTAATGTCCTGTGGGTGTAGGAACGATCGCAACCCAATCGGGTTCGTACTCAATAAGAGCGGGGCCTCATCGAGCCTCGCCCAGGAGATCTACCGTCATGCCTGAAACCGCCACCGCCATTGCCGACATTCATATGCTCGACAGCGGTTACTCCCGCGAAGCCCGTTCATTGCTGTATCAGGCTTATCGCCATGAACCGACCTTCAGCTTCTTGTTCGAGTCCGAGCGTCCCGGTTATGAACATCGGGTACGCGCCACGGTGCGCGAGCTGGTCAAGCAACACTTTCTCCAGGATCTGCCGGCCATCGGCCTGCTGGTCAACGATCGCCTGATCGGCATCGCCCTGATCGCCCCTCCGCAGCGGCGCCTGGGCATCACCGAAAGCTGGGCCTGGCGCCTGCGCATGGTGTTGAGCACCGGTTTTCGCTGCACCCGGCGCTATCTGGACTACCACGCAGCGGTGGCAGCCTGCCTGCCGTCGGATGCTGTCCATGTGTTGCCGCTGCTGGGGGTTCATCCACAGTTTCAAGGCCAGCACTTTGGTGAACAGCTGCTCGCGGCGGTGCACAACTGGTGTGCGGTGGACGAAAACTCCCAAGGCGTCGTGCTAGACACCGGCAACCCACGTTACCTGGAGTTTTATAAACGCCAGGGCTATGAGGAAATCGGTGAGATTGCGGTAGGACCCGTCCGTGAACACGTGTTCTTTCATGCCAACCCCCAAGTTCTGCAAAGCGCAACCGCATAATCGGCCGAACTTTTGGGAAATGTCTGGCTCTATCAGGCTTCCAAGCTCGTGATAGCATCCGCGCCATGAATTTCCCAGGACGAATGACCAGTGGCGCGCTCTTGCTGTCCCTCAGCTGTGCGGCGCTGGCACAAAGTGAATTGGATGTACGGGTCAAGCCGTCCAACGACGAACTCAAGGCCAACGTAGAAGGTTACATCGGCGGTGTAGGTGACCGTGACGAAGAAGCCTTGCTGCGCTTCAGTCGCGGTGCCGAGGAACAGGCGCGCAAGGCCGCCCAGGCCTTGGGTTATTACCAGCCGCAGATCGACAGCGAGGTCAAGGGCGGCAAGGTGCCGCGCCTGGTGCTGACCATCGACCCCGGCGAGCCTGTGCACTTGCGTAATGTCTCCGTGCGCATCGACGGCCCGGCGGCCTCGCTCAAAGCCTTTCGCGTCCCCGACAACGCGGCCCTCAAGCCGGGCGCGGTGCTCAACCACGGCCGTTACGAGGACGCCAAGCGGCAGATCCTGAATCAGGCTTCGCGTTATGGCTTTTTCAGCGGGCGTTTTGTCAGCCAGACATTGCGCGTGGACCCCCAGGCGGGTGTCGCCGACATCGAGTTGATCTACGACAGCGGCCCGCGCTACACCCTGGGGCCCGTGCACTTCGAAGGCGACACTCCGATAGACGAAGAGCTGTTGCAGCGCATGGTGCCGTTCAAGGCGGGCGCCGCGTACGACTCCGAACTGATTGCCGAGCTCAACCAGGCCCTGCAATCGAGTGGTTATTTCGAGGGCGTCCGGGTAGATGCGGCGCCCACTGCGGCCACCGATAACGTGATTCCGGTGGCGGTCAAGCTCGACACCCGCAAGCCGCGCACCATGGGCCTGGGCCTGGGGTTTTCCACCGACGTCGGCCCACGGGCCAAGGCCAATTGGACTCGCCATTGGGTCAATGCCCAGGGCCACAGTTATGGCTGGGAGACGGAAGTGTCGGCGCCGCGGCAGAACGTCGGCCTGTGGTACGACGTGCCACTGGACCCGCCGCTGACCGACAAGCTGCGCTACGCCGGCGGTTATCAATATGAAGAGCTGGCCGACACCGACAGTCTCAGCAAACTGCTGACCGTGGGCCTTGAATGGCACAGCAAGTTGCCCAGCGGTTGGCAACGGGTGGTGTCGCTCAAGTGGCAGCGGGAGGAGTATCGCCTCGGCGACGATTCGGGCTTGAGTACCTTGCTGATGCCCGGCGTCAGCTATTCCTACCTGCGCAGTGACAACCGCATTGACCCGCACAACGGCTATCGCCTGCAATTCGACACCAAGCTCGCCAAGGAAGGGCTTGGCTCGGACAACAACCTTTTATATGGCACGGCCATGGTCAAGGGCCTGACCACGGTGTTCGACAAACATCGCCTGCTGGCCCGGGCCCAGGTCGGTGGCAGCGCCACCAATGGCTATAGATCGATCCCGCCGTCCCTGCGCTTTTTTGCCGGGGGCGACCAGAGTGTGCGCGGTTACGACTACCAGAGCCTGTCGCCGGAAAACTCCGAGGGCGATCGCATCGGCGGTCGCTACATGGTCGCCGGCAGCCTCGAATATCAATATTCAATCGCCGAGAAATGGCGGCTGGCGACCTTCGTCGACCAGGGCAACTCCTTTAACAGCCTTGAACTGCCGAGCCTCAAGACCGGCGTGGGCGTCGGCGTGCGCTGGGTGTCGCCGGTGGGCCCGATCCGCCTCGACCTGGCCCATGCGCTGGACGACGAGGGCGGTATTCGTTTGCACTTTTCCATGGGGCCCGAGCTGTGAGTCGTGGTTTGAAGATAACGCTGCTGGCGCTCGCTACGTTGCTGGTGCTGATAGTGCTGGCCTTGAGTGCCATGCTGGGCACTCAATGGGGCAGTCGCTGGACCCTCGGCTTGATACCGGGGTTGAGCACGGAGAATTTCCAGGGGCGACTGGGCGGCCAATGGAGTGCCGAGCATGTGTTGTGGCAACAAGACAGCCAGCGGGTAGAACTCGACGGGGTGATCCTCGCCTGGTCGCCGTTGTGCCTGATGCGCATGACGCTGTGCATCGAACAGCTCAAGGCTGACAAGGTCAGCCTGCAATTGCCGCCGTCAGTCGATGAGCCGAGCAGCGCGCCGATCAGCTTGCCGGACCTGGAGTTGCCGGTGGCCATCGAGTTGGGTGAGGTGCAGGTGGGTAGCCTGTTGTTCAATGGCAGCGAACAGCTCAAGGGCTTGCAACTGGTCGCCCACTGGACCGCCGAAGGCTTGCAGATCGACTCGGTGCAATTGCAGCGCGACGAACTGAGCCTGACGTTGTCCGGCTTGTTGAAACCAGGCGGCGACTGGCCGTTGAAGGCCAAAGGGCTGTTGACCTTGCCCGCGCCAGGTGCAACACCTTGGGCGCTGGACCTGGACATCGACGGCAACTTGCTCAAAACCCTAAACCTCAAGGCACTGAGCAGCGGTTACCTGCAAGGCCAACTCATCGGTGAGCTGCAACCGTTGGCGGACAACCTGCCGGCCAAGGTGCGCATCACCGCTGACGGCTTCAAGGCCAGTGCCGACCTGCCCGACACCCTGATGCTCAATCAGCTGGAACTGACCGGCGAAGGCGACCTGAAGAACGGCTATCAACTGCTCGGCAAGGCCACGCTGCCTGCCGAAAAGGGACCGGTAGCGTTGCTGCTGCAAGGCAAGGTGGATGCCAATGGTGCACAGATCGCCGGTCTGGACCTTGACGCCGGCGACCAGCAAAGCCTGAAACTCACCGGCCAGTTGGACTGGCGCGAAGGCCTTAGCGCCGAGGCGAAAATCGCCTGGCTGGATTTCCCCTGGCATCGCCTCTATCCGCTGATTGACGAGCCGCAGGTGACGTTGCGCAGTTTCAGTGGCGAAGTCTCGTACACCGATGGTCAATACCTGGGAAATTTCCAGGCTGCCTTGGACGGACCCGCCGGGGCCTTCAACCTGGGCAGCCCGTTCAGCGGCGACTTGACGCAAATCCATTTGCCGCAGCTTGAGCTCGCGGCCGGGCAGGGCAAGGCCGCAGGGCACCTGGACCTGCAATTTGCCGAGGGCATCGCCTGGGATACGGCGCTGGAGTTGTCGGCCATCAACCCGGCGTACTGGCTTGGTGAACTGCCCGGCACCCTGGCCGGGCCGTTGCGCAGCAAAGGGTCGCTGAAGGACGACAGTCTCAGCCTCGATGCCGACCTCGACCTCAAGGGCAAGCTGCGCGGGCAACCGGCGCTGTTCCAGGCCAAGGCCAGCGGCGCCGGCGAGCAGTGGAACCTCAGCGCCCTGGACATCCGCCTGGGGGATAACCGCATCAACGGCACCGGCAGCCTGCAACAGAAACTCACCGGCCAGGTCGACATCAAGCTCGCGCGCCTGGCCCAGCTCTGGCCGCAGTTGCGCGGCCAAGTCATGGGCCGTATCGATGTGGCCGGGACGTTGAAGGCTCCGCAAGGCAAGCTCGGCCTGCAAGGCTCGCAATTGGCGTTCCAGGACAATCGCCTGCAAAGCCTGAACCTGGACGCGACCCTCGACAGTGCGCAACGGGGAAAAGTCGATCTCAAGGCCAGCGGCATCCGCGCCGGCGAAACCTCTCTAGGTGTGCTCACGGTCAGCGGGCAGGGCGATATCAAGCAGCAAAAACTCACCTTGGACCTGCAAGGGCCGCAGCTCGACACCACTCTGGCGCTCGATGGCGCCCTCGACCAGGGCAACTGGCGCGGGCGTTTGGCCAGCGGCGAGGTGCAGGTCGGCGGTCAAGCCTGGCGCCTGCAAGCCCCGGCGAAGCTGGAGCGCCTGGCCAATGGCACGCTCAACGTGGGCGCTCACTGTTGGCGTTCCGGCCCGGCCAGCCTGTGTGGTGAAGACCAGCGCCTGATGCCGGAACCGAAGCTGCGTTATCACCTCAAGCAATTTCCCATCGAAAGCCTGGCCCAGTGGATGCCCAAGGATTTTGCCTGGCAGGGCCAGCTCAACGCTGACCTGCAATTGGACCTGCCGGCCAGCGGCCCGAGTGGGCGGATCCTGGTGGATGCCAGTGGCGGAACCTTACGGATTCGAGACAAGGCGCGCGACAACGAGCACTGGGTGGACTTCCCATACCAGACTTTGACGCTGGACAGTCGCCTGACCCCCAAGCGCATCGACACCCACCTGAATTTCGTCGGCGCTAAGCTCGGTGAGCTGATGCTCCAGGCACAGATCAATCCGCTGCCGGCCAGCAAGCCGCTGACTGGCTCGTTCCGCCTGACCGGCTTGGACCTGTCGGTGGCCCGGCCGTTTGTGCCGATGGTGGAAACCCTGACCGGCCATTTGAACGGCAGCGGGACGTTGTCCGGTGGTTTGCTCGCGCCCCAAGTCAACGGCAACCTGGTGCTCAGTGACGGCGAAGTGTCTGGCCCGGAATTGCCGGTCAGCCTCGAAGCCCTGCAGGTGCGGGCCATGATTGCCGGTGAAACGGTACGGCTCAACGGCGACTGGAAAAGTGGCAAGAGCGGGCAGGGCAGCCTGAGTGGCAACATCGGTTGGGGCGAGGCCCTGTCCATGAACCTGGCCCTCAAGGGTTCGCAACTGCCGGTCACCGTCGAGCCTTATGCAGTGCTGGACGTGGCGCCCGACCTCACTATCACGATGCAGGGCGAGCGGCTTTCCATCGCCGGCAAGGTCCTGATACCCAAAGGCGAGATCACCATCCGCGAATTGCCGCCCTCGACCGTCAAGGTGTCGGATGACACGGTGATCGTCGGCCACCAGACTGAAGAAGGCACGACGCCGATCGCCATGGCGATGGACATCGATGTGATCGTCGGCCAGGAAAAACTCGCCTTTTCAGGCTTCGGCCTGACGGCCAACGTGCAAGGGCAGGTACACATCGGCGACAACATGGACACCCGCGGTGAGCTCTGGCTCAACGACGGTCGCTACCGGGCCTACGGACAACGGCTGACGGTGCGTCGGGCGCGGCTGTTGTTCGCCGGGCCCATCGACCAGCCTTACCTGGACATCGAAGCGATCCGCCAGACCGACGACGTAATCGCCGGTATTCGCTTGAGCGGCAGCGCCGAGCAGCCGACCACGCAGATTTTCTCGGAGCCGGCCATGAGCCAGGAGCAGGCATTGTCTTACCTGGTGTTGGGCCGACCGCTGAGCACCACGGGCGAGGACAACAACATGCTCGCCCAGGCAGCGTTGGGCCTGGGGCTGATGGGCAGCTCGGGAGTGACCACCAGCCTGGCCAATAACCTGGGGATCGAGGACTTCCAGCTCGACACCCAGGGCAGCGGCGATACCACCAGCGTGGTGGCCAGCGGCAACCTCTCGGAAAAACTCAGCCTGCGCTACGGCGTCGGCGTGTTCGAACCGGCCAACACCATTGCCCTGCGCTACAAACTCAGCAAGAAGGTCTACCTCGAAGCTGCCAGCGGCGTCGCCAGTTCGTTGGATATTTTCTACAAGCGCGATTTCTAAACCTTCCCCCCAAACCCTGTGGGAGCGAGCTTGCTCGCGATAGCGGTATGTCAGTTGACATCCATGTTGGCTGATCCACCGCTATCGCGAGCAAGCTCGCTCCCACAGGTCTGTCTGCATTTTGTCTGTTAGTACATAGCAGCCTATCTATTTGTTTGACATTTGCTGCCTAAGCAGTAATATCTCGACATACATTCACTGCCTAGGCAGCAAACGGTGGTCAGATGAAGCATTTCACCCCAGACGAATTCCACAATTGCCAGCTCGGCATGCTGCTCGGCCGCGCCGCGCTGCTCAAGGACCGGATCATCGATACCCACATGGAGCCGGTCGGGATCACCGCCGCGCAGTTCAAGGTGTTGATCATCATGGCCCAGCACGGCATCGACACGCCGGCCGAGCTGTGCCGGTACCTGTCCCTGGACAGCGGCTCAATGACGCGGATGCTCGATCGCCTGGAGCAGAAAGGTTTCCTGGTTCGCCAACGTTCGGCCGAAGACCGCCGGCAAGTGCGACTGGTGCTGACCGAAGCGGGCCAGGCCCTCGCCGATCGCCTGCCGTACATCGGTGCCGACGCCATGAACCAGTTGGCCAGCGCCATCAGCCGCGAGGAGCTGCAAGCCCTCGAACAGATCCTCAAGAAAATTCTGCTCGCCGCCGGTGATCCCATCACAGTGCTGCGAATGGGGGACAAATGATTCGTAAAACCTTGCGTGCCCGCTTGAGCTTGGTGCTGTTGGCGATGAGCCTGGCCGGCTGTGCCAGCTACAGCGGTCTGAAGACCGAAGGGGTCAGCCTTGAAGCCCAGAGCCTCAAGGCCGGGCAATCCCTGAACGGGGTCACGTTGTCGCCAGCCTCGTGGCCGAAAAGCGACTGGTGGAAAAGCCTCGGCGACCCGCAGCTCGACGGTTTGATCCGCGAAGCCCTGCGCGACAGCCCAGACATGCAGATCGCCAGCGCCCGAGTGCATCAGGCCAGTGCCGCAGCCTATGCCGCCAATGCCGCGCGCCTGCCGACCCTGGATGCCAGTGGCGGCGCCAGCCGTTCGCGTCTGTCCCGTGACCAAGACCCGCAAGGGCAGGGCGGCGCCTACAGTACCTTGCGAACGCTGGGTGTGGATTTCAATTACAACTTTGACCTCTGGGGCGGCCAGCGCGCTGCCTGGGAAGCGGCCCTGGGCCAGGCCCGCGCCGCTGAAATCGATCGCCAGGCCGCACAACTGACCCTGGCCGCCGACGTGGCGCGGGCCTATAGCGACCTCGGCCAGGCCCACATTATTTATGACCTGGCCGCCGAGGACCTCAAGCGTACCCGGCAGATGCTCGACCTGGGCAAGCGCCGCCTCAACGCCGGGATCGACAGCGAATATCAGTTCCAGCAGACCGAAAGCCTGGAAGCCAGTGCCGACGCGACCCGCATAGACGCGGAGAAACGCCTGCAAAGCGCGAAAATCGCCTTGGCGGTGCTGCTGGGCAAAGGTCCGGATCGCGGCAATGAAATCGCCCGGCCCAACGTGCTGCAAGCCAGCGCGGTGGCCTTGCCGTCGAACCTGCCGGCCGAATTGCTGGGACGGCGTCCGGACTTGGTCGCGGCGCGCTGGCGGGTCGAGGCGGCAAGCAAGGACATCGAGGCCGGCAAGACCAACTTCTACCCCAACCTCAACCTGAGCGCGGCGGCGGGGGTACGGTCGCTGCTGGGCGATGCGATGTTCGGTTCGGCCAGCCGCTTCTTCAACGTGGCGCCGACGGTGTCGCTGCCGATCTTCGATGGCGGCCGCCTGCGGGCGGACCTGGATGCCCGGGACGCCGATTACGACCTGGCGGTGGCGCAATACAACAAGAGCCTGGTCAAGGCCCTTGGGGATGTCAGCGACACCATTAACCAATTGCGAGACATCGCGCGGCAGATCGGTGCCCAGCAACACGCCACCGATATTGCCCGCAACTCCTACGACACCGTGGTCCAGCGTTATGGCTCGGGCATCGGTAATTACCTGGACGTGCTGAGCATCGAGCAGCAACTGCTCCAGTCCCAGCGCCAACTGGCGAACCTGAATGCCGAACAGATCGATTTGTCGATCCAGCTGATGCAGGCCCTGGGCGGTGGTTTCCAGACCGAGACCCTGGCTTCGGCCACCCCGGCCTCCACCACGCCGAATAACTGATTTCGAGGTACTTGTCATGGCCACTGCCGAAACGACTCAAACCGAAAATGCGCAGGACAGCAGCAACCCACGCAAGCGCAAGGTCATGTTGGTGACACTGACGCTGATCGTCATTCTCTCGGGCCTCGGCGTCTGGGGCTGGCATGAGCTGTATGGTCGCTGGAGCGAAAGCACCGACGATGCCTATGTGAACGGCAATGTGGTGGAAATCACGCCGCTGGTCACCGGTACTGTGGTGAGTATCGGCGCCGACGACGGTGACCTGGTACGTGAGGGCCAGGTGCTCGTGCAGTTCGATCCGAACGATGCCCAGGTCGGGTTGCAAAGTGCCCAGGCCAACCTGGCCCGTACCGTGCGCCAGGTGCGTGGCTTGTACAGCAACGTCGACGGCATGCGGGCGCAGGTCAACGCGCAAGAGGCCGAGGTACAGAAGGCCCAGGAAAACTACAACCGGCGTAAAAATCTCGCGGCCGGCGGGGCGATTTCCCAGGAAGAACTGTCCCACGCCCGCGACGACCTGACCTCGGCGCAGAACGCCCTGGCCAATGCCCGGCAACAGCTCAAGACCACCAGCGCCCTGGTGGATGACACGGTGGTGTCGTCCCATCCCGACGTGCAGTCCGCCGCCGCGCAAGTGCGCCAGGCCTACCTGGCCAACGCCCGCAGCACCTTGATCGCGCCGGTCACCGGTTATGTTGCCAAGCGCACCGTGCAACTGGGCCAACGGGTGCAACCGGGCACGGCGCTGATGGCGGTGATCCCGTTGGATCAGCTGTGGATCGACGCCAACTTCAAGGAAACCCAGTTGCGTGACATGCGCATCGGTCAGCCGGTGGACATCGAAGCTGATCTGTACGGCAGCGATGTGAAATACAGCGGCACCATCGACAGCCTCGGTGCCGGGACCGGCAGTGCGTTTGCCTTGCTGCCGGCGCAGAACGCCACTGGTAACTGGATCAAGATCGTCCAGCGGGTGCCGGTGCGCATTCATGTCAATGCCCAGGAACTGGCCAAGCATCCGCTGCGGGTTGGCCTGTCGACCCAGGTCAGCGTCAACCTGCACGACCAGAGCGGCCCGGTACTGGCCCAGCAGCCGCCGCAAAAAGCCTCGTTCAGCACCCAGGTCTACGACCGCCAACTGGCCGACGCTGACGCGATGATCACGCGGCTGATCCACGAAAACAGCGCGGTTGCCAGCAAGACTGCCCAGCGCTGAGGATCAACGGATTGTCAGTCACTGCTTGAACCTGTGGGAGCGAGCCTGCTCGCGATAGCGGCGGATCAGCCAATGTTGATGGCGACTGACACGCCGCCATCGCGAGCAGGCTCGCTCCCACAGTTTTTGTCCCTCATCCCACTGGGACTTTTCCGCGAACTTTGTCATATCCGTTTCGCTTCATAGGATTTTCGCAATGAGCAATAACGCGTCTTTCACGCCGCCCAGCCTGTTGCTCAGCACCATCGGGCTGTCGCTGGCGACGTTCATGCAAGTGCTCGACACCACCATTGCCAACGTCGCCTTGCCGACGATTTCCGGCAACCTGGGCGTGAGTTCGGAGCAGGGCACCTGGGTCATTACCTCGTTCGCGGTGAGCAACGCCATCGCGCTGCCGCTGACCGGCTGGCTCAGCCGTCGGTTTGGCGAGGTGAAGCTGTTTTTGTGGGCGACGATGCTGTTCGTGCTCGCCTCGTTCCTGTGCGGCATTTCCACCTCGATGCCGGAGCTGATTGGTTTTCGCGTGCTCCAGGGGTTGGTGGCCGGGCCGTTGTACCCGATGACCCAGACCTTGCTGATTGCCGTGTACCCACCGGCCAGGCGCGGCATGGCCCTGGCGTTGCTGGCGATGGTCACGGTGGTAGCGCCAATTGCCGGGCCCATCCTCGGTGGCTGGATCACCGACAGCTACAGCTGGCCGTGGATCTTCTTCATCAATGTGCCCATCGGGGTCTTTGCGGTGATGGTGGTGCGTCAGCAGCTCAAGGCGCGGCCGGTCGTCACCAGCTACCAACCGATGGATTACGTCGGCTTGATCAGCCTGATCATCGGGGTCGGTGCGCTCCAGGTGATCCTCGACAAGGGCAACGACCTGGACTGGTTCGAGTCGAACTTCATCATCATTGGCGCGGTGATTTCGCTGATTGCCCTGGCGGTGTTCGTGATCTGGGAAATGACCGACCGTCATCCGGTGGTCAATCTGCGGCTGTTCGCCTACCGCAACTTCCGCATCGGCACCATCGTCCTGGTGGGGGGGTATGCCGGCTTCTTCGGCATCAACCTGATCCTGCCGCAATGGTTGCAGACCCAGATGGGTTACACAGCCACCTGGGCCGGGTTGGCGGTGGCGCCCATCGGCATCCTGCCGGTGTTGATGTCGCCCTTTGTCGGCAAGTACGCCCACCGGTTCGACCTGCGTCTGTTGGCCGGCTTGGCGTTTCTGGCCATCGGTCTGAGCTGCTTCATGCGCGCCGGGTTCACCAACGAGGTGGATTTCCAGCACATCGCCTTGGTGCAATTGTTCATGGGCATCGGCGTGGCGCTGTTTTTCATGCCGACCCTGAGCATCCTGATGTCGGACCTGCCGCCGCACCAGATTGCCGACGGCGCCGGGCTGGCGACGTTCCTGCGGACCCTGGGCGGCAGCTTCGCCGCATCCCTGACCACCTGGATCTGGATCCGCCGCGCCGATCAGCACCATGCCTACCTGAGCGAAAGCATCAGCACCTTCGAACCGGCCACCCGCGAGGCGCTCAACCAGCTCGGCGGCGCGAGCACACCGGCCTATGCCCGGCTTGACCAGGTCCTCACCAGCCAGGCGTACATGCTCTCCACCGTGGATTACTTCACGCTGCTGGGCTGGGCGTTCATGGGTTTGATTGTGCTGGTGTGGCTGGCGAAGCCGCCGTTTGCGGCGAAGGCGGGGCCTGCGTCGGCGGGGCACTGATTCAGAAGTGAAATGCAATCCACTGTGGGGGCGAGCTTGCTCGCGATAGCGGCATGACAGTCAACGTTGATGTCGACTGACACATCGCTATCGCGAGCAAGCTCGCTCCCACAGGGATCTCATGGGTTCTTTAATGGCTTGGCAACGCCAACTGCGCATTGCCAAAACCAAACGGCGCCAACGCAAACCCTTGCTCATCCACCTGCAGCGCCCAGCCTTGCTTGTCCCAATCCCCCAGCACGATGCGCCGGGCGGCGTGTTCGCCCAGTTGCAGCTTGTGGATGGCGGGGCGATGGGTGTGGCCGTGGATCAGGGTCTTCACGCCGTATTGCTGCATGATCCGCGGGATCTCTTCGGGCGTGACGTCGACGATGTCATTGGCTTTCATCCGCGTCTGCGTGCGGCTTTCGCTGCGCAGTTTGCGCGCCAGTTTGCGGCGGCTGGCCAGCGGCAGGTGGCGCAGGATGAACAGCGTGAGCGGGTTGCGCAGCCAGCGCCGCAGTTTCATGTAGCCTTCGTCGCGGGTGCAGAGGCTGTCGCCGTGCATCAGCAGCACCGGCTCGCCGTTGAACTGCACGACACTCGGGTCCTTGAGCAGGGTGCAGCCGGCCGCTTTGCAGAAGGCCTGCCCCAGCATGAAGTCGCGATTGCCGTGCATCAGGAAAATGGCCGTGCCGCTGTCGCTCAATTCGCGCAGGGCCTGGCAGATGGAACGCTGGAACGGCGTCATGGCATCGTCGCCAATCCAGGCTTCGAAAAAATCGCCCAGGATGTACAACGCTTGCGCCGAGCGGGCGCGTGTGGCGAGTAAATCCAGAAACGCCCGGGTAATGTCCGGGCGCTCCTCTTCCAGATGCAAATCTGAAATCAGCAGTATCACTCAATGATCTCGGCTTTCTCGATGATCACGTCTTCTGCAGGGACGTCCTGGTGGCCGGCCTTGGAAGTGGTGGAGACGCCTTTGATCTTGTCGACCACGTCGGTGCCTTCAACCACTTTGCCGAACACGGCATAGCCCCAGCCCTGGGTGGTCTTGCTGCTGTGGTTGAGGAAGCTGTTGTCCGCCACGTTGATGAAAAACTGTGCGGAGGCCGAATGCGGCTCCATGGTGCGGGCCATGGCGACGCTGTACTTTTCATTCGGCAGGCCGTTGTCGGCTTCGTTCTGGATGCTTGGGCGCTTGTCTTTCTTTTCTTTCATGCCTGGCTCGAAACCGCCGCCCTGGATCATGAAGTTACCGATGACACGGTGGAACACGGTGTTTTCGTAGTGGCCGGCCTTGACGTATTCAACGAAGTTGGCAACGGTCAGCGGCGCTTTCTCAGCGTTCAGTTCCAGGACGATGTCGCCGTGGTTGGTGGTCAGTTTGACTTGGGTCATGATCGGTACTCTTTCAAGGAATTCGTGGGTTTTGGGGCTGTGATGCCCGCAACCGGTCTGGCCGCTAATGGGCCAGGCTGGGCAGTTTAGCGCGCCAGGCACGAATTTCGAGGCTGTTTTTCATCTGGTCGTCGATTAAATTCAATCGTTTACCGACCTGGCCTGTCAGCTGCTTGACAGCATCGGCTATGATACGGGCTTTGATTTATCAGGCCGCACCCGGCCGCGCACTTGTATGTTCAAGGATCCTATGAGCAAGCCCACTGTCGACCCTACCTCGAATTCCAAGACCGGCCCGGCCGTGCCGGTCAACTTCCTGCGCCCGATCATCCAGGCGGACCTGGACTCGGGTAAGCACACACAGATCGTCACTCGCTTCCCACCGGAGCCCAACGGCTACCTGCACATCGGCCACGCCAAGTCGATCTGCGTGAACTTCGGCCTGGCCCAGGAGTTCGGCGGCGTCACGCACCTGCGATTCGACGACACCAACCCGGCCAAGGAAGACCAGGAATACATCGACGCGATCGAAAGCGACGTCAAGTGGCTGGGTTTCGAATGGTCCGGTGAGGTGCGCTACGCCTCGCAGTATTTCGACCAGTTGCACGACTGGGCGGTGGAGCTGATCAAGGCCGGCAACGCCTACGTCTGCGACCTGACCCCCGAGCAGGCCAAGGAGTACCGTGGCAGCCTGACCGAGCCGGGCAAGAACAGCCCGTTCCGTGATCGCAGCGTGGAAGAGAACCTGGACCTGTTCGCCCGCATGCGCGCCGGTGAATTCCCGGATGGCGCACGGGTGCTGCGCGCCAAGATCGACATGGCCTCGCCGAACATGAACCTGCGCGACCCGATCATGTACCGCATCCGTCATGCCCATCACCACCAGACCGGTGACAAGTGGTGCATCTACCCCAACTACGACTTCACCCATGGCCAGTCGGACGCTATCGAGGGCATCACTCACTCGATCTGCACCCTGGAGTTCGAGAGCCATCGTCCACTGTACGAGTGGTTCCTCGAGCATCTGCCGGTGCCGGCCCATCCGCGCCAGTACGAATTCAGCCGCCTGAACCTGAACTACACCATCACCAGCAAGCGCAAGCTCAAGCAACTGGTGGACGAGAAGCACGTCAATGGCTGGGACGACCCGCGCATGTCGACGCTGTCGGGCTTCCGTCGTCGTGGCTACACGCCAAAATCGATCCGCAACTTCTGCGAAATGGTCGGCACCAACCGTTCCGACGGCGTGGTGGATTTCGGCATGCTGGAATTCAGCATCCGTGACGACCTGGATCACAGTGCCCCGCGCGCCATGTGCGTGCTGCGTCCGCTGAAAGTCGTGATCACCAACTACCCGGAAGGTCAGGTCGAGAACCTCGAGCTGGCGCGCCACCCGAAAGAAGACATGGGCGTGCGCGTCCTGCCGTTCGCCCGGGAAATCTACATCGACCGTGAAGACTTCATGGAAGAGCCGCCAAAAGGCTACAAGCGCCTGGAGCCTACCGGCGAAGTGCGCCTGCGTGGCAGCTATGTGATCCGCGCTGACGAAGCGATCAAGGACGCCGACGGCAACATCGTCGAGCTGCGTTGCTCGTACGACCCCGACACCCTGGGCAAGAACCCGGAAGGTCGCAAGGTCAAGGGCGTGATCCACTGGGTGCCGGCTGCTGCCAGCGTCGAGTGCGAGGTGCGTCTGTACGATCGCCTGTTCCGTTCGCCGAACCCGGAGAAGGCCGAAGACAGCGCCAGCTTCCTGGACAACATCAACCCTGACTCCCTGCAAGTACTCACTGGTTGTCGTGCCGAGCCTTCGTTGGGCAACGCACAGCCGGAAGACCGTTTCCAGTTCGAGCGCGAAGGCTACTTCTGCGCGGATATCAAGGACTCGAAACCTGGTGCTCCGGTATTCAACCGTACCGTGACCTTGCGCGATTCCTGGGGTCAGTGATCAAGTCTTAAGGGAAACCCTGTGCTTACGATCTACAACACGCTCACCAAGAGCAAAGAAGTCTTCAAGCCGCTGGATGGCAACAAGGTCCGCATGTATGTCTGCGGGATGACTGTGTACGACTACTGCCATATTGGCCATGGTCGCAGCATGGTGGCGTTCGACCTGGTGACCCGCTGGTTGCGATTCAGCGGTTATGACCTGACCTACGTGCGCAACATCACCGACATCGAAGACAAGATCATCAACCGTGCCCGCGAAAACGGCGAGCCTTACGATGCGCTGACCGAGCGCATGATCAAGGCCATGCACGAGGATGAGGCGCGCCTCAATATCCTCAAGCCGGACCTGGAACCCCGTGCCACGGACCACATTCCTGGCATGCTGAGCATGATCCAGACCTTGATCGACAAGGGCTATGCCTACGCACCGGGCAATGGCGACGTGTATTACCGCGTCGCCAAGTTCATGGGCTACGGCAAGCTGTCGCGCAAGAAGATCGAAGACCTGCGCATTGGTGCGCGCATCGAAGTCGATGAGTCGAAACAGGACCCACTGGACTTCGTATTGTGGAAAGCTGCCAAGCCGGGCGAGCCGAGCTGGGAGTCGCCGTGGGGCGCCGGGCGTCCGGGCTGGCATATCGAATGCTCGGTGATGTCTACCTGCTGCCTGGGCGAGACTTTCGATATTCACGGTGGTGGCAGCGACCTGGAGTTCCCGCACCACGAAAACGAAATCGCCCAGAGCGAAGCGGCCACCGGCAAGACCTACGCCAACGCGTGGATGCATTGCGGCATGATCCGGATCAACGGCGAGAAGATGTCCAAGTCCTTGAACAACTTCTTCACCATCCGCGACGTGCTGGAAAAGTACCACCCGGAAGTCATTCGTTATCTGCTGGTGTCGAGCCACTATCGCAGCGCCATCAACTACTCGGAAGACAACCTCAAGGACGCCAAGGGTGCCCTGGAGCGTTTCTATCATGCGTTGAAAGGCTTGCCGAATGTGCCGGCGGCCGGCGGCGAAGCGTTCGTTGCACGCTTTACCGAGGTGATGAACGACGACTTCGGCACGCCGGAAGCCTGCGCGGTGCTGTTCGAGATGGTGCGCGAGATCAACCGCCTGCGAGAGAGCGATCTCAATGCGGCGGCGGGGCTGGCGGCGCGTCTGAAGGAGCTGGCCAGCGTGCTGGGCGTGTTGCAGCTTGAGGCTGACGAATTCCTGCAAGCCGGTGCCGAAGGCCGTGTGGATGCCGCCGAGGTCGACGCATTGATCCAGGCGCGCCTGACCGCGCGGGCCAACAAGGACTGGGCCGAATCCGACCGGATCCGCGACCAGCTCACCGCCATGGGCGTGGTGCTGGAAGACGGCAAGGGCGGGACGACCTGGCGTTTGGCGGACTGAAGTCTTACGCAATACCACTGTGGGAGCGAGCCTGCTCGCGATAGCGAAGTGTCAGACAACATTTTTGTCGACTGATACACCGCCATCGCGAGCAAGCTCGCTCCCACAGTTTTTTGCATGCCAGGTCTGGCAATCATCGTTTTATGAGCTAGTACTGTCAGGTCGATTCGACGTTCTCTGACAGGGCTCTTCCATGTTGGCTCATTGGTCTCTGGCGGCAATTCATCTTCTGGCGTTCGCCCTCGGGTTCTGGGCGGTGCTGACGCGCGGCACGGCGCTACGACGCTTGGCGGGCGGTGCGGATGCGGTTCGAAACGTGCTGATGGCGGATAACGTGTGGGGGCTGTCGGCGCTGGTGCTGCTGGTGACCGGTGGGATGCGCGCTTTTGGTGGCTATGAAAAGGGCTCGGACTATTACCTGCACCAACCCCTGTTTCATCTGAAGATGACCTTGTTCCTGTTGATCCTGCTGCTTGAAATTGCGCCGATGATCGCCTTGATCAAATGGCGCATAGCGCTGGGCAAAGGGGGGACGATCGATCCATCGAAGGCCGGCCGGTTTGCCCGGGTCAGCCACATAGAAGCCTTGTTGCTGGTCCTGATGGTGATCGCCGCCACCGGTATGGCCCGGGGCGCAAGCATGAGCTGATCGGTCGCGTACGCCCGCTTCGCTGCCATTAAAACGAAACGTCTGACAGCCATGCTACTTGCCATGCCAGTAGTATCGGTTTCACGGGCTGGACGAAAAATCAAAGGCGGGGTGAAGCAGGGTACGGCACGGTCTGCCTGGAATCTTTAGCCAGCCTTGCGGCGATGCGAACGGGCTGGCTACGGACTACCGCAAGGCTCAGGGAGTCTGCGGTTTGTCGGGGGCGGTAAGGCCTGCCTGAATGCGCTGATAAATTTCTTCGCGATGCACCGCAACGTTTTTCGGGGCATTGATGCCGATCCGGACTTGTTGGCCACTCACGCCCAGAATGGTGATCGTGATGTCGTCACCAATGTTTATGCTTTCACCGACTTTGCGGGTGAGTATCAGCATGGTGTTCTCCTTGATTGCTTTATAGGGCACCTGATTCAGACAGTGCAGATGTCGGTACTGCTTATAGATTAGTGCTAAGTGTCACAATGTGGGTGCCTCTTTCTGACGCGCAGACGCAGCATTAATTCCCAGGGTGCGACTATACAGAGACGCCGGACAGGATTCTCGTGTTTTGAGCATTGTTTGCGGCGTTCTTGGTGGATGTGAGGTGCTAAAATCCGTGCCTCATGTCTTCCAGGGGAAAACGTTGTGCGCAAATTGGCTTGGGTTATCGCGGTACTGGTACTGGCTGGGTGTGGTGAAGGGCGTGATGTCCAGGCACCGAAGCCGAAATCGGTGGCGGCTTCCACACCCGCGGCTGCCTCTGCGCCGCAGTGGGGCGTCGAGGTTCGAGGCGAGACTCCGCAGGCTGTCAGCGACCTGACCGCGTGGCTCCTTGAGCACAGTTTCATGTCCAACGTGGTGCGAGAAAACGGCAAGGACCGCGTCCTGGTCGGCCCTTTCAATGCCAAGGCCGAAGCTGAAGCAAAACAGGAAGAGGTCTCTGCCGCTCTGGTTCGAGCGAAAAAGCGCAACATCGAATTGCAGGTGGTGGATTACCCGAGCGCCCAATAATCGGGCGGGACAAAAAAGTCAGTCGAACCACAAAACCTGTGGGAGCGAGCTTGCTCGCGATAGCGCCGGATCAGCCAACGTCGATGTTGACTGGCATGCCCCTATCGCGAGCAAGCTCGCTCCCACAGTCGATTTGCGCTGTTCACAAATGTGAGGATCAACCACAGGCCTTCATATCCACCGGGCCGACGAACTCGTTCCCGCGTCCCATGACGCACGCCACGCTCTGGTTACGCTGGCGTTCCCAGCTTTGTACCGGGTAGGTCTTGTCCCAGGCTTCATACAGGCGCCGGTCCTGTTTCGAGAGGCGCAGGCCGTATTGTTTACTCATGTAGAAATACGTCCGGGCGATCATTCCCCGGATGGAAGGCCGAGGCATGACTTTTTTGGCCTTGAAATCCACCTGGGTCAGGCAGGAGCCGTACTGACCCGTTTGTACCGGCAGCCAGCCAAAACTGAAATTGCTGCGATCGCCATTCACTTCCCCGATGCTCGGCACCAGGTTGTGAAGGTCGGCCTCGGCCCGTTGATAGACCGGGTCATAGCGGGTGCAGTTTTTGCGACCGCCTTGTTGCCAGCATTGACGCTGATGACCGATCTGCCACGCCGGGACGATATGCTCCCACTCGATGCGCGCGGCGCGCCTGGCATTTTTGCGCGGTACATAACCGCAGGCTTGCAGGTTCACGCGATTGCCGGTGTATTTGCAGCCACAGTAAAACTCGGTGGATTGTGGTGCGTAGAGTTTCCAGGCGACTTTCTTGGCTTCGTTGAAGGTGCGGGGGGCGCCGGCCTGTGCCCCCAAGGCGACGAAGGCGAGCAATAAAGCAAAACAACGTACGATCATCAGGCTCAATCTTCCTTCGGCACAACCCAGAAAACCTGCACGCCACCGTCGTCGCGATAGGCGAGGGTCACGTTGTCGTTCTCGTCGATTTCTTCCAGCAAGCGCTCCCACTCATCCACAGGCTCGTCGGGAAGACGGAAGATCAGGGCTGCCTTGGCTTTCTGTGCGGTGGGGGAGTTGATGATTTTCGAGACCCGTAGGCCGAGTCGCGTATAGGAATCTAAAGGGGTAGTTGCAGCGGAGGGCGTGGCCACAGGATTATCCTTATTAAGCTGTACGTGCATACAGTATTTAACCGTAGGCATTTACGCAACTGCTTAAAATTCAAGAAAATCGTCTGACAGCACTTTTTTCGTTTTGGTGTAGGAGAAAGGAATTTTTTATTGGTAGGCATAAACGGGTGGATCCACCGCTCTGGCCTGCGACGGATTGGTGCGAGGGCTAAAGAAATTGCCTCGGCGGGCGATGTTCTGTGTAGGAATCCCATCCATGGAGTTTTGTTATGTCGTTTTCTGTCGGCTTTCCCAATGCGGCGGCCGTGACCATTGGCGGTCAATCCGCAGCCACCCTGAAGGCTTTGAGCGAGGCGGGTGCCGAGGCCGCCGATGAGGCCTTGGGCGAAACGCAAGCGCCCGGCAAGGTCCGTACGAATATGGGGGCTGAAGCGACCGATCAGGCGCAAGAGAGCGGCAGCACCCAGAGCATTGCCGTCCAGATATTGCTCAAGCGAATGCAGGAGCTTCAGCAACAGCTCAGGGAGCAGCAACAACAGTTGGCTGCCGCGCAGGCGCGCGCTTATCCGACCGCGGAAGCCAAGACCTCGGCGGTCATGGCGGTCCAGGGGCAAATTGCCGATACCAGTGGTGCATTGTTGGAGGTCACCGGCCGTTTGGTCACAGAACTGGCGAAGGGGGCCAGTTCAGGGGTAATGGTCAATACAACGGCCTGATGCCTGGACGTTGCGGATAAAACCGCAACGTTGACAAATCCGCGAAGCCTTACCATAGTTCATTTCACGCAAACGTTTGCGCGGCGTTCCGTGCGATGATTTGCTCACAATAATCATAAGATCGGAGTGAACCCATGAAGTTGCCATTCGCTGGACGCCTTCTCGCTGTTGCCATGCTCGCGGCCGCATCCGCTGCGTTGCCTTTCTCCTCGGCATTCGCCCAGACCGCTGAAAAACCCAAGGTCGCCCTGGTCATGAAATCCCTGGCCAACGAATTCTTCCTGACCATGGAAGACGGCGCCAAGGCTTATCAGAAGGAACACTCCGCTGATTTCGACCTGATCTCCAACGGGATCAAGGATGAAACCGACACCGCCAACCAGATCCGTATCGTCGAACAGATGATCGTGTCCAAGGTCGATGCCCTGATCATCGCGCCTGCGGACTCCAAGGCCATGGTGCCGGTGATCAAGAAAGCCGTCGACGCTGGCATCACGGTGATCAACATCGATAACCAGCTCGATCCGGCCGTGGTCAAGAGCAAGAACATCAACGTGCCGTTCGTAGGTCCGGACAACCGCAAGGGCGCGCGCCTGGTGGGTGAGTACCTGGCCAAGCAGCTCAAGGCCGGTGACGAGGTCGGCATCATCGAAGGTGTGTCCACCACTACCAATGCTCAGGCGCGTACTGCGGGCTTCAAGGATGCGATGGAAGCCGCGCAGATCAAGGTCGTCTCCCTGCAGTCCGGCGACTGGGAAATCAACAAGGGCAACCAGGTTGCCGCGTCGATGCTCAGCGAATACCCGAACATCAAGGCACTGCTGGCCGGTAACGACAGCATGGCGGTTGGCGCGGTATCGGCAGTGCGCGCGGCTGGCAAGGCGGGCAAGGTGCAAGTGGTCGGTTACGACAACATCAATGCCATCAAGCCCATGCTCAAGGACGGTCGCGTCCTGGCGACTGCCGACCAGTTCGCTGCCAAGCAAGCGGTATTCGGTATCGAGACGGCCTTGAAGATTCTCAAGGGCGAAAAAGTCGACAGCGGTACCAACGGCGTTATCGAAACTCCGGTCGAGCTGGTGACCAAGTAGTTATCCTGGCGACACAATGACGCTCGCCCATCCGGGCGAGCGCATGGAGAGTTTTTTATGTCCGTTTGCGACCCGAACGCTGTCCTTTCTGTCAGCGGCATCGGCAAGACCTATGCCCAGCCCGTACTGAGCGGTATCGACCTGACGTTGATGCGCGGGGAGGTGCTGGCGCTGACCGGGGAAAATGGCGCTGGTAAAAGCACCTTGTCCAAGATCATCGGTGGGTTGGTGACGCCGACGACCGGGCAGATGCAGTTCCAAGGACAGGATTATCGTCCCGGTAGCCGTACCCAGGCCGAAGAGCTGGGGGTGCGGATGGTGATGCAGGAACTCAACCTGTTGCCGACCCTTTCCGTGGCCGAAAACCTGTTTCTCGACAACCTGCCCAGCCGTGGCGGCTGGATCAGTCGCAAGCAATTGCGCAAGGCGGCGATCGAAGCCATGGCCCAGGTAGGGCTCGATGCGATCGATCCCGACACCCTGGTGGGGGAGCTGGGTATCGGTCACCAGCAGATGGTCGAGATCGCCCGCAACCTGATCGGCGATTGCCATGTGCTGATTCTCGACGAGCCGACCGCCATGCTGACGGCCCGGGAGGTCGAGATGCTCTTTGAGCAGATCACTCGCCTGCAGGCTCGGGGCGTGTCGATCATCTACATTTCCCATCGTCTCGAAGAATTGGCGCGGGTGGCCCAACGCATTGCGGTTCTGCGCGACGGTAACCTGGTTTGCGTCGAGCCGATGGCCAATTACAACAGCGAGCAACTGGTCACACTGATGGTCGGGCGGGAGCTGGGCGAGCACATCGACCTAGGTCCTCGCCAGATCGGCGCGCCGGCCCTGACGGTTAAAGGGCTGACGCGTTCGGACAAGGTCCGTGATGTGTCCTTTGAAGTGCGCAGCGGCGAGATCTTCGGCATCTCCGGCTTGATCGGGGCAGGGCGCACCGAGCTCTTGCGGTTGATCTTCGGCGCCGATGCGGCCGACAGCGGCACCGTGGCGCTGGGCTCGCCGGCCAAGGTGGTGAGCATTCGCTCCCCGGCCGATGCGGTGGGCCATGGCATCGCCCTGATTACCGAGGACCGCAAGGGCGAAGGCCTGCTACTGACGCAATCCATCGCCGCGAACATTGCCCTGGGTAACATGCCGGAGATTTCCAGCGCTGGTTTGGTCAATGGCGGCGAAGAGCTGGCATTGGCTCAGCGGCAGATCGACGCCATGCGCATCCGCAGTTCCAGCCCGACGCAGTTGGTGTCCGAGCTGTCGGGCGGCAATCAACAGAAAGTGGTGATCGGTCGCTGGCTCGAACGCGATTGCTCGGTGCTGCTGTTTGATGAGCCGACCCGTGGCATCGACGTCGGCGCCAAATTCGACATTTATGCACTGCTCGGTGAGTTGACTCGCCAGGGCAAGGCGCTGGTCGTGGTATCCAGTGACCTGCGGGAGCTGATGCTGATTTGTGACCGCATCGGCGTGTTGTCCGCCGGGCGCCTGATCGACACCTTCGAGCGCGACAGCTGGACCCAGGATGACTTGCTTGCCGCCGCATTCGCCGGCTACCAGAAACGTGATGCGTTGCTCAACGAAGCAGCGCCTAGGGATCTTTCATGAAAACCGCATCCGCCGTCGGCAAATCGACTGGCAACTTCTATGGCCTCGGTACCTACTTGGGCCTGGCCGGCGCGTTGCTGGCCATGGTCGCGCTGTTCTCGGCACTGAGCAGCCATTTCCTGTCCTATGACACCTTCAGCACCTTGGCCAACCAGATTCCAGACCTGATGGTGCTGGCGGTCGGCATGACTTTCATCCTGATCATTGGCGGTATCGATCTGTCGGTGGGCTCGGTGCTGGCACTGGCGGCATCGACGGTGAGCGTGGCCGTTCTCGGCTGGGGCTGGAGCGTCTGGCCGTCGGCATTGCTTGGCATGGCCGTGGCGGCTCTGGCGGGGACCGTTACCGGTTCGATAACCGTGGCGTGGCGGATTCCATCCTTCATCGTGTCCCTCGGCGTGCTGGAAATGGCCAGGGGCCTGGCGTACCAGATGACCGGTTCGCGTACGGCCTATATCGGCGACTCCTTCGCCTGGTTGTCCAACCCCATCGCCTTCGGCATTTCGCCCTCGTTCATCATTGCCTTGCTGGTGATCTTCATTGCCCAGGCAGTGCTGACCCGCACCGTGTTCGGTCGCTACCTGATCGGCATCGGCACCAATGAAGAAGCCGTGCGTCTGGCGGGCATCAATCCAAAGCCCTACAAGATCCTGGTATTCAGTCTGATGGGGTTGCTGGCCGGTGTGGCGGCGCTGTTCCAGATTTCCCGCCTGGAGGCGGCGGATCCGAATGCCGGCTCAGGGCTTGAGTTGCAGGTGATCGCTGCCGTGGTGATCGGTGGTACCAGCCTGATGGGCGGGCGCGGTTCGGTCATCAGCACCTTCTTTGGCGTGCTGATTATCTCCGTGCTGGCGGCGGGCCTGGCGCAGATCGGCGCCACCGAGCCGACCAAGCGCATCATTACCGGGGCGGTGATCGTGGTTGCAGTGGTGCTCGACACTTATCGCAGCCAGCGCGCCAGTCGGCGGGCCTGAAGTATGGCGACGATCAAGGATGTGGCGGCGCTCGCGGGGATTTCCTATACGACCGTGTCCCACGTGGTGAACAAGACGCGGCCGGTCAGCGAAGAAGTGCGACTCAAAGTCGAGGCTGCGATCGAGCGCCTCGACTATGTGCCCAGTGCCGTGGCTCGCTCGCTCAAGGCCAAGACCACGGCGACTATCGGCCTGTTGGTACCCAATAGTCTGAACCCGTACTTCGCCGAATTGGCCAGGGGCATTGAGGACTACTGTGAGCGCAACGGCTATTGCGTGATCCTGTGCAACTCCGACGACAACCCGGATAAGCAGCGCAGTTACCTGCGAGTGCTGCTGGAAAAACGCATCGACGGCTTGATCGTCGCGTCCGCCGGCGGCGACGTCGGCCTGGCGCAAGGGCTGGCCAATGTGCGCACGCCCATGGTCATCGTCGACCGTGGGCTCGACGGCGTTGACGCGGACCTGGTGCGCATCGACCATGAGTACGGCGCCTACCTGGCGACCCGGCACCTGTTGGAGTTGGGGCACCGCGATATCGCTTTTATCGGCGGGCCGGCGGACACCAGCGTGGCGCAGATGCGTCTGGCCGGTTACTGCCGGGCGCTGAAAGAGGCGGGGATCGAGCTGCCTGTCGAGCGCATGCTTGAAAGCGATTTCACCAGCCCCGGTGGTTACCGCGCCGCCGCCCAACTGCTTGAGCAGCAGCCGCCGAGCGCGATTTTTGCGGCCAACGACATGATCGGCATTGGCGTGCTGCGCGCCGCCGCCGAACGTAACGTACGCGTGCCCAGCGAACTGTCGGTCATTGGTTTCGATGACATCCAGATGAGCCGTTATGTCTACCCGGCGTTGACCACAGTGGGGCAGTCGATCCTGCAGCTTGGTGAGATGGCCGCCGAAGTGCTGTTGCGGCGGATCGCCACGCCGGCGCTTGCCACCGATCAGCGGATCGTGACGCCCAGCATTGTCTTGCGTGAGTCGACCGCACCGTTGTCCGGTGCGTTCGCCCAATACCGCTGAACCGAATTGAAGAGTAGTGATGTATGCCAGCAAAAGTAGTGGTAGTAGGCAGCCTGAACATGGATTTGGTGACCCGGGCACCACGGCTGCCCCGGGGCGGTGAGACGCTGATCGGTGAGTCGTTTTCCACCATTGCGGGCGGCAAGGGCGCCAACCAGGCTGTGGCCGCCGCGCGCTTGGGGGCGCAGGTGTCGATGGTCGGTTGCGTGGGCAGCGATGCCTACGGCCAGCAATTGCGCGGGGCGCTGCTGGCCGAGGGCATCGATTGCCAGGCGGTCAGCGTGGTGGATGGCTCCAGTGGCGTGGCGCTGATCGTCGTCGATGACAATAGTCAGAATGCGATCGTGATCGTCGCCGGTGCCAACGGTGTGCTGACGCCGGAGGTCCTGGACCGTTTCGATGAGGTGCTGCAAAGCGCCGATGTCATCATTTGCCAGCTCGAAGTACCGGACGCCACTGTCGGTCATGCCCTCAAGCGCGGTCGCGAATTGGGCAAGACGGTCATCCTCAATCCGGCGCCGGCCTCCCATGCGTTGCCGCCCAACTGGTACGCCTACGTCGACTATTTGATCCCTAATGAAAGCGAAGCGGCGGTCCTGAGCGGGCTGGAGGTGGACTCCCTGGAAACCGCCGAAGCTGCCGCGACGCACCTGATCGCCGCCGGTGCCGGCAAGGTGATCGTGACGTTGGGTGCCCAGGGGCTGATGTTCGCTAATGGCTCGAGCTTCGAGCACTTTCCGGCGCCGCTGGTCAAGGCCGTGGACACCACGGCGGCAGGGGATACCTTTGTCGGCGGCTTTGCGGCTGCCCTGGCCGGCGGCCAAAACGAGGTCGAAGCGATTCGTTTCGGCCAGGTCGCCGCAGCGCTGTCGGTCACTCGCGCAGGCGCGCAACCCTCCATCCCCACCTTGCTGGAAGTACAGGCTTTCAAATCATGAAAAAAACGCCGTTGTTGAATGTGGCACTGTCGCGGCTGATCGCCTCCCTTGGTCACGGCGACAAGGTGGTCATCGGTGACGCTGGTCTGCCGGTGCCGCCCGGGGTCGAATTGATCGACCTGGCGCTGACCCATGGCATTCCCGATTTTGTCAGTACCTTGAAGGTAGTCCTCAGCGAAATGCAGGTCGAACGCCATGTGCTGGCCGAGGAAATCTTCGATAAACAACCGTCGGCCCTGACGACGCTGGAGGTGTTGCACGCCGAAGGTGCGCTGGGGACGCGGGAGCGCGTCAGCCATGAACAGTTCAAGATCCTCAGTCGTGAGGCTCGGGCGATTATCCGCACCGGAGAATGTTCGCCGTACTGCAACATCGTACTGATCGCTGGAGTCACGTTCTAATCCTGTCAACCTGCACAAGGAGTGCGCCATGCACCGCTATGCCCAGAAAATGCACCAACTGGTCCGGAGTCTGCTGCTTTTGTCATTGATCACCGCTACAAGCGCCCAGGCGGCGGAAAAAATCGACTTGATCATCGACACCGACCCTGGGGCCGATGACGTGGTGGCGCTGCTGTTCGCCCTGGCGTCCCCTGAAGAGTTGCATATCCGTGCGCTGACCACGGTCGCCGGCAATGTGCGATTGGACAAGACCTCCCGCAATGCTCGCCTGGCACGGGAGTGGGCGGGGCGCGAAGACGTGCCGGTGTATGCCGGTGCACCAAAACCGTTGATGCGCACGCCAATCTATGCGGAAAACATCCATGGCAAGGAAGGCCTGTCGGGTGTCACCGTGCACGAGCCGAAGAAGGGGCTGGCCGAGGGCAATGCCGTCAACTACTTGATCGACACCCTCAAGGCTGCCAAGCCCCACAGCATCACCATTGCCATGCTCGGTCCGCAGACCAACCTGGCCCTGGCGCTGATCCAGGAGCCGGACATCGTCCAGGGCATCAAGGAAGTGGTGATCATGGGCGGTGCGCATTTCAATGGTGGCAATATCACGCCGGTGGCTGAATTCAACCTGTTCGCCGATCCACAGGCGGCGGAGATCGTCGCGAAAAGCGGCCTGAAGCTGACGTATCTGCCCCTGGACGTGACCCACAAGGTCCTCACCAGCGAAGCGCGCCTCAAGCAGATCGCCGCGCTGAACAACAACGCCAGCAAGCTGGTGGGCGATATCCTCAACGAATACGTCAAGGGCGATATGGAGCACTACGGCATGACGGGTGGGCCGGTGCATGACGCAACGGTGATTGCCTACCTGCTCAAGCCGCAATTGTTTACCGGTCGTTCGGTCAACCTGGTGGTGGACAGTCGCGAAGGCCCGACTTTCGGGCAGACCATCGTCGACTGGTACGACGGCCTGAAGGCGCCCAAGAACGCCTTCTGGGTGGAGAATGGTGATGCCCAGGGGTTCTTCGACCTGCTGACCGAGCGTCTGGCACGCCTCAAGTAACTTGCCTCGCGGCGGGCCCGCAGGCCATGGCCTGCGGGTGCTCGAGCTTCACTCAACCGTTTCGGTGACGTTCGGGTATCGCTCGAACGCCTGCTGGATGAATTTCTGCGCGGCCTCCGTTCCCAGCTCCTTGACCAACAGGTCTATACCAATGATTGCCAGTTCCTCCGCGGTACTGGGGCTGTAGGAGCTGTGTCCCTCTGACCATTTGGCATTGATGGTGACTTCGATGCTGACGGTGCTCATGGTGGGGCTCGCGAGTTGGGAGGTCTGTAGGCGGAGTTAACCATTTTTGCAGCGGGTTTGGCACTGCGACTTAGGCATCGGGTGAGGGCTGTGCGACACTTGTTTTTTTGACTTCTGAAGGAGCCCTGCCGTGCAGATCGATTTGAACGCGCCTGATGGGTTGACCCTTGAGTCTGTTCGTCAGTTGCTCGCTTCTGCCAGTGATGACGAGCACACCCAATTGCGTGTGACCAAGGGAGGGATCGCCTATTTGTCTTCGGGGGTGGTGGGTGGCGTCGACATCGATGGCTTGCTGTTTCGTCTTGAAACGTGGGCCAAAGGGTCGGGCTACGTCGGTCGAGTCGCGGCCAGTGACGAGGTCTGGGTCATGCAGATTTACAATGCGCTGAAAGACAACTGGCCAAATCCACCCTTTGATTACATTGACGTTTACTGAGCGTCGTTCATATTCAGTCACGATTCATGCCTGAACAGAGCGGTTGGGTCAGGCAAACTGCCGGTTTCTCCTGGGGCAGGCAGGCTGATGGTCGTGGTGTTGAAACCAAGCACTGTTCGGGCTGTCGCACGCTCTCTGTTTATTTATCGAAAAAGGAGGCTTCATGCCTTGGAAGCTCGTGTCATTGGGTGCTTTGCTGGGCGCCGCGTTCTTGAGCGGTTGCAGCAGCACCTCTGAATCGACCCCTGACCCTGTGGCAGCCGAGACCGGCCACAGCCGCTGCGAAGCCAAGGCCGCGGAGTTCGCCATTGGCAAGCAGGCCTCGCCGCAATTGCTGGAGCAGGCGCGCGCTCGCGCCGGCGCGCAGAATGCCCGGATTCTCAAGCCCAACGACATGGTGACGCTTGAGTACCGCTCCGACCGCCTGAATCTCAGCACTGACGCCAACCTGGTGGTCAACCGGGTGAATTGCGGCTGATAGTCGGTTTTCAATCGCCCATAAAAAACCCCGTCACATGGACGGGGTTTTTTTAGTGCGCCGAGAAATTACTCAGGGCGAACTTGTGCAGCTTGCATACCCTTTTGGCCTTTCTCAGCCACGAAGGAAACGGTCTGGCCTTCTTTCAGGCTTTTGAAACCGTCGCTTTCGATAGCTTTGAAGTGTACGAACAGGTCGTCACCGCCACCTTGAGGAGTGATGAAGCCGAAGCCTTTTTCATCGTTGAACCATTTAACGGTGCCGGTTTGGCGATTAGACATGGTGTATCTCCAAGAAACATATATTTTCAGTGTACTGTGCTGCTCAGGCCAACTGGGCACACCCGGGTATCATAGTCGAAATGTTCGATTTGGGAGCCCCCCGCAGGCACTGTTTGCCAATCAGTCGTGTTTTCTTTACCGCCTGAGGCGGCTGAAAGCCCCGGTTTTAAAGGCTTTCAGCGCAAAGTAAAGACGATAAAAAAAGCTGTAAAACCTGCATAAATAGTACGAAAAAGCGCTTTTTTTGGCCTTTTATCGGCCCCGGGCTGCATCAAAGGCTCCAGTTATTCACTTTTTCGCAGGCGCATTGGCCTTGCATTTGGCGATCTCGCCAAGGGCTTTCTGCTGCAATTCGGCGGTGGCCTTGTTGTCCATCAGCGCCTGGATATCACTCGCCGGGTAGGATTTGATGGCGTCGGCGCCACAGGCACAGTGGGATTTCGCCGCTGCTGCACCAATCTGTGGGGTAGCCGCCTGCGTGCACTGGGCCATGTATTTATCCCGCTCGCCCTTCGGCCAGTCGGCGTGGGCACTCAACGGCAGCAGCAGGACAATGGGGGCGACTACGGCGAACAGGGTATTGAGACGCATGCGAGGATGCTCCTTGTGGGTCAATGTGCTGTTATTCGAGGGCTCTAGGGCCTATCAAGTTCAGCACTCTGGCATAAAAGCGGACGATTTGCCTTCCTGTGACAGCCTTGTGCATCGATGACCGTTCATCTGTGCTAGCATGCCGGGCTCGGGTATTTCCAGGCTCCGGACGGCAACCCGCCCCGGCAGCGGCAAATGTTCGAATAACCCTGATTTGAATCCCAGTCACTCTGGTTCGGTTTTCCCGGTTGGCCGCAAGGCTCCTGCCGCTGTAAGGCAGGCGTTCGTCATTGAATGGCCTGGACTGGATCTTGTACTGGCTCATCCCAACCCACGTGACCTTTGGTAGGGGTCACCACTAGGAGAGGAGGCGCCATGCCAACTATTACTCTTCCCGACGGCAGTCAACGTTCATTCGATCACCCGGTTTCCGTAGCCGAGGTCGCCGCATCCATCGGCGCGGGCCTGGCCAAGGCCACCCTGGCCGGCAAGGTCAACGGCAAACTGGTCGACGCCAGCGACGTCATCGACAGCGACGCTACGCTGCAAATCATTACGCCAAAGGATGAAGAGGGGCTGGAGATCATTCGCCACTCTTGTGCGCACCTGGTCGGCCATGCGGTCAAACAGTTGTATCCGAGCGCGAAGATGGTCATCGGGCCGGTCATCGATGAAGGCTTCTATTACGACATCGCCTTCGAGCGTCCTTTCACGCCGGACGACATGGCCGCCATCGAACAGCGCATGCAGCAGCTGATCGAGAAAGATTACGACGTCATCAAGAAAGTCACCCCGCGCGCCGAAGTCATCGAAGTGTTCAAGGCACGTGGCGAGGATTACAAGCTGCGTCTGGTGGAAGATATGCCGGACGAGCAGGCCATGGGTCTGTACTACCACGAAGAATACGTCGACATGTGCCGTGGCCCGCACGTGCCGAACACGCGCTTCCTGAAATCCTTCAAGTTGACCAAGCTGTCCGGCGCCTACTGGCGTGGCGATGCGAAGAACGAGCAGTTGCAGCGTGTCTATGGCACTGCCTGGGCCGACAAGAAGCAGCTGGCAGCCTACATCCAGCGCATCGAAGAAGCCGAAAAACGCGATCACCGCAAGATTGGCAAGCGCCTGGGCCTGTTCCACACCCAGGAAGAGTCCCCGGGCATGGTGTTCTGGCACCCGAACGGCTGGACCCTGTACCAGGTGCTGGAGCAGTACATGCGCCAGGTCCAGCGTGAAAACGGTTACCTCGAGATCAAGACGCCGCAAGTGGTGGACCGCAGCCTGTGGGAGAAATCCGGGCACTGGGCCAACTACGCCGACAACATGTTCACCACCCAGTCGGAAAACCGCGACTACGCCATCAAGCCAATGAACTGCCCTTGCCATGTGCAGGTGTTCAACCAAGGCCTGAAAAGCTACCGCGAGTTGCCGATGCGCCTGGCCGAGTTCGGTGCCTGCCACCGTAACGAGCCATCGGGTGCGCTGCACGGCATCATGCGCGTGCGTGCGTTTACCCAGGACGATGCACATATTTTCTGCACCGAAGAGCAGATGCAGGCCGAATCCGCCGCCTTCATCAAGCTGACCATGGACGTCTATCGGGACTTCGGCTTCACCGAAGTCGAAATGAAGTTGTCCACTCGTCCGGAAAAACGCGTCGGCTCGGACGAGCTGTGGGATCGCGCCGAAGCGGCCCTGGCCGCCGCCCTCGATAGCGCGGGCCTTGCGTACGACCTGCAGCCGGGCGAGGGGGCCTTCTACGGTCCGAAAATTGAATTCTCGCTGAAAGATTGCCTCGGCCGTGTGTGGCAGTGTGGTACCTTGCAGCTCGATTTCAACCTGCCGATCCGTCTGGGCGCCGAATACGTGTCCGAAGACAACAGCCGCAAGCACCCGGTCATGCTTCACCGCGCGATCCTCGGTTCCTTCGAGCGTTTCGTCGGGATCCTGATCGAACACTACGAGGGTGCGTTCCCCGCGTGGCTGGCACCGACCCAGGCAGTGATCATGAATATCACTGATAAACAGGCAGATTTTGCCGCCGAAGTCGAAAAAACTCTCAACCAAAGCGGATTTCGTGCCAAGTCCGACTTGAGAAATGAAAAGATCGGCTTTAAAATCCGCGAGCATACTTTGCTCAAGGTTCCCTTTCTCTTGGTTATTGGAGATCGGGAGGTCGAGATGCAGACTGTCGCTGTGCGTACTCGTGAAGGTGCTGACCTGGGCTCGATGCCCGTCGCCGAATTCGCTGAGTTTCTCGCGCAAGCGGTTTCCCGGCGTGGTCGCCCAGATTTGGAGTAATTATTATTAAGCGTGAAATGAGACAAGATAAACGAGCTGCACCGAAAGCCCCGATCAACGAGAATATCTCGGCACGCGAGGTTCGGTTAATTGGCGCTGACGGCGAGCAGATTGGCATCGTCTCGATTGATGAAGCGCTTCGTATTGCTGAAGAAGCCAAGCTTGATCTGGTAGAAATTTCCGCAGACGCAGTCCCACCGGTTTGCCGGGTGATGGACTACGGCAAGTCGATCTTCGAAAAGAAGAAGCAGATTGCCGCGGCGAAGAAAAACCAGAAGCAGATTCAGGTAAAAGAAATCAAGTTTCGTCCAGGGACGGAGGAAGGGGATTACCAGGTAAAACTGCGCAACCTGGTACGTTTCCTGAGTGACGGGGACAGGGCCAAGGTATCCTTGCGATTCCGCGGCCGTGAGATGGCCCACCAGGAGCTGGGGATGGAACTCCTCAAGCGGGTTGAACAAGACCTGCTCGAGTACGGTTCGGTCGAACAGCATCCTAAGATGGAAGGACGCCAGCTGATCATGGTCATCGCCCCGAAAAAGAAGAAGTAATCAACAGGGCACGGCAGGCCTTGCGATTATGTTTATCAACTGAATGCGGAGTATCCGAACATGCCAAAGATGAAAACCAAAAGTGGTGCTGCTAAGCGGTTTCTGAAAACTGCTAACGGTATCAAGCACAAGCACGCTTTCAAGAGCCACATCCTGACCAAAATGTCGACCAAGCGTAAGCGTCAACTGCGCGGTAGCAGCTTGCTGCATCCGTCTGACGTGGCAAAAGTCGAGCGCATGCTGCGCCTTCGTTAATTTTTGGATCAAGAATAGAGGAAGTAACTCATGGCTCGTGTAAAGCGTGGCGTCATTGCCCGTAAGCGTCACAAGAAAATTCTGAAACTTGCTAAAGGCTACTACGGCGCGCGTTCCCGCGTATTCCGTGTTGCCAAGCAAGCGGTAATCAAGGCAGGCCAATACGCCTACCGTGACCGTCGTCAGAAAAAACGTCAGTTCCGCGCTCTGTGGATCGCTCGTATCAACGCTGGTGCTCGTGTTAACGGTCTGTCCTACAGCCGTTTCATTGCCGGCCTGAAAAAAGCGTCCATCGAGATCGACCGCAAGGTTCTGGCTGATCTGGCAGTGAACGAAAAAGCGGCGTTTGCTGCGATTGTCGAGAAAGCTAAAGCCACCTTGGCTTAAGTACCCCCGACAGTCACCGGGGCTCACCTCTGTGGGCCCAGGTGTTAAACGTCATAAATAGGGGAAGAGCCTTAAAGCTCTTCCCCTATTTTGTATCTGGAGTCTGTACATGGAAAACCTGGATGCGCTGGTCGCTCAAGCACTAGAGGCTGTGCAAAGCGCTGAAGATATCAATGCCCTGGAGCAAATCCGGGTTCTGTACCTTGGCAAGAAGGGCGAATTGACCCAGGTGATGAAGACCCTGGGGAACTTGCCGGCCGAAGAGCGCCCGCAGGTCGGCGCGCTGATCAACGTTGCCAAGGAGCGTGTCACAGAGGTCCTTAATGCGCGCAAGGCGTTGCTCGAGGAGGCGGATCTGGCTGCCAAACTCGCCGCCGAGTCCATTGACGTGACCCTGCCTGGCCGTGGCCAGACTTCCGGAGGCCTGCATCCGGTGACCCGGACGCTGGAACGCATCGAGCAGTTCTTCACCCACATTGGCTATGGCATTGCCGAAGGCCCTGAGGTCGAAGACGACTACCACAACTTCGAAGCGCTCAACATCCCTGGCCATCACCCGGCCCGGTCGATGCATGACACCTTCTATTTCAATGCGAACATGCTGTTGCGCACCCATACCTCGCCGGTACAGGTCCGCACCATGGAATCGCAGCAGCCGCCGATCCGCATCGTCTGCCCAGGCCGTGTGTACCGCAGCGACTCCGATATCACCCACTCGCCGATGTTCCACCAGGTCGAAGGCCTGCTGGTCGATCGCGACATCAATTTCGCCGACCTGAAAGGGACTATCGAAGAGTTCCTGCGGGTGTTCTTCGAAAAAGAACTGGCGGTGCGTTTCCGCCCTTCGTACTTCCCGTTCACTGAGCCATCCGCTGAAGTCGATATGGAATGCGTGATGTGCAGCGGTAAGGGCTGCCGCGTCTGCAAGCAGACTGGTTGGCTGGAGGTCATGGGCTGCGGCATGGTTCATCCGAACGTGCTGCGTATGTCCGGGATCGATCCAGAAGAATTTTCGGGCTTTGCTTTCGGCATGGGCGCCGAGCGCCTGGCCATGCTGCGTTACGGTGTGAATGACTTGCGCCTGTTCTTCGACAACGACTTGCGATTCCTTGCGCAATTTCGCTAGGCCGCAGTCCGTAACGAATCTATTGGGAGAGCAGGATGAAATTCAGTGAACAATGGCTGCGCGGCTGGGTAAGCCCGCAGGTAAGTCGGGACGAGCTGGTTGCTCGCCTGTCGATGGCCGGCCTCGAGGTCGATAGCGTGACCCCCGCCGCCGGTGAATTCAGCGGTGTGGTCGTGGGCGAGGTGCTGAGCACCGAACAGCACCCGGATGCTGACAAGCTGCGAGTGTGCCAGGTCAGCAATGGTGCGGAAACATTCCAGGTCGTCTGCGGCGCACCGAACGTGCGCCCAGGCCTGAAGATCCCGTTCGCCATGATCGGTGCCGAACTGCCGGGCGACTTCAAGATCAAGAAAGCCAAGCTGCGTGGCGTCGAGTCCAACGGCATGTTGTGCTCCCAGGCCGAGCTGCAGATTGGCGAAGGCAACGATGGCCTGATGGAGCTTCCAGCTGACGCGCCGGTGGGCCAGGACATCCGTGAGTACCTGGGCCTGGACGATGCGAGCATCGAGGTCGACCTGACGCCGAACCGTGGCGACTGCCTGTCCCTGGCTGGTCTGGCCCGTGAAGTCGGCGCGCTGTATGCCGCCCCTGTGACGCGTCCTGTGGTTGCGAGTGTGCCGGCTGTGCACGATGAAGTGCGCTCGGTTGAAGTACTGGCACCAGCGGCGTGCCCACGTTATCTGGGGCGCGTGATCCGTAACGTCGACCTGTCGAAGCCGACGCCGCTGTGGATGGTCGAGCGCCTGCGTCGCGCCGACGTGCGCAGCATCGACGCTGCCGTCGACATCACCAACTACGTGATGCTGGAGCTGGGTCAGCCGCTGCATGCGTTCGATCTCGCCGAAATCAACGGCGGCATCCGCGTGCGCATGGCCGAAGAGGGTGAGAAGCTGGTCCTGCTCGACGGCCAGGAAGTGACCCTGCGCAGTGACACGCTGGTGATTGCCGACCATTCCCGCGCCCTGGCGATTGCCGGCGTGATGGGCGGCGAGCACAGTGGTGTGTCCGCCACGACACGCGACGTATTCCTGGAAAGCGCGTTCTTCGACCAGATCGCTGTCGCTGGTAAGGCTCGCTCCTATGGCCTGCACACTGACGCCTCACACCGTTACGAGCGTGGCGTGGACTGGCAACTGGCCCGTGAAGCCATGGAGCGTGCTACTGGCCTGCTGCTGGAAATCACCGGTGGCGAAGCTGGCCCGATCATCGAAACCGTCAGCGAACAGCACCTGCCCAAGATTGCGCCGGTCACCCTGCGTGCCCAACGCATTACCCAAATGCTGGGAATGGAGATGGACCCGGCCGAAGTCGAGCGCCTGCTCAGCGCCCTCGGCCTGAACATCAGCGCTGATGGGGCAGGGCAGTGGCGTGTCGAAGTGCCAAGCCATCGCTTCGATATCAGCCTGGAAGTCGACCTGATCGAAGAACTGGCCCGCCTGTACGGCTACAACCGCCTGCCGGTTCGCTACCCGCAAGCGCGCCTGGCCCCACAGGCCAAGGCTGAAGCCCGTAGCGACCTGCCGGAACTGCGTCGCCTGCTGGTGGCTCGTGGGTATCAGGAAGCGATCACTTACAGCTTCATCGATCCGCGTCAGTTCGAGCTGTTCAACCCCGGTGTCGAGCCGCTGTTGCTGGCCAACCCGATCTCCAACGACATGGCGGCCATGCGCTCGTCCCTGTGGCCAGGTCTGGTCAAGTCGCTGCAGCACAACTTGAACCGCCAGCAGGATCGCGTGCGGCTGTTCGAAAGCGGCCTGCGCTTCGTTGGTCAGTTGGAAGGTTTGAAACAAGAGCCGATGCTGGCCGGTGTTGTTTGCGGCAGCCGTTTGCCGGAAGGCTGGGCGCAAGGTCGTGATGTCGTCGATTTCTTCGACGTCAAGGCCGACGTCGAAGCGGTGCTGGGTTTTGCCGGTGCACTCGACGCGTTCACATTCGTACCGGGCAAGCATCCGGCGCTGCACCCGGGGCAGACCGCGCGCATCGAGCGCGAAGGGCGTGAAGTCGGTTATGTGGGGGCGATTCACCCTGAACTGTCGAAGACCCTGGGCCTTGATCGTCCGGTGTTCGTCTTCGAGCTGGTCCTGGCCGAAGTGGCGTTGGGGAAAATGCCGAAATTCCAGGAGTTATCGCGCTTTCCTGAAGTGCGGCGTGACCTGGCGTTGCTGGCCGACCGCGACGTTGCTTCCAGCGCTGTACTGGACGTAATCCGTGAAAATGCAGGCGAATGGCTCACGGACCTCAGGCTATTTGACGTGTATCAGGGTAAAGGCATTGATCCGCATAGAAAAAGCCTTGCAGTCGGCTTGACCTGGCAGCATCCATCGCGCACTCTTAATGACGATGAGGTGAATACCGCAACGCAGAACATCCTCACCTCGCTCGAAAACAGGTTGAACGCCACGTTAAGGAAGTGACGTATGGGGGCTCTGACGAAAGCTGAGATGGCGGAACGTCTGTATGAGGAGTTGGGCCTGAATAAACGGGAGGCCAAAGAATTGGTCGAACTGTTTTTCGAAGAAATCAGGCACGCTCTGGAAGACAACGAGCAGGTCAAATTGTCCGGTTTCGGCAATTTTGACCTTCGGGACAAACGCCAGCGGCCTGGCCGCAATCCGAAAACGGGAGAAGAAATCCCGATCACGGCTCGCCGTGTGGTCACCTTTCGTCCAGGGCAGAAGTTGAAGGCCCGAGTTGAGGCTTATGCTGGAACCAAGTCATAACGACGAACTACCCGTCATCCCGGGCAAACGCTACTTCACCATTGGTGAAGTCAGCGAGCTGTGTGCGGTAAAACCGCACGTGCTGCGCTATTGGGAGCAGGAGTTTCCTCAACTCAACCCGGTCAAGCGTCGCGGGAACCGCCGGTATTATCAGCGCCAAGACGTGCTGATGATCCGGCAGATCCGCGCGCTGCTATACGACCAAGGGTTCACCATTGGCGGCGCACGTCTGCGCCTCTCCGGTGATGAGGCCAAAGACGATACAACGCAATACAAACAAATGATCCGCCAGATGATCGCCGAGCTTGAAGATGTGCTGGTGGTGCTCAAGAAATAAATTTCTGCTTTTAAATCTTCCAGTTTTCAAAAGCTTGCGATATATTCCTGAGCGTTCCGTTGAGAAGCGGGACAAGATTCACGCCTAGTCGGGGCGTAGCGCAGTCCGGTAGCGCACTAGCATGGGGTGCTAGGGGTCGAGTGTTCGAATCACTCCGTCCCGACCATATTTACTGAGTAAAATCAGGCAGTTAAGCCGATCAGATAGATCGGCTTTTTTGTGCCTGCGCAAAACTCGCGCAAAACTAACCGGTGATGTCGCTGATATTCAGGTCCGGGATTGCCTCCGACCACACGATATCCGCGTGATCCTTCTGGTAGTTTTGGTCATGCTCTCGCTGGCATGGCCGGCGATCTTCTGCCCGTCCTTTCCGGCTTTCTGATACAGGTGCAGCGACAGCGCGCGCACTTCATGGAAGCCTGGCATTTCCTCTTCCTTCCATCCCTTGTAACAACCCGCCGCATCCCGGGCCTCCTTAAAGGCTCGCGTCAAGCCGGTGCAGATCGGCCAGCCGTCGTCAGGGCGAAAGGCTACACCGACGATTCCCTCTGCCTTGGCCTGCTCGTCGCTGATGTCCTGCAACCGCTCGACGCGGACGGCGGTGATCTCAAGCAGGATGCGGCAGGCCCAGCGCTGCATATGGATGCTCGAGCGGGATCTTCTGGGGTAGTCCCAGTGAGCGACCGAACCATCGTATTCGTTGCCTTCAGGGTGGCGGTAAAGCACTGGCTGGTGGTCCGCAGAGTAGCGAGCCAGCCTGACCACTGGGCTGGTTTGTTCGTCCACTTCGGTGGTCGCGCACCCACAGCCGGTTGCCGGGTTTGCCATACGGGCAGGGTGCGTACTCTTCCAGCTCCTTGGCGCACTCTGCCTCGGTCGATCCGAATACGCAGAAGCCGTAGCGCGGGTCTTTTTGGCCTATTGCGCTCCAGCGCTGACGATCGCCAACCGGAATGGAGGTGTCCTCGGTAGGGATTTGGAAGCCTTTCAATGCCCGCTGCGTGACCGTCTTCCGGTCCTCCAGGATGGCTCGCACCATCGGGGCCGAGAACAGGACCGGGCGTTCTTTCGGTTGTGGTGAAATGGTCATCAGCATTCGCTCCAGTTCATGGCCTGGATGTATTCGCACGGAACCATCAGGTGGTCGGGTGGCACTGTGCTTTCGGTCTTGGTGTCGCCGAAATACGCAATGGCCGCCTGGGCGCGCTCGAGCGCCAACTGGGCATGGCGCATCTGCCAGGATTTGCGCTGCTTTTACGAGCGCAGTGCTAGGGATTTATCGGTGTACGCGAATCGCCGGCCATGCTCGCCACCATCCTTTAGCACACGCTTGCGGTACTGCTTCAGCAGGGATTCACGCTGCGAGCCGCCGAAGAGGTTGTTGTGGAATTCGTCCACGATGTACCAGCACTGATCGGTTTCGCCGATAACCACGTACTTTTTGCAGGTGACTTCCAGGCCTTTTGGGTCGAGCTCGTCGACGTAGCGATAATGGTCCGGGCCGAGTTTTATCTTTTCCATGGTCGAGCTCGTCCTTGCCGCTATAGCGGCTATCAAATTTGTAGAGGGGGGAGGTATCGTTGCCACCTCAGATAGGGAGGTGCGATGTGGTCGTACACGGAGTTGAATACAAGTTTTTTACCGCCTCGCACGTGACAAAGGGGCATGACGGCTTGGGGATTGAGTGCTGGCGCGGGAACGATATGGTCTTTGAGATATTCAGGAATGACGAAACGCTGCGCTTTGAGGTGACCTTGTTCGAGCAGGATGTCCCTTTAGAGCTGCTTGAGTACGCCATCCCAACTGCTCGCGAAAGCCTGGGTGAATTTGTGCCGTAGGACCTCTCCTTGCCGCTATAGCGGCTGACTTTGAAGGGGGGATGGGGAAGGGGGGGAACGAAAGAGTGAGGCGCTAATTCCAGCGAACGTCGAGTTCTGAAATTTGTTGCTGCAGCTGCTCTATGAGTTCAAACCAAGAATCGAAACCATTTGATTCGTTCTGGACCAGAAATAGGTAATAACCTCCGGTTTCACCTGCGCGGTCATCCTGAATTTCTATCGTCCAACCGGCGTATTCGCCAGTCAAAACTGTTCCAGTACGAATGATCTGCATGTGTTGGTCGGAATCCAGTGAATGTCTGAAATGGCAGCTGTACTTTTTACATCAGCTTGGAAAATGTTGGTACTGCGGCATTCCCCCTCGTTACCAGATCATGGGCATTCACAACCCGTATGCCGAGCGCCTTGCCGATATGAACTTCCAGGCTGGCGCCGCGGGAGTCCTGCCAGCCGGGCAGGGTGGCCACGGTGTCGCAATCCATCTGCGCTTTGATGTCGCGGCGCATGCACTCGCTCCAGGTGCCTGGGTCAGGGTGGAGTTCGGCGGGGTTTATGACGGTGTGGCCGGACTCGCGCAGGCTGGCGGCAGTGGTGTGGAAAAGGGGGAAGTTCAGGTCCAGCATGTTGGTCATGGGACCGCTAAGGTAGATCAACATTGGTTTGTCGGCGTGCATAAAAACGTCCCCTGAAGTGCTAGGATTGGGTTGACAGCAATTGAAGCTAACTGGAGTAAGACATGGAAGGTTTTTTCAGATATCAATCACGAGTACATAATGAAAACTTTCTAAGTAGCGGCAATCTACGCATTGGCACGCTGAAAGAGTTTAGAAGCCTCGAGCATAAGCGTGGTATTTCTGATGAGATGGAAGGGAAAAAGGAGATCGTACACACACTAAGCTCGATCTACGATGTTGATAGTCCAAATCCTCTAGATGAGAAAGCGCTTTCGGCCTTTGGGATGATTGAGTCCGGAACTATAACTAATTTTCAGATAGTGGGAGGGCCTACACTTGTTCATGTTGCCGAACTAGAGGACCATTTTATTTTTTGCATGTCATCAGTTAAATCATACTCACTTTTTGATGAGTTAGAGGGCTCTGAAACGTGTGTGGAGATAGAAAATCCACAGTTTTTTTTTAGAAGACTGACGTACTCTTTAAATAATTTAGTTCCGGTTGAGTTCTTGGGGTATACGGAGGTAGTGTATGGAAGTAAAAGTGAAAATTTTAATGGGGAGAATTTCGGATTTTCCCCGATAAACAGGAAGTCGTCAGAATATTCTAGGCAGTTTGAAGTAAGGGCGATATGGAAACCGATTAAAAATCAGGACATATCGCCCGTAATAATAAATGACAAAAAGCTGAGACGGTACTTAGCACGTAGCATAGATATTAACGACCAGCGCGCTTCCTTGTAAGTAACCATTGAGTTTTAAGCGGCCGCTCGCAGTGCATCAATGACTCGTTGCCCGGCCAGTGGTGGTACCGCATTGCCAGTCATGTGCATGGTCAGCCGGTGGTTGTTCGGGCGCTTGGTGTCCGGTCCAAAGGATTGGGCTGCCAAGGCTTCATCCGCAGACAGCATGCGCATTTCGTCACCGCGCACCAGGGCCCAGCGGTCCAGCGTCGTGATGGTGCCGATTGGCCGGTCCAGGCTTCGGCCGGTCAGGCCGGAGCCAGAGCCGTAATACGGCATGATGAATCGTTCGCCGAAGCGCTCCCGGCCGCTCTTCACGCGAAGCAGTGTCGACTTGGCGCGACCGGGTTTATCGATCTTGCTCCACTTGCCGGACTCGAAGTCGAGGATGTCACGCGCGGGTACGTGCTGGCATTGAGGTAGCTGAAGATGCAACGGCGCCTTACTGCGGGAGCAGACCATGAACAGTCGAACTCGGTGCTGGGGAACGCCAAGGTCGGCGCAGTCAACGATGTGAGGTGCCAGTGCATAACCCAAGCGCTGCATCGCATCCGCCCAGGCCGGATACAGAACCCAATCCATGAACTCCGGAACGTTCTCGATGATGGCGAAATCTGGACGGTTAACTTCAGCGTTCGATACCGGCGACCAAGCTGTTGAGCGTGAATTGTCGTGCTTTGGGTTTCCGTTATCTCGGCCCCTGGCCTTCGTGTGGCCCTGGCAGCAGGGGGAGGCAAGCATCAGGTCATGCTTTGGCACCTGCGACCAGTCAGCTTGGTGCAGATCCTGGCAGACGTGCTGCGTTTCAGGATGGTTGGCGCTGTGCCATTCCACCGCGGCGGGTCAGTGGTTTGCCGCCCAGAGAACGTTAAGTCCGGCGGCGCGGCCACCAGTGGTCCATCCGCCGAGACCGGCGAACAAGTCGATTGCTGTATCCATGCGTGATCCTCGCCGGTTGGCGTGATTAGAGTTTGTGGGCTATTGGTTGATGGCCCGGCATGGGGCCGGATTGAGGGTGCGTCGATGCTTTATCGGGGCGAGTGCAGGGCCGTACATGATTCAAACAATGGGAAGATTTTCCCCAAGAACCTGAATGGTGAAAAAGAGGTTGTTGTACTGTTGGATGGGCAATTCAGCCTTGATGGGCGCTTCACATTGGGGCCGACCGAAGCCAACCGGGTTGCAGCGCACCAAATTGAAACGGGACTGTATGGTGGCTGCTCCGTTTCCACTACTCGTTCACACGATGAGGCCAAACGCTTCGCTTTGTATGCTGATGACCAAGGCGTTATTTACTGGATTGACGATAGTGAATTTGAGTCGCATGGCGTTCTAGCGGTAGAGCCAGAGAACCCAGATATCGCGAGAGAGCAGGAAGTAACAATTCGCGCTGCCGACGGCGGAGAAATTCCTGCTGCACTGGTCGTTCATGTTGAATTTGTGGAGAGAAGCTGAACCTCCAACTAACCCTTGGATGACTTAGAGGCCGGAGAAAGCGCCGCCCTCCTTGACCGATGGTGGCAATTTGGTTTTGGTTGAGGTATTACGGGTGATCGGCATGGGGCCGGATCAAGGAGCAAGAAATGCAACGAGGCGCTGCGGTTTACACAAAAGGGAAATTCACCGTTTACGAAAGGGTGATGATTCACCTCGACAATACGAGAGAGGTTGTGGGCTATCAATTGATTGGCCCTGGTGCAGACTCAACTTGGATTTATGATCTTGATTCAGCCATTGCTGCAGCTGATGATCTCGACTCGAAAAGCAAACCAAGCTCGATGCCCGGCCCACGGTAATACAGTTGATTGGCACCGAATGGATTTCACTGGAAATTCTCGGTGCCGGTTTCCGCAAAATCTTCAAGCTGCCTCGACCACTTTTCCTTAACGACTAATTCCGGTCGCGACATGCTTGCGAAACGTGCCGATTCTTCGGCCTGCGCCGAGGCCAGATTCAGGATCAGCGTCGACACCGTCTCCTGCCACTCCTCGAATCCGTGGCGCTCGCCAAGGATCTGAAGCGCATCATCAAGCGCCTTCGAAACAATCAGCGTGCGCTTCTCGGCGCCGATCCGGTCGAGCAGCGCCTTCTCCTTGGCGCGCTTGTCCTTTTGCAATTCTGCATTGCTCTTGGCCATGGCCTACCTCTTCAATTCCGCTGGCCGGCAAGTCCAGCCAGGTCTGTCGTTTGCGTTGTTGGGTGCGACTGCTGAATCTGCGCATCAGGCGCTTGTCGGGTAATCGAGCGAGTAGTCCGCAACGATCCGCCGGGCGAGCGTCGTGCTGATGTCCAGGTGCTTGCAGGCCTTGTTTCGGGTCATGCCGGTTGCCTTGCACTCCATCAGCTCGACAGCGATCTTGTCGCGCTCTTCCTGGGTGATGATGCGGCCGCGCTTGGTCTTCTGCGCTTCGATGTTTCGATAGCCGTATGGCGTTTTCGAAACCTTCACGGCACTAGGGCTGTCCTTGCCGACGCCGGTCGGGATTTGCTGGGCCGTTCCTCCAGATGCGAAGAAGGCAGCTTTCGCCGCCTCCAGTGCACTCTGCCGCTTGGCGGCTTCTGCGATTGCTTGGTCCATGTCAGGCACCGTTTAAATGGTGATGAGGGGCGAAGGGGATGTCGTCGTCGAAGCTGTCGAAGTCCGGCGGCGCGCCTTGCTGGCTGTTTTGCGGGGAAGCCTGTTGTGGCCTGGGTTGTTGCTGACGTTGCCCGGTGGGACGCTGGGCATTCGTGCCAGCCTGGCGGTGCGCCGGCGATCCCAGGATCTGCATCGTGCCGCGCATGTCGACGTGCACCTCAGTGCTGTAGCGCTTGATGCCGTCCTTCTCCCACTCCCGAGTTTGCAGCTTGCCCTCGATGTAGACCTGGGACCCCTTTGTCAGGTACTCGCCGGCGATCTCGGCCACCTTCCCGAACAACGTGACGCGGTGCCACTCGGTCTTCTCGACCTTCTGGCCGGTCTGCTTGTCCGTCCATTGCTCGCTAGTGGCAAGGCTCAAGTTCGTGACCGCGTTGCCGTTGGGCAGGTAGCGGACATCTGGCTCCTGGCCACAGGTGCCGACCAGGATGACTTTGTTTACTCCACGGGCCATGGGGCCTCCTATTTGATGCGAATGGCGCTATCACCGCGCTCAAGGTGGGCCCACGTGGGTTCGGGCAGAAGTTCGTGCTCGGCGTCTTCGCCGGTGGCCATGCGCTTGCGGACCGCCTCGTTGTGTTCGCGGATTTCCTTGAGCTTGGCGGCGATGGCGTTTTTGTCCGGTGCGATGCTGGTTTTCACGGCGGTCAGCTCGTCCGGCACCGCATCTTCGTTGTCGACGATGACCTTCTCCTTGCCCAGTGCCAGGGTGATGGTGAACAGCGGACGCTTGATCGACTTGAGCCCGGCAGCCTCCATGTTCCGGCGAAGGTAGTCGCTGATCTGCGACACACTGTTGGTCTTGATGCGCTTGAGCTCGGCCAGGCGTTCGATCTCGTTTTCAATCGCGGTTACATCGCTTTCGATGTTCCGGCGCAGCATGACGATGTTGTCGGCCTTCACCTCGAACTCGCTTTGGATCTCGTCTATTGCGTGCTGCAAGGCCTCTCTCAGGCCCTCATCATCCGTGTCGGCCATGGCCTGGAGTTCAGCTTGCCGGTGAGCGCGTAGAGCTGGGTCATGCTGCGTTCTCCTTGCCTGGCTCCAGGACGGCTTTGCGCTCTTCAAAAGCGCGAGTGATACGGGCGATGAAAGTCGGCTCGTTGCGGCGGGTCGCTTCGCGGATGTACTTGACGTTCAGCATCTTCAGTTCGTGGCTGGTTACGGCCTTGCCGATCGTCTCGATCGCTGAGTTGAGCCAGTCAGGGCGTTCCTGTTTCTGGCGCAGGACCTCGGCGTCTTTGTCCACAGCCTGCTCAATGGCCTGTTCTTCCTTCAGCTCTGCTCGACATAGGTTTCATCGTCGAACAATCCCAGGAACACGTCTGCGCTGAAGCCAGGCATCGACAAGGCCTTCTTGATGGCGTCAGACCGGTGCAGTACTCATAACGCCTACGTGCGCTGCCTGGTGATTTTCAGGAGGCGCTTGCAGTAGTGGTTGAACTCTTCGACTGAGATGACGCCGCCTTCCATCATTTTGGTGATCATGTGCAGCACGACTTTGCTGGATCCTGGAGGACTCTCCGGGGGCTCCAGGCTTTCCAGTGCCTGGTCGATGAGGATGTGAGGGCTCACAGTTCTGCGTCCTCTGCCTGAGCGGTCAAGGCTTCATCGACCAAGGTCTCAAGTAGGGTCTGTGCGATTTCGACGAGCTTGCCGAGGGGGGCGCTGGGGCCTAGGAGTTCGGCCATGGCGTTCCTGTCGGCCCGGCCATCTGCCGATAGCCGCAGCCAGCCCAGGGCAGGGGTGTTGACCTTGCAGTCCGCCAGCCGGTTGTTCACGTGCTCATCCACGGCCAAGGCAAGGGCGGCCACGGTGACACCCTGAGGCTGACGTATACGGCGCTGGACCTTCATATCCACACCCCGCAACAGATCCTCAGTCGCGTTGTACAGCCACTCAGCCCGCGCAACCTCCCAAGGGCTTTCGCTCACCGTCGAAGGCAACTGGCCGTCGTGCATGGCCTGACAAATCTTCAGTGCTGCGTTCATTGTTGCCTCCAGGGGACGGTGTCGATCCAACAAATTCCGGATGCACACGATCCTTCCGCTGGTTGCCGTTGGGCGCGGAGGGGAGTTCATTCGGGTGGCTAGGATTGCCGAGTAATGAGTTCGAACGTTGAGTAACGTCAAAATTTGATGGTACAAAGACGAGTGAGGTAGCAAGCGGCCTATTTCACGTTCAAAAATGAGCATTTAGTGACTTTGAGGTGAGCAAGTGATTTACGAGACACTTACTGAGAAGATCAAGAGGAAGCACTGAAGGAACTTATCGAGGCGGGACTGGACGGTGCAGTTGGCGGGATCGCAAAACTGGTCTTGGCAGAAGGACTCGACTCACTTACAAAAAAACAGCTGAGCGTGTTTAAAAACCATGTTGATCCATCATTGATGGAAGGCTGCTACAACCAACAATGCAGCAATCAGACGTTGGCGGGACGTCAATATTGCGACTCCTGTGCTATCAGGTTTGGATAAATCTTCGCGCAAAACCTACGCTACAGGCCACGGGCTACCGTTTGCATAAGCACAAGAAATGGCGTTATTTGGCATCCGATGATGGCGTTAAATTTCTTTATTATCAGCAGGTTATCTCTATATAGCTCCCAGCGTGGGGTGCTAGGGGTCGAGTGTTCGAATCACTCCGTCCCGACCATATATTCAAAGGGTTGCGAGATTTTATCTCGCGACCCTTTTTTATTTTTGGTCGTTTTTACCCTACAAAACGACTGGCTCTGGGTGGAATCTTCAGCTGATACCAAGGTTATGGCACAAAAAGACAACCTTGCTGTGTCTTGGTCGCTCCAACAGAAGGGGCGACCTAAAGAGCCTTTTCTGGCGCCGGTTGGTCATTGGGGTGGGCGATGATTGTTTTGAGCTCTGTGCTCATGGGGAATTTGAGATTCAAGCCTTTGGGAGGGATGGGCTGAGTAAACCATTTATCGTAGATGGTGTTGATTTCTCCCGAGGCGAAAAGTGACTTGATCGAGTCATCCACGATCTTTTTGAGATCAGGATCCCCCCGACGCATTGTGCAACCATAGATCTCGTTGGATTGCGGGGTGCCGGTCACCACCCAATCTTCCGGTTTCTTTGCCTTGGCCATCTCACCCGCCAACAATGCGTCGTCCTGCATGAACGCAACGGCGCGACCGGACTCGAGCATTTGATAAGACTCGCCAATGTCTTTGGCTGAGATGACGTTCATGCCCATCTTTTTCTCGGCATTCATGACCTTGAGCATCCGCTCGGCAGTGCTGCCAGCAGTCGTTACTACGTTCTTTCCGTAGAGATCCTGGAAATCTTTGTAGACCGAATCCTTCCTGACCAACAGGCGGGTGCTGGCTTCAAAAATACCGACCGAGAAGTCGACCTGCCGGGCTCTCTCGGCGGTATTGGTTGTGGAGCCGCACTCCAGATCCACAGTGCCGTTTTGCACCAGCGGGATTCGCGTCTGTGATGTCACCAGGTTGTATCGTACGTTCAGCTTGGGCATACCGAGTTCTTGCTTGATCGCCTCGACAATCTTTAATTGAATGTCATGGGAGTAGCCCACCGGCTGACCGGATCCGTCGGCAATGTAAGAGAAGGGAATGGACGAGTCTCGGTGGCCCAGGGTGATGGTCCCGAGGTCTTGATTTTCTCGAGCGTGCCGGTAGGTTCGGCAGCCATGAGTGGGGTACTGATTAAGGCCGCAGTTAGGGTAGCGCCCAGGATTACAGGGAAGGCACGCATCAAAAGCTCCTCATGAGGGGGAGACGAGTCTTTTTCGGACTCGCTCATCTTTGGCTCGGCGAGAGGTCTCGCGGGGCTTGGCGACTTGATTGTTGTTAGTAACGGTCCAGCCAGACGGTCTGCGCATTACAGAATTCGCGCACACCGAAATGCGACAGCTCACGGCCAAAACCGCTTTTCTTTACGCCTCCGAAAGTGACGCGTGGGTCGGTTGCGCAATAACCATTGATGAACACGCCTCCGGTTTCCAGTTCGCCGGCCAGCTTCTGGGCCAGTTCGAGATTGCGTGTGTAGATGGTCGAGGCGAGCCCGAACTCACTGTCATTGGCCAGTTGGAGTGCATGTGCGGCGTCCCGCGCAGTGATGATCGATGCGACGGGTCCAAACAATTCCTGTTTGAATGAGGTCATCTGGTCGGTGACATCTCCGAGCACCGTAGGCTCGTAGAAGTTGCCAGGCCCTTCAGCCTTTCTGCCGCCCAACAACAAGGTCGCGCCTTCTTCCAAGGTGTCTCGGACCTGACGATCCAGTTCATCGCGCAGATCAAAGCGGGCCATGGGGCCGATGTAAGTGTCTGTGGCCAGCGGATCGCCAACGACCAACTTGCAGGTAGATTCGACAAACTTGCGGGTAAACTCCTCGACAACGCCTTGCTCGACAATCAGGCGTTTGGCCGCCGCGCAGACTTGTCCGGTGTTTTGGTAGCGGCCAATCACAGCGGCTTTGACGGCTTCGTCCAGGTCGGCGTCGTTGAGCACAATGAATGGATCTGAGCCACCCAGTTCCAACACGCACTTCTTCAAGGCTGCACCCGCCTGCGAGCCAATAGCCATGCCAGCTCGAACACTGCCAGTGAGCGTCACTGCGGCGATGCGTGGATCAGCGATGGCTGTGGAAACGCCCTTTGGGGTGACGTTGATGACCTCGAACACGCCTTCAGGGAACTCGGCTTGCTTGAAGGCTTCCAGCAGCAGGTAAGCGCATCCCATCACGTTCGGCGCATGTTTGAGAACGTAGGTATTGCCGGCAATCAACGCCGGAACGGCGCCGCGAAGCACCTGCCAGACAGGAAAGTTCCACGGCATCACAGCGAGAATCGGGCCCAGTGGACGATATTCAATTCGTGCCTTGCCGCCCTCAACCTGTGTGGGTTCGGCAGCCAACATGGCGGGGCCGTGTTCGGCGTACCACTCGCAAAGCTGTGCACATTTTTCAATTTCACCGCGCGCCTGCATGGTGGGCTTGCCCATCTCCAGGGTGATCATGTTCGCCATTGTTACAGCGTTGTCGCGTAATGCCTGAGCCAAAGCGATCAACGACTGCGAGCGATCTTCTACGGTTTTTCGTCGCCAGACCGAGAACCCGGCAGTGGCACGCGACAGTGCAGCCTCCAGTGCCGACTCGGATTCGAATGGGTAGTGGCCGATCTGTTCGCCATTGGCGGGGTTGATCGAAATGGCATGGGTAAGGCTGGAAACATTAGTCATGACACCGTCCTGCGAGGTGGGAATGAATGCGTAGCTTCGAAGCAAACTGCCGTCGCTGAGTCAGGTATCAGGTAGCGCGCGCCAGAATGGAGCGCGCTCGACCGATGACCGGTGCGTCGACCATTTGCCCATCCAGCACGAAGACGCCGTCACCTGAGCTGGCGGCTTCGATAATGCGTTGCGCCCAGCGCAATTCTTCAGGGCTTGGTTTTAACGCCTGATGGATGATTGCCACCTGGCTCGGATGGATGCACAACGCGCCACCAAATCCCATGTCGCGGGCAAACTGAACGGTGCTGTGCAGGCCGACGGTGTCCTGTATGGAAGGAAACACGCCATCCAGCGCCGGAGCGAGACCAGCCACCCGAGTTGCAAGCAGTACTGCGTATCGAGCGTGACTCAGGATCTCTTCGGCGGCATGGCTGCCGGTGGTCAAGTTCAGGTCTAAGCCCAGATCAAGGCTTCCGAACGACAAGCGTTCAACGCCCTGGGCCTGGGCAATCGCTTGGAGTTCGGCCAGGCCCAGGGCGCTTTCGATGATGGGCCAGATCGGCTTTTGGGTATTGGCAGCCGTGAGGACGTGCTCCGCGCTTTCTGCTTTGGGCAGCAAAACTCCGATCACGCCGGTGTGTCGTCGACACAGCTCCAGATCTGCTACGTGAGCCCAGTGATCAAGGGCATTCACTCGCACCAGAATCGAGGCGTCCGGATTGTCACTCAAGAAGCGCTCCAGGTTATCCCTGGCCTGTTCCTTGAGGTTTTCCTGCACGGCATCTTCCAGATCAACAATGACCCGGTCCGCTCCGGTAGCGATGGCCTTGGGTATGCGCTCTGGACGAGTGGCCGGCACAAACAGGGCGGAGCGAACAATGGACGTATTCATGGTGTTTCTCCCGCGTTGAACTCGACTTCACCGATCTGCGCTGTACCGTCCTGATTGCCTGCCCAGAGCTGTGCCTTGCCGCTGTCTATCAGGCGTCCGCCGACTTCGAAAGGGTGAGGGGAAATCAAAGGCCGGACGCCACGGAAGGTGAAGCGCATCAAGCGCGCGTTCGGGTGCGCTTTGGTAAAGGCACGCAGATTCAGGGTGGCGATCAAAGGACCATGCACCACCAATCCCGGGTAACCTTCGGTCTCTGTGACGTATGGCCAGTCATAGTGAATACGATGGCCATTGAAGGTGACGGCGGAGTAGCGGAACAGCAGGGTCGCTGAGGGCTCGACCCGTGCCAGCCATTGGCCTTCAGGGAGTGCTTCGGTGCCGCTCAATTTGGGAGGAGTGGGTTCCCGATAGACGATGTCTTGTTCATCTTGAAGAGCACGTTTGCCGTCCTGGAAATACTCATGGCGTACCGTGACAAACAACAAGGAGCCCGTGCGACCGTGCTTCTCTTCGACGTTGAGAATGGTTGATACACAGGTCACGTCAGCCTCCACCATCAATGGCTGGTAAAACTCAAGTCGACTACCCGCCCACATACGATTGCGGTTATGGGCCGGCGGCAAAAAGCCCCCAAGTGCTGGATGGCCATCCGGTCCCAGTTCGCTGGCGCCCACCGGCTCCTGAAAAAATGCCCAGTGCCACAGGGGCGGCAGTGGCTCACCAGGTCGTGGTGCCGGCTCGCCCAATGTCGCGGCGATGCGTCTGACCAGAGTGAAACTGATCCGGTCCTGGCTTTCCTGACGTCGTCCAATCCAGGCGGAAAAATCGGAACTGCCGTTCATGTTGTTCGCTCCAATCGGTCAGTGATCAGGCCAGGGCGGCCATTTCTGGAATCGCTTCAAAGAGATCCGCCACTAGCCCGTAATCGGCCACCTGGAAGATCGGCGCTTCTTCGTCCTTGTTGATCGCAACGATCACCTTGGAGTCTTTCATGCCGGCCAGGTGCTGGATCGCGCCGGAGATACCGACGGCGATGTACAGCTGCGGCGCAACGATCTTGCCGGTCTGGCCGACCTGCATGTCGTTGGGTACGAAACCTGCGTCGACCGCCGCGCGGGAAGCGCCGACGGCAGCGCCCAGCTTGTCGGCCAGGGCGTACAGGTGCTTGAAGTTGTCACCGTTCTGCATGCCACGCCCGCCGGAAACGACGATCTTGGCAGCGGTCAGTTCCGGACGATCGGACTTGGCCAGTTCTTCGTTGACGAAGCTGGAGATACCGGCGTCGTGGGCAGCGCCTACGGCTTCAACGGCAGCCGAACCACCTTCGGCGGCAACCGGGTCGAAACCGGTGGCGCGGACGGTGATGACCTTGACCGCAGCGTTCGATTGAACGGTTGCGATCGCGTTACCGGCGTAGATCGGACGCTTGAAGGTGTCGGCGCTTTCCACCGAGATAATCTCGGAGATCTGGTCGACATCCAGGGCAGCGGCAACGCGCGGCAGGATGTTTTTGCCATTGGAAGTAGCGGCAGCCAGGATGTGGCTGTAGCCCTTGCCCAACTCTGCAACCAGAGGAGCAACGTTTTCCGGCAGTTGGTGAGCGTAGGCGGCGTTGTCGGCCACCAGCACTTTTGCCACGCCAGCGATTTTCGCAGCAGCTTCGGCAACGGCGCCAGCGCCCTGCCCGGCTACCAGGACGTGGACATCGCCACCGATTTTGGCAGCGGCAGCAACGGTGTTCAGCGTGGCCGGAGCCAGCGCCTTGTTATCGTGTTCGGCGATTACCAAGATAGTCATGATCAGGCTCCCCAATTCAAAGCACCTTCGCTTCGTTTTTCAGTTTCTCGACCAGTTCAGCCACCGACTTGACCTTGATGCCCGCGCTGCGTGCAGCCGGCGCTTCGACTTTTACGGTCTTGTTGGTGGAGGCGGTGGAAACGCCCAAAGCGTCAGGCGTCAGCACTTCAAGCGGCTTCTTCTTGGCTTTCATGATGTTTGGCAGGGACGCGTAGCGCGGCTCGTTCAAACGCAGGTCGGTGGTGACGATAGCCGGCAGTTTCAAGGAAACCGTCTGCGCGCCGCCGTCGATTTCGCGGGTCACGGCAACGCTGTCGCCGGACACTTCAACCTTGGACGCAAACGTACCCTGACCATAGCCGCTCAATGCCGCGAGCATCTGGCCGGTCTGGTTGTTGTCGCTGTCGATGGCTTGCTTGCCGAGGATCACCAGCGATGGCTGTTCCTTGTCGACAACGGCCTTGAGCAGCTTGGCCACGGCCAGGGAAGTCAGGTCTTCGGCGGATTCGACGAGGATGGCGCGATCGGCACCCAGTGCCAGCGCGGTGCGCAGTTGTTCCTGGGCGGTGATCGGGCCGATGGAGACGATGACGATCTCAGTCGCCACGCCTTTTTCTTTCAGGCGTACGGCTTCTTCTACGGCGATTTCGCAGAAAGGGTTCATCGACATTTTGACGTTGGTGAGGTCGACGCCGGAATTGTCTGCTTTGACGCGAACTTTAACGTTGTAGTCGACCACTCGTTTCACAGCTACCAGGATCTTCATTGGGCAGTGTTCTCTCAAAAACTTTGATCGTTGCAGGCAGGCTTTTTGTTTTCAGCTCAAGGCTAAATCGCCCCGGCTGCGCGCATTTGTTCAATACGATCCGTACCTAGCCCCAGTTCCTTGAGCACCTGTTCGGTGTGCTGGCCGAGGCCCGGTACGGCATCCATACGTGGCTCGAATGCGCTATTGCTGCCTGGAGGTATCAGGCTGGGCACGGTGCCGGCAGAGGTTTCGACTTCCCGCCAGCGGCCACGCGCCTGAAGTTGCGGATGGTCCCAAACACCTTGCATGTCATTGACCTGGGCATTAGCAATTTGCGCATGCTCCAACCGATCAAACACGGCGTCGTAATTGAGTGTGGAGAACGATTCAACAATGAGTGCCCGCAGCGCCTGGCGGTTTTCGACGCGCTTGAAGTTGGCAGAGAAACGTTTGTCTTTCGCCAGTTCAGGAGTCAGCAGTACCTTGTCGCAAAACAGCTGCCACTCTCGTTCGTTCTGCAAACCCAGCATCACTGTGGTGCCGTCACCGATGGGGAAGGGACCATAGGGATAAATCGTGGCGTGCGCGGCGCCAGCGCGAGGGGGAGGTGTAGCGCCGTCGTAGGCGTAGTACATCGGGTAGGTCATCCACTCGACCAGGCTTTCCAGCATGGACACATCGAGGTGGCTACCTTCGCCAGTGCGTCCACGCAACAGCAATGCAGACAGAATTCCGGTGTAGGCGTACATGCCGGCCGCGATGTCAGCAATCGAGCAACCGGCCTTGGCCATTTCTTCTTCACCTGGTCCGCCGGTGACCGACAGGAACCCGCCTTCGCTCTGGATCAACAGGTCATAGGCTTTTTTCTTTTCATAGGGGCCGCCTGCGCCGTAGCCTGAAATGTCACAAACGATCAGGCGCGGAAACCGCTGATGTAAAGCCTCAAATGAAAGTCCCATTCGTGCTGCGGCACCCGGCGCCAGGTTCTGCACCAGCACATCAGCAGTGGCCAGCAAACTGTCCAGCACCTCGGTGGCCGAATCTTGTTTCAGATCGAGGGTCAGGCTTTCTTTCGAGCGATTGGTCCATACAAAGTGCGAGGCGAGGCCGTTGACGCGTTGGTCGTAACCCCTGGCGAAGTCACCCGTGCCTGGTCGTTCGACCTTGATGACACGTGCGCCGAGATCGGCCAGTTGTCGGGTGCAGAAGGGCGCTGCAATGGCATGTTCAAGGCTGACGACGGTAATGCCATCGAGCGGACGGATGCCTTTGGGGTGGCTCATGATTATTATCTCTCCTGTCATGGCTCCCCAGTCGCGCCTGCTTAAGCAGACGCACTGGGTTTTACGCTGATCCTTTAAAAGGAGCGCGGCAGTTCAAGCAGGTGTTCGGCAACGTACGACAGAATCAGGTTGGTGGAGATAGGCGCCACCTGATACAGACGGGTTTCACGGAATTTGCGCTCGACGTCGTACTCGCAGGCAAAACCAAAACCACCGTGGGTCTGCAAACAGGCATTCGCGGCTTCCCAAGAGGCTTTCGCCGCCAGGTACTTGGCCATGTTGGCGCTGGCCCCGGCATTGATGCCGCTGTCGTATTCCTCGCAGGCACGCCAGCGCATCAGGTCCGCCGCTTCGATTTCAATGTGTGCTTCAGCGATGGGGAACTGCACGCCTTGGTTCTGCCCGATAGGGCGTCCGAACACGACGCGATCACGTGCATAGGCGCTGGCCTTCTCGATAAACCAGCGACCATCGCCAATGCATTCGGCGGCGATCAGTGTGCGCTCGGCGTTCAGGCCATCCAGGATGTAGCGGAAACCTTTGCCTTCCTCGCCGATGAGGCTGTCGGCAGGAATTTCGAGGTTGTCGAAGAACAACTCGTTGGTTTCGTGGTTGACCATGTTGGCGATCGGCTGCACGGTCATGCCGTTACCGATGGCCTCACGCAGGTCGACGAGAAAGATCGACATGCCTTCGGACTTTTTCTTCACGTCGGCCAGAGGGGTCGTACGCGCCAGCAGGATCATCAGGTCGGAATGCTGAATTCGCGAGATCCAGACCTTCTGTCCGTTGATGACGTACTTGTCACCTTTGCGTACGGCGGTGGTCTTGATCTTGGTGGTGTCGGTGCCGGTAGTCGGCTCGGTCACACCCATTGATTGCAGGCGCAATTCGCCGCTGGCCAGTTTCGGCAGGTAGTAACTTTTCTGTGCCTCGCTACCGTTACGCAGCAGGGTGAACATGTTGTACATCTGCCCGTGTACGGTGCCGGAGTTGCCGCCGCAGCGATTCACTTCTTCCAGGATTACCGAGGCCTCGGCCAGCCCGAGGCCGGAGCCGCCGTACTCGACAGGAATCATCGCCGCCAGCCAGCCGGCATCGGTCAGGGCCTTGACGAAGGTTTGCGGGAAGCCTTTTTCTTCGTCGACTTTACGCCAGTAAGCCGCATCGAATTCAGCGCAAAGAGCGCGTACGCCCTCGCGGATGGCATTGAGCTCTTCAGAGTTGCGGTCAGTCATTATTATTCTCCTTAACACGTCACGCATGGCATCGGCCCTGCGTGACGGGGGCCGGGTAGGGAGCAATCAGATCGGGTTGAAACCCAGAGCGGCACGAAAGCGATTCTTGATGTAGTGACCATCGCGCGGTGGCAGCACCCGTGGTGGGTTTTGCGCCTTGATTTTGATCGTCGCGAGCTTGACGCCATCGCGCGTTGCAAAGCGTTCGCGCAGGTCGTGTACGCCTGCCATGTCACGGATTTCATCGGTCCAGCTAAAGCCGCAAGTCTTTGCGACCTGATCCAGGGAAATACCAAAGCCGGCGTGGCTGACTTGCATGCCGGTTTCACCAAAGTGACCGTTATCCAGCACCGCGATGGTCAGGTTGGCGGGCTTTTGCAGTGCCACCGTGGCCAGTGCGCCGAACCCCATGAGCAACTCGCCGTCACCGGTGACCACCACCACCGATTTGTCTGGCTGCGCATTCGCCAGGCCCAGGCCCACAGTGATTGCGCTGCCCATGGCAGCCCACAGGTAATAATTCAGATCATTGTCACCGGCAGCCATGACGTCGTAGGACGCCGAACCCAGGCCGGTCACGACCAGCACGTCTTTGCGGTCGGCCAGCAAGGCCTTGACCACTTCGCGGCGGCACAGGGTGTGGTTTGCGCTTACTTGACCCATTTCTTTTCTCCAATCAGGCGCTGGCCGAGCAGCAGGGCAGTGGACGAATCGCCGTTGAAGGCCATGGTCGCGGCACCGTGCAGCAGCGGGGCGACGTCTTCTGGAACGTCTGCGCGCCAGGTCATGACCTTCATCAGGTTCAGAGAGGCTTCGGTGGCCTGGCCCATCGGGTTCTGCCATGCGTTGAATTCGGCCCAGTCGCCGCGCATGGTCACCACCATCAACAGCGGGAAGCCGGCACACACCTGAAGCGCCAGGGTATTGATGCAGTTACCGACACCGCTCGATTGCATCAAGAGGGCGCCCCGTTCACCGCCGAGCCAGGCGCCGGCGAGGTAGCCGATACCTTCTTCTTCGGTGGTGAGGACAACGGCCTTGATGTCCGGGTCGGCATACGACATGCGGATGGCCGCCGAGTGACCTGCATCCGGTACGAAGACCACGTGTTTAACGTCGTGGGCCTTGAGCACGCGGAATACGTCCTCCTGCCAATCCTGTCCCACGGTATGTTCAGCTTCTGTTGACATGCCCATCTCCCAAGCAGTGCTGCTTTTGTGTTTCACACATTCTGGGAGCGCTGAAGGAGAACGACGACTACCGTTTTTGTCTTTGAGATATGCCCGTTTTGTATAGCTTGGCGGTGAATGCGTGGCGCGGCTGTTCGCGGCGATAACCACGAAACCTGGGCAGGGGAGGCCGGAAAGTTGTCGTTCACGAACGCGCGGGGTTTGAGTGCGCCGCCATAGTAATTGGGCATATCTGGTAGCGCGCGGGGTCTGTTACGCAGGTGGCAGCTGCATCTGCCATACGATGACGAAGAAAAGGGCCCAAGATAAAACATGGGCCCTTGAAGTTAGTCTGGAGATCCTCCGTCAATCAGACTCGCACAGCATGCGGCTTAAGACAGCCCTTCAAACCGGTGCGTTCTTCAATCTCCCCTGAGCCGCTGATATAACCGTAACGCGACAGGTTTGGCATCAGCATCGCGGCGATGAAGGTGATACTCACGACCGCCGCTACGTAGAAGAAAAAGTACGCCTCGACGTCTTGTGAGCGAAGCGACAAGGCCACGTATTCGGCGGTGCCGCCAAATGCTGCGTTGCCCACCGCGTAGGGAAATCCAACCCCCAGTGCACGGACAGCCGGTGGGAACAGTTCGGCTTTGACGATCCCGGCAATCGGCGTGTAGAGCGACGCAATGGCCAGGCCGCCAAACACGAGCACGAATGCCATGAATGGGTTGCTGACCGACTGCAGCGAGTAGAGCAGGGGGATCACCAGCAACATGGCCAGCCCGGAGAACATCAGCATGTGCGCCTTGATACCGATACGGTCGGCGAGCAAGCCGAACAGCGGCTGGCAAAGCATGAAACCGACCAGGGCCGCGGTCATGATGAAGCTGACCGTTTCCGGGCTGAAACCGGCGGAGATCACCAGGAACTTCTGCATGTAGGTAGTGAAGGTATAGAAATACAGCGAGCCGCCGATGGTGAACGCCACCACCAGGGCAACCGCGCGCTTGTGTTTGAACATGCCGCGCAGAGAGCCGGCGTCCTTGCGGCTCATGTCCTTCTTGGTGGCCGTTTCATGCATGGCGCGGCGCAGATACACCACCACGATCGAGCTCAGTGCGCCGATGAAGAACGGAATCCTCCATCCCCATTCGCGCAACTCTTCGCCGGTCAGGGTTTGCTGGAGAATGACTACGGTCATCAAGGCCAGCAGCTGACCGGCAATGATGGTGAAGTACTGAAACGAGCCATAGAAACAGCGACGGCCCGGTGTCGCGATTTCGCTGATGTAGGTGGCGCCGGTGCCGTACTCCGCACCTACGGACAGGCCCTGAATCAGCCTGGCGACGACGAGCAAAACCGGCGCAGCCACACCAATGGTTTCATAGGTTGGCATAACGGCAATCAGCAGGGAGCCGGCGCACATCATGAATACCGAGATAATCATCGACACCTTTCGGCCGCGGGTATCGGCAATCCAGCCAAAAATCCAACCGCCCAGAGGGCGCATGAAAAAACCGACGGCAAAAACGCCGGCTGTAGCGAGCAGTTGGCTCGTGGTGTCACCTTTGGGAAAAAACGAAGCCGCGAAGTAGATGGCGGTGTAGGCGTAAATGAAAAAGTCGTACCACTCCACGAGATTGCCCGAACAGGCACCCATGATTGCTCTGACGCGATTCGGACTTTTCATCTGATCGGCCTTTGCAGCGTGGATTGTTGAGTCGCTGGTTGATGCGGACATTTTGTTCACCCTTTTTTCAAGGCGAGACGATACGAGGCGCACGCTGATGCGTGTCCGACGTTGCTAACTCGATGTGTTGAAGTGCTTAGCGCAGTTGCAGTGATCCTTTGACGACCAAGGCACATGAAGAGGGGGGATGTATATGAGAGGTCAGTTGCTCACTGACGGTATCAGGCGGGTCGGTCAGGTAACGGGAAATGTAGTCAATCATGGCGTAAACCCTCGAATCTTATTCTTGTAGTCAGTCGATCGCTCTTGGCGTCGACGTTGATTGCACGCTACCGCAGAGTGACGAGGGTAATAAGCCGTCAGCCAGGTCTAACTGATATACCGAAATTCTATAACTTGTCTTGCAGCCCCGGCTGGCTAGGGTATACCGCCGCTCGTAAGCCGCGACTCCCCATGCGACACGGCTTCTGCGGCATTCCAAGGGGCGCTAATGCGTTTACACTGACTCTACCTTCGACGCATTTCGCGCCGAGCCCGACTTTGACTGGCCAGGTAATGGATGTCGTTCAACTCAAGACCCTAATTCATGTGGCCGAGCTTGGCAGTCTCAGCAAGGCCTCCGACCGGCTTCACATCGCACAACCGGCACTGAGCAGGCAAATTCGTCTGTTGGAAAAAGAACTCGGGGCCTACCTGTTTGATCGACATGGACGAGGCATGGAGATCACCGATGCGGGCCGTGAAGTGCTGGCACATGCCACCCGAATCATGGAAGAAATGGAGTCCATTCGAAGTTCTGTTGTGGGCGGAAAGACCTCTTTTCGGGGAACGGTCGTCATCGGTACGACGCCGACGGTCGCGGAAATTGTCACCGTTCCATTGGTACGCAAGATCAAGGAGGTGCATCCGAATCTTGCCGTCAGGTTTTCCTCAGCCTTCAGCGGCTATCTGCTGGATTGGGTCCAGCGTGGCGAATTGGAACTGGCGATTTCTTACGACCCCCAACCGTTGCATACGCTGCGTATCGTGCCGGTGATGATGGAAAACTTGCTGCTGGTCGGTCCCGCCAGCGCCAACCTGCGTCTTGATACGCCGGTGTCCTTTGAGTCATTGGCTGAGCAGGCATTGGTATTGCCAAGCGCTCGACATAGCCTTCGCGTGATTCTGGATAATTGTGCGCGTGAGCTCGGGATCAAGCTCAAGACCAGCGTTGAAGCAGACTCCTTCGGCGCCATGATCGACCTGGTCCGTAATGGCTTCGGTTTGACTGCTTTGCCTTTGGCATCAATTTACGCGCAAATCGAAGCCGGTGTGCTCAGTGCAGCCCCCTTGGTCGACCCCATTCCCATGCGCAAGCTTGTTCAGGTTTTTCCTGCCGACAGGCGTGTCAGTCCGGCTGCCAAATTTGTCGGGGATGCCTTCATCGAGATTGCCACCGATCTGGTCAATCGCAATATCTGGGCCGGACACATGCTTTGAGCCAACGGTCATTCTCTTGGCTCGTGTGCCCCTTAAACATGGTTGGCGCATGGCTCAGGTGTTCGCTCGGCGAAAAGACGGCGCACGCCTGCGCAAAATAGTCCCGCTCAGCGGTTCGTCTGCATCCCGCTAGGCCAAAGCGTCGCGCTTGGCGAAGATGCTTGCCATTTGCGCCGCGTTCTCGGTTCCCCAGGTGCACAGCGGGATGATCGCATCCGCCAGACTACGGCCCAGCGGGGTCAGCGTGTAGTCCACGCGCGGGGGCACTTCCTTGTAGTCGGTCCGTGCAAGCACCTGATCGGCTTCCAGATCCTTCAACTGCTGGATCAGGACCTTGTCGCTGACTCCAGGGATCAAACGCTTGAGCTCGCCATAGCGTTTCGGGCCGCCGCGCAGGAAAAACAGGACCAGCGGTTTCCACTTGCCCGAGATGATGCGCAGCGTGGCGTTGAGCCCGCATCCGGTGTCGCAGATTTCAGATGTCGTCGTCATTTTTTGATACTTACCAAAAGGTGCATACTTGTCCTTAGGTTATCAGCGCTGCATCCTCGTCTCAAGCAAGCAAATTCCTGCTTGGGTACAACTCCAATGAAGGATGCACGTCATGACCAGATTGAATGGAAAGACCGCCGTGATTACCGGTGGCGCTACCGGCATCGGCCTCGCCGCAGCAAAACGCTTCATCGAGGAGGGCGCCTTCGTCTTCATCTTCGGCCGCCGACAGGAAGCGCTCGACGCTGCTGTAGCTGAGCTCGGGCCCAATGCCCGCGCGGTGAAGGGCTCGGTCTCCAATCTCGCTGACCTCGACCGGCTCTACGCGGTGGTGAAGGCCGAGCGCGGAGCCCTCGACATCGTCTTCGCCAACGCTGGGGCGGGAAGCCCGCTTGCGCTCGGCGAAATCACTGTCGAGCACATTGACGAAACCTTTGACACCAACGTGAAGGGTACGATCTTCACCGTCCAGAAGGCGCTGCCACTGATGGGCCAGGGTGGTTCGATCATCCTGACCGGATCGAGCGCCGGCACCACGGGCGCCCCCGCATTCAGCGTCTACAGCGCGAGCAAGGCGGCAGTGCGCAACCTCGCGCGGACCTGGGCGCAGGACCTGAAGGGTTCCGGCATCCGGGTCAACGTGCTGTCGCCCGGGCCGACGGCGACCGAACTTGCGAAACAAGCGCTGGGCGAGGAAGGCATGAAGGTCTTCGCCGCGATGAACCCGCTCCAGCGCATGGCCGAGCCGATGGAGATCGGCGCAGCGGCCGCCTTTCTTGCGTCGCAGGACAGCAGCTTCATGACCGCCAGCGAAATAGCGGTCGACGGCGGCCTGGCGCAAATCTGACTCACGACGCCCGCCGGGCACTCCACTCGAAGTGCGGAGCCCGTAGGGCGTGGTCAACCTGAGGAAAATATATGAGCTATGCAATTATCGGCTTCGGCAAACTCGGCCAGGCGCTTGCCAGGGCGTTTGCCCGCAAAGGCATCGAAGTATCCGTTGCAACCACGCGCGATCCGGAAAGTTTTGCAGCCGATGCTGCCGCGATCGGCCCCGGGATTATTCCAAGAACACTGGCGCAAGCCATCGAGGCGGACATTGTCTTTTTGGCTGTCCGCTACGAGTCGCACCGGGAAGTCGCGAAGGCGCTGCCGAGCTGGAAGGGCAAGACCGTCGTCGATGTGACCAACGCCTACGGCGTGCCCCCCGAGGAACTGGGAGGACTGCCTTCTTCAAAGGTCGTCGCGCAAGCCTTCACGGGTGCAAGACTGGTCAAGGGCTTCAACCATTTGGTCGCTGCCGTTCTAGACCAGGACCCGGCCGTACAGGGTGGCAGGAGAGTCGTGTTCCTGGCGAGCGATGATGACGGCGCCGCAGCGGAGATTGGTGCGCTTGCGGAAAATCTCGGTTTCTCGCCGATCAAACTGGGCGGGCTTTCGGAAGGGGGGCTGCTTGTGCAGGCGCGCGGAAATAGCTGGGGTCAACTGATCTTCAAGGACTTGGTCAAGTTCGACTGATCAATCGCTGCAATCGTCGTGCGGCGTGACGGGGCGCGCTTGGCATCTTGCTCATTCCTTGTTCTCAGAAAAGATACATCCGCCATTGCGCACCAGCGTCTTTACCTCTTCGCTCACCTGCATCGGGTTTTGACTCAGTCGAGCAACGAACTCCTCGCGGCGCCGTACATACGACTCCGAATCGTGCTTCGCACTCCAAAGGACAATGTTGAGCACGATGGGAATGAGGTCCAGGCCCTTCTCAGTCAGCGAGTAGAAGTCTTTGCGCCCGTCATCGGGGCTGGGCACCCGCGAGAGAACGCCTTGCTCCTCAAGAAAGGCAAGGCGTGAAGCCAGCACATTGGTCGCGATGCCTTCTTCCGATTTCCGGAACTCGCCATACGTCTTTTTGCCCACAAAAACGATGTCGCGAATGATCAAGAGCGACCACCGGTCGCCGAAGATCTCCACGCCGTAGTTCACCGCGCAATGGGACCGAAAGTCTTCTTTAAGAGTTGTCTTCATCGCTGGATCTTAGCATCACTTGCATAGAGCAAGTAAAACTCCATGGATCGCTTGCTTTTTGCAAGTGAAAAGACCAGCATGGATCCTACGTTGAGTGAGTTCTCCGGATCGCACCAGCAACCTAAGAATGATCAACCCTGCAAGGAAACTGCACATGAGCACGATCAGCGTCATCGGCTCAGGTGACATGGCCGCAGCGATCGGCGGCCTTACCGCCAAGGCCGGATACATCGTCGATTTCGCGATCGGCGTCAGCCTTCCTGGCTGAGCGTACGCGTTCCCGCGCGTCTCGTATCACACTGTTCAAAAGGGCCAATAACATGCTCGTTTTCGTCACTGGCGGCACCGGCCACGTCGGTTCATACGTCATCCCCGACCTCATCGCAGCCGGCCACGAGGTCGTCGCTCTGGCAAGGTCAGACGCGTCCGCGTCAGCGGCGTCAGCGGCGTCCGCGCTCGGCGCCAAGGTGCGTCGTGGAGATCTTGCCGACCTCGAAGGGCTCAAGGCGGCGGCGGTCGAATCCGACGGCGTCATCCACCTCGGATACAGGGCCGACCTGCTTCCGTCCGGCGGGATCGCCGCCTTAGTCGAATCAGAACTCGCGACCGTCCTCGCGTTCGGCGAGGCGCTGGCGGGCACGAATAAGCCATTGGTCGTTGCAGGCAGTATTGGCACGCCCATGAACGTGGGCAGAGCGGCGCCTATCGGCGCACCGGTCAGTCTGGGCCGCCCGGCGACCGAGGATGATCCCGCCTTACCTAGCGGCCCGATCGATTCAGGCACTCTGTTGGCACGCAATGTCGTGGAAACCGCTGTCGTGGGCCTGGCCGAGCGAGGTGTCAGATCGTCGGTCGTGCGGATTCCGACTCTCTTACACAGTGCGACCGGTCGCCTGCAACTGATCATGCTCGCGAAAACAAAGGGTTTCGCTGGCTATCCGGGAGAAGGCAAGAACCGGTGGCCCGCTGTGCACGCCCGCGATCTTGCCTCTCTGTTCCGCCTGGCGCTCGAGAAGGGGGCCGCAGGCAAAACCTGGCACGCGATCGGCGAAGAGGGAATCCCGTTCCGCGAGATCGCCGAGGCGATAGCCGCTCGCCTGGGAATACCCGCCGTGAGCATCCCCGCGGACGAACTGATGCTGCCGGGCTACTTTGGGTTCCTGGCGGCAGTGGCCACGCTAGACCTCCCCGCATCGAACGCCATCACCCGCCAGGCTCTTGGCTGGGACCCCGTTCAACTCGGTCTGATCGAGGACCTCGACAACGGCCATTACTTTCCACCGACTGACTTGAGCTGACGGCGGGGCGCTGGATCGTTAATGCGCCCGGCACAGTCCCCCAGCACCTTTTTCCGCACCCCATCACCCACGAGGAACACGCATATGCATGTTTTTGTTACCGGCGGCACCGGCCATTCCGGTCCGTACATCATCTCCGATCTTATCGCCGCCGGCCATGAGGTCACTGCTCTGGCTCGGTCCGACACGGCTGCGGCGCAGGCTGCTGCGCTCGGCGCCAAGGTACGTCGCGGCAACCTCGAGGATCTCGACGGGCTAAAGGAAGCGGCCGCAGCCTCGGACGGCGTCATTCACCTCGCGCATCGGCAGGACCTGATTCCAACCGGCGGTATCAACGCAGTTGCGGCCGCGGAGCTTGAGATCATGCTCGCCTATGGCGAAGCATTGGCCGGAAGCGCAAAGCCGTTGGTCGTGTCTGGAAGCGTCGGCTCGCCTGGTTGGGAGGGCTTGGGCCGGCCGGCCACCGAGGAGGATCCGCCCCTTCCTGGCGGTGATCCGTACAAGAATACCCTGCGGGTTCGGAACATCGTGGAAACCACGGTGATCGGTCTCGCCGAAAAGGGCATACGGTCTTCGATCGTGCGGATCCCTGAAATCATGCACAGCTCCACCGATAACGCCGGTTTCCTTCCGCTGTTGATCGGGCTGGCCAAGGAAAAGGGTGTCGTCGGTTACCCCGCAGAAGGTGCCAACCGTTGGGGGGCCGTGCATGCCCGTGACCTCGCCACCGTGTTTCGCCTGGCGCTGGAGAAAGGCGCCGCGGGCAGAAGCTGGCATGCAATCGCCGACGTAGCTGTCCCGTACCGCCAGATCGCCGAAGCCATTGCCAGCCGGTTGAATCTGCCGGCCGTGTCTATTCCCGCGGACGTGCTGATGCTGCCTGGCTACTTCGGGTTCCTTGCGAATCTGGTCACGCTGGACACCCCGACATCGAACGCCATCACGCGCCGGGTTCTTGGCTGGGAACCGACCCAGCCCGGACTCTTCGCCGATCTTGATAGCGGTCATTACTTCCCGGCCGACTGATGAGGTGACGGCACACCACCGGGTCGTACTGCGCCCGGCGGGTGGCCCAACAGCGACGGCGTAACCCGTCCAGAAAAGATCGAAATACCTGATTTCAGAACGGAGACAGCTTATGAGCACTATCAGCATCATCGGTTCGGGAGGCATGGCCGCGGCTGTCGGCGGCCGTATCGCCAAGGCCGGACACACCGTCGAGGTTGTCAGCCGCGATCCCGCCAAGGCGCAGGCGCTTGTCGACAAGCTCGCCTCCGGAGCGATCACAGGAACTTACGGCGCCACTCCGGCGGGCGACATCGTTATTCTCGCCGTACCGTACACCAATGCGGTGGCGGTACTGGCCGACTTTGGGAAAGCGCTCGACGGTAAGGTGATCATCGATATCACCAACCCGGTCGCTCCCGATCTCTCGGCCCTCGTTACCCCCCACGGCAGTTCCGGTGCGCAGGAGATCGCCAAGGGCGCCCCGGCCAGCGCGCATATCGTCAAGGCGTTCAATACCCTCTTCGGCCATGTACTGGTGAAGGATGAACGCCTTGACGCGTTCATTGCGGCGGACGATGCGCACGCCAAGGCGCGCGTCTCGACCCTCCTCGAGAGCCTCGGGCTGCGTCCGTTGGATGTCGGCGGCCTGCAGATGGCCCAGACGCTCGAGTGGCTCGGTCTGATGATGATCGGCCTGGCTAAAAACGGCGCCGGCACTTGGGATATCGCCATGAAAGTCGATATCGGCTGAATCACCGACACCACGTCCTCACCCGCAGGCCAACAACGAGTCCGGTTAGGGCGAGGGCTGGCCGCTGGCCGGCATGCACCGCGGGCACCAGGAATTGGCGGATTTGCTTCAGAAGGCTTGCGAAATGGAAAACTGACAAATATCCGAAGGTATATCGATACGCAAGCACTGGTGCGGGCTTCCGAGATAGACGTTACTGGACTCTCGTAGTCCCACCACGCTGGGCGACGATGCGCATCACCCAGCGTGTCGGTATTTACAGAATGTTCAACGGATAGCTGACGATCACCCGATGCTCATCACTGTCCCGTTGCGTAGACACTTCGGTGCGCAATGAGGCGTGACGCAAGGCAATGCTCAGGTCCTTGAGCGGACCTTGCTGGATGACATAGCTCACCGTCAGGTTGCGCTCCCACTCGCTCTTGTCGCCGGTGGGGGTACGGATGTTCGAGCCGCTTTCGTACATGCCCAGGAAACTCAAGCCGGGAACCCCGACCTTGGCGAAATCATAGCCATAGCGAACCTGCCAGGTAGTTTCCCCTGCGCGCTGGAACTTGCCGATCATCGATTCCGTCATGAAGTAGGCGGTAGAGCCGTCACCCTGGTTCAACCAGACCGCATCGCTGTCGCCGCTGACTTGCTGCAGGCCGGCAGCGCGCGCGCCAGGCATGGCGCGGATCAGCTACTGTATTGGCCACCCGATAGTCGCTTGACCCCGAGCCGCTTGGTCGCATTCGCGTACAGCGCTTTTCTAAAGCAGAGGGATCCTCATGAAAGCCGTAGTTTACGAAGCCTTTTCCCAACCCCCACGTTTGATGACGGTCGAAGACCCGACGCCTGAGCCTCATGGTGTTGTGGTTCAAGTGCTCGGCACCGGCGTATGCCGAAGCGACTGGCATGGCTGGAAAGGTCATGACCCTGACATCCGGTTGCCTCATGTGCCCGGTCACGAGTTGGCAGGGATCGTGGCTGAGGTCGGCAAAGATGTCACAAGATGGAAGGTTGGCGATCGCATCACCGTTCCTTTTGTCGGTGGTTGTGGTGCTTGCCCGGAGTGCAATAGCGGCAACCAACAAGTGTGTCACAGCCAATTTCAGCCCGGTTTCACCCATTGGGGGTCTTTCGCCGAGTATGTGGGGATTCACAAGGCGGATCTGAACTTGGTCGCGCTGCCTGAAAGCATGGATTTCGCCACGGCGGCGAGTCTTGGCTGTCGTTTCGTCACGTCGTTCCGTGCGGTTGTCGATCAAGGCAAGGTCACGGCAGGTCAGTGGGTGGCGGTTCATGGCTGCGGTGGGGTGGGGTTGTCCGCTGTCATGATCGCTCAAGCGATCGGAGCGAACGTCATCGCCATCGATATCTCGGACGACAAACTGAAGCTGGCCCAATCGCTCGGTGCCGTCGCTACCGTCAATGCGAGCCGCGTCGCTGATGTCACTGAGGCGGTACTTGAAATCACCAAGGGCGGCGCGCACGTTTCGCTGGATGCTCTCGGTCATCCAACCACCTGCTTCAACTCCATCAATAATCTGAGACGGCGCGGCAAGCATGTCCAGGTCGGTTTGATGCTGGCCGACCAGAGCACGCCGGCGATTCCAATGAGCAAGGTCATTGCCTACGAGCTGGAGATCTGTGGCAGCCATGGCATGCAGGCTCACCGTTACGGCGCGATGCTGGAGATGATCACGTCCGGCAAGCTGGCGCCTGAAAAGCTGGTCGGCAAGACCATCAGCCTTGAGCAGTCCATTGATGCGCTCATGAACATGGACCGGTTTGACACGACAGGTGTTACGGTTGTGACGGAGTTCTAAGTGGTAACGGTGACGTTCTCCACTATCGATTGCGTTCTAGTGGGCGGGAGGATGAAGGAATGCAGGCAATTCGTTGCCTGCATCTCAGAGTGGGAAAGCAGGGGCCCCTAAATCAGACGTTTTAAGCTCCAGATGAAAAATATTTTTCATCTGGCATTCGAGCGCGTTTGCAAGTGCATCGTGTCAGATCGGTGATTGTTCGGGTCGACGAACGTTCAATTCTCACTTATCGAAAGCGTCCAACTGTCCAGGCCTGAGTGCTGAACGGCGGGGGGCTGTCATCCGATATAGCCAAAAAACATATAAATAATAAAATCTTGTCTCAATAGATATAGGACAAGGCGCTGCCAAAATAATATCCTAATTGAAAGAAAATAATTTCGCAATCCGAAAAAATCAAAAAGAGCGAAAAAAATGATCAAGACTCCAAAACATTCAGAACGCAGCGCCGATTCGATCCAGGGCTGGGATGAAAAGAAGGCCCGAAGTACCGTTCAATCCTTAGCCAAGGGTTTTCGCGTACTGGAGTCGTTTACTGCCGAAAACGATGAATTGACCTTGAGTCAGATCGCCGTAACCGCTGATCTCGATCCCGGTACCACCTTCCGCATGCTCAATACCTTGGTCGATTTGGGGTATGTCTCAAGAATTCCAGAAAGCCGCCGTTTTGCATTGACGCTCAAGGTGCTGGATCTGGGCTTTCATGCCATTGCTCGGACAGACTTGCGCAGCATCGTGCGGCCTATCCTTCGAGGCCTGGTCAGTGAAACCAGTGAAGCTGCCAGCTTTGCCGTCCTGCAGGGCGCCGATGTGCTCTATCTGGAGCGGGTGCGGGCGGGTATCACCCGGTTGGGTGTGGATATCCGTATCGGCACCACGGTGCCTGCAACCCAGACAGCTATCGGCCAGTCGATCCTTGCCTTCCTGCCGGAGCAACAGGTGCAGAAAGTCCAGGAACTCACGCCGACGACGCCATTTATTATGAAGCCACATGCCCTGGAGCGTCCGCTGGCCGAACTGCTCGGGCAAATTCGCGACGATGGCTTCGTCTTGACCGAATCGCTGTTCACCGATGGATTGAGAATTCTCGCGGTCCCCGTGCTGGATATCGACGGATACCCGGTGGGGGCGATCAGTATTGCCGCTCCTTCGGTCCGGTGTACTGCGCAGGAGCTTAAAAGCCGTGCCCTGAGTTCTACCCTGGAAGCCGCCAAGGACATCGGCAAGGCATTGGAGGCCAATGGAAGTATCGGTTCGAACTTCTAAACATTAGTCGTTCACGCGCGGGTTCAAGTTAAAGCCCGTCTATTGCCTCAATGAGTTTCAAGCATTGTGAATATCACAACGCTAGCACCTGCACGCCCCGACAATATTGAAAATAAGAAAGGAAGTGCCATGTTGATGCAGAACCTAGAAACAGAGCCCGGGATTGATGGGCTTAAAAGCCAAGCGAATATAAGTGCGAGACTTGAGCGCTTGCCTATTACCCGGCAAGTCTTCTGGGCCAGGAATATTATTGGTGCCGCCACGTTCTTTGACGGCTATACGGTCATCGCGATTGCCTATGCAATGCCCGTGCTGGCCAAAGAGTGGAATCTGAGCGCGACCCAGATCGGCATGATTCTTTCGTTCGGTTACCTCGGCCAGTTATTCGGAGCCGTGTTTTTCGGCTGGTTGGCGGAACGTATTGGTCGGATGAAAGTACTGACGTTCACCATTCTTCTATTCGTTGCCATGGACGTGGCCTGCCTGTTCGCCTGGAGCGCCGGCTCCATGATCCTATTCCGCTTCCTGCAAGGCATCGGCACGGGAGGCGAGGTGCCGGTCGCCAGCGCTTATGTCAATGAACTGATCGGCTCGAAAAAGCGCGGCAAGTTTTTTCTACTCTATGAAGTCATGTTCCTCCTCGGCTTGGTAGGTGCGGGAATCATTGGTTACCTGCTGGTACCGATCTACGGCTGGAAGGCCATGTTCGCGGTGGGCCTTGTCCCTGCCATGATTTTGATCCCCCTGCGTTTTTTTCTCTTCGAGTCGCCACGTTGGTTGGCCTCCAAAGGCCGACTGCAGGAGGCCGATCGCATTGTGACGCGCCTGGAAAACAGCGTGTTGAAAGCAGGCAAGCAACTTGCGCCCGCTGTAGAAGTGCCACAGATAGAAAAAACCAAAGGTGCCCAAGGTTGGCGTGAACTGTTCCATGGCATGTATTTCAAACGATCCATGGTCATCTGGGCAATGTGGTTTGGTGCCTACATGGTTGCCAATGGTTTGATCACTTGGTTGCCAACGCTTTATCGCCAGCATTTCAATCTGCCTCTGGACACCAGTTTGGCCTATGGTTTCATCACTTCGGGTGCTGGCGTGGTTGCAGCTGTTATCTGTGCCTTGTTAATCGACAAGGTCGGTCGTCGCCGCTGGTATATGGGAGCGCTGTTTCTCGCTGCAATTCCCTTGTCGGTCCTGGCGCTGACTGGTGCGACGTCACCCTTGCAGATCCTGCTCTTGGCCGGCCTTGGGTACGCACTGGTGCAAACCGTTACGTTCTCACTTTATCTTTACTCGGCAGAGCTATATCCCACGCGCCTGCGTGCATTGGGTACCGGACTGGGCAGTGCCTGGTTGCGCTTGGGGTCCGCCACTGGGCCGTTGGTGGTGGGGCTGACAGTATCCAATGTCGGTGCGCATTATGTGTTTGGAATATTCGCAGTGATATTAATCATCACCGGTTGTGTCACTGCATTATTTGCTGTTGAAACCAAGGGGCGAATACTGGAAGAACTTTCCCCTTAATAAATGTTGCGCCGGATCATTGATTAATTAGCTGCACACTTAATTTTCCAATAAACCTCAAGTGATATTTGATTGTATTGCTTGCGTTCCTGCACGCGTCAGTTGCGGACACTTAGTAAACCAGAGGAAATAAAATGAGTACTAAGAACACGATTGATCTAAAAGGCCTGGTACCAGCTCCAGTCACTCCGTTTACCCGTGACGGCAAGGTCGACCATGACGCGATCCAGAAGTTGGGTTCCTGGTTGGGTAGCTTCGATGGCGTCAAGGGCTTGGTGGTGCTGGGGCACGCAGGCGAGGGCACGTTCCTCACCCAAGCCGAGCAAGCCGCGGTGATTCAGAGCTTCAAGGAGTCGGTTGGCGGGCGGATCCCGATCATTGCCGGCATCACAGGGGAAGGCACCCAAGTGGCAGCTGAAGAAGCCCAGCGTGCCGTTGACGCTGGTGCCAGCGCGGGCTTGGTTTATCCCTCTCATGGCTGGCTGCGTTTTGGCTACCAGAAGGGAGCCGCACAGGATCGTTATCGGGCGATTTATGAGCACAGCGGTCTGCCACTGATTCTGTTCCAGTACCCAGATGTGACCAAGGCCACCTATGACCTGGAAACTCAATTGGAAATCGCCAGGCAGCCAGGGGTTTTCGCCATGAAGAACGGCGTGCGTAACATGCGCCGTTGGGACACTGAGATCCCAGTGGTACGTCGTGAGGTTCCGGACCTGCAGATCCTCACCTGCCATGATGAGTACCTGTTGCACACCATGTTCGATGTGGACGGGGCGTTGGTGGGCTACGGCAGTCTGACGCCTGAGCCGTTGATCGAGTTGATCGCCGCCGGCAAGCGCAGGGATTATCCGACCGCTCGCGCCATCCATGACAAATTGCTGCCGGTTACGCGCAACGTCTACCACCGTGGCTCTCACATGGAAGGCACGGTGGCGCTCAAGCATGGCCTGGTGGCGCGGGGCATTCTGGACCACGCCACGGTGCGTTCGCCGTTGCTGCCACTGGCGGAAGGTGCTGATCGCGAGATCGCCGACGCCTTGCGTTCCGCTGGGCTGATCTGACCCGAGGAGGGGCGCTGACAATGCGCCCCTCCTGTTGTGCCTGGCCGAACAGGGTTCCGTGATCTCGGGACCCTTTTGCTCGATTAGCACCTACTGAAATATCCGATCCAACCATCGATCAGCTCCATCCCTTGCGCGATTCGATAAGTCGTTTCCTGGGGGAGAGCAGACCGCGTGTGCCCTTCAATAACAACAACAGGGGAATCATGGTCGTGAAAACAATAACCCTGCGTCTCGCTGGCACTTTATTGTGCGTCGGATTGCTGTCGCCTCGGGTGTTCGCCCAAGGTTTGGTTGATGACAGCAAGGCAACGCTAACCCTCAGAAATTTCTTCTTCGAACGTCATTTCACTGCGCCTGATGCCGTACAGGGCCAGGCACGGGAGTGGACACAGAGTTTTATTTTCGATCTTCGATCCGGCTTTACCTCGGGTACCGTGGGTGTGGGTGCCGACGTATTGGGCAAGTATGCCGTCAAGCTGGACGGTGGGGCGGGACGTTATGGTGCGTTGTTGTTGCCTAAGGATGGTGATGGGGAGCCGGCGGGCAGCTTTGGCCGACTTGGCGTCGCCCTTAAAGCGAAAATTTCCGCCACTGAATTGAAGGTAGGCGAATGGATGCCCAATCTGCCAATTATCACCGCCGACGATTTTCGCGCATTGCCACAAACGTTCGAAGGGACGCAGTTGTCTTCGCAGGATGTGAAGTACTGGACACTTTTCGCCGGGCAATTCAATAAAACCAGCCTGCGTAACGATTCATCCATGGAGGATCTGGCTTTCGGTAGTGCTCATAGCGACGCGTTCAACTATTTGGGGGCCGACTACCGTTCAGCATCTAAAAACACCACATTTCGTCTATGGAGTGGGCAGTTGAAGGATATCTACCAGCAGCACTATGTCGGTCTGAACCAGCGCTGGTCGTTATCCTCGAGCGTCGCATTGAATACTAACCTGGGGTATTTCTGGGGTAAGCACGACGGTGCCGCCAAAGCTGGTCGTTTGGATAATCGCACGGCGTCATTGATGGTTGGCCTGGGCATTGATCAGCACACGTTCAGTCTTGGTTGGCAACAGGTCAGCGGTGAGACTGGCTGGATGAGAGTCTCCGGGACTGGAGGTATCTACCTGGCGAACAATACGTTCAACCATGCCTTCGATAACCCTGGAGAGCGATCCTGGCAACTGCGCTACGACCTGGATTTTGCCGGTTATGGCGTACCGGGATTGTCGCTCATGACCCGTTATGTTCACGGCGACGATGTGAGGTTGCAACGCGTCGAAAATGGGTCGGAGTGGGTGCGGGAGAGTGAGCTTGGGTATGTGATCCAGAGCGGTCGGCTGAAAAATTTGGCCTTGCGTTGGCGTAACTCAAGTGTACGCCGTGGATTCAACAGCCTGGATTACGATGAGAATCGCGTGATCATCAGTTACCCCTTGGGAATTCTTTAGAATCGTTTGCCTTGGCCGCTGGCGCAGAGGCTCGGTATCAGCGCGGGGCACCGGGAGATGATTATCAGCGATGACTGAGCGATTCCCGATACTGCGCTTCGTCAACTTCGGTCAGGGTCGCATAACCGTCGTACTGGTAGATTCGATGCTGGTCACGGGCATAGCGCTCAGTCAGAAATTCGAAGGTGGCCAGGTCGATCCGCTTGGCGCTCAACGGGCGTCGGTGACAGAACAACTTACGCGTGCCCAGCTGCAGGAAATCGGGGTGCGGCACGCGAACCTCGTCGGGATCGAACTGCACATCCAGCGGCTTGCCTTCCGAGAGGATCAGGGTCGGGCTGACAGCATACGTACCGAGCATGCGGGTATTGGAGGGGTGTAGATGTCTTTTCGCCTCACCGTAGTAATACACCGTGTCCCGATCCTTGGCCCAGCCATGCCCGCAGGACTCGAACGTGGCCGCTTGCGCCTTACGAATCGGTTCGGGGGGATGATAGAAGATCCGGTGACAGAACACGGTCTTACCGTCAGTCAGGTAGGGCGCACCCAGTGAGCGGAAATGCTCGGCGGGCTCCTGGGAGAACCGTTCGGGTACTTCAGTTTCGGCGTTATGAAACGGAATCAGATACAAGCCCTGGGCGTCGCCGCACAGGTGAGTGTCGAGCAATTTGAAACTCGCCGCGTCCAGCCCGTTGATCACGCGACCATGGAAATACACTTGGCGGCCCAGCTCGAAACCGAGGCCGATGGCCCGTAAGGGCTGCGTTTCGGTGTGGTGTTGCGATGCTTCAGGCAGGGCTTGCAGACGGTGCCACCAATAGTCCTTCAGCTGTGGATGCGCCTCGAAGTAGGGTGCCCATTGCAGTTGCATGGCCGCATCGATGACGCCGCCAGAGCCCAGCGGGCCATTCTTGTCGCCTGCCAGTACAGGCGAGTAATCCTGGTCATTGCGATAGAGCTGGGTCACCACGAAGCTCTCAACGTCGACATCAAGGCGTTTCTGGCGCCTGTAGACGTGCTGATGATCGCGGTAGTAATCGAATCCCAAGTGGCGAAAGCTCGGGCCATGGGCATCACGCAAACGGGTCCCGGCGGCATAGACGAACGTTTCGTCCACGGCAAAATAGTCATCCTCGCGCTCGCTGGCGCTGACCACACGGCCGCACTCATCGAACACTGGTTGCCAGCACTTGAGCAGGTGGAAATCGCCAACGTAGCGAATGCTCTTGCCGGTCAGGTAATAGGCGCGTTGTCGGTCTTTGGCGTAGCGTTCGTTAAGCACGGTGAAGGTTGCCAGGTCGGCATTGTCGATGCGGTAGAAGTACTCATATGAAATGCTTGAGCCTTGCTGCGCTTGCACGATGATTGACTGCCCATCGGTTCCCCAGCGACGCGCGAGCATCTGGAAGTCGTCCGGGTTGGCGATTGGCAGCGGCGTGCCGTCCTTCTGGTGCAGGGGGTTGAAGCCCTTGTAGACCTGATTGTCGATCACTCGATAGGAAGGGTGATTGCAATAACGTACCCGCTCCGTGGCGTTGGCGATAAATTGCCCATGCAGGAAGATATTCACACCATCGCTGAACAGGGCAGAAGCTGCGGTCAAAGAGGCAGACGACGATACCAGCAGGGCCAGGCTGCCGGGGCGTGCCTGCGGGATTTCAGTGATCGCGTATTCGCCGAACCAATAGGCGCCGGTTTCGTCACGCCAGTACTGGTAGCCGAGGCTTTCCAGGCCTTTGTCGAACCGAAACGGCAGGGCCTGAAGCGCGTGGTAGCCATGGCGCTCCCGGTAGGCTGGAAGCAGGTAGTAATCGCGCAGAGCATCGCGCAAGACCCAAGGGTTGCGTCGATGCCGCCAAGTCGGCTGACCGGCCAGCAAAGGCGAGGGCGGATAGTGCCCAGCGCTGGCACATTGAGCTAACGCGTCAGGTCGTGCGCCTTCGGGGTTGAGCATGATGTACACATCAGGCACTTGCCCATCGCCCAGCAGCACACCGTCCATGAACGCGAAACCTAGATGCCATTCAAGCTGCAGCGGCTCCCAGTCAGCAATAGCCGTGTCTAAGTCTGTCATGTCATTGCGACCTGAACGTCTGATGGTGGTGACTACCCTGAGCATCACCCTGCCAGACGCTCTCAAATTCTTTATTACAGTACCCGTAGTGAATATGCACGGGAACTGATTCGCAACGATCAGAATCGGCAGCACCTGCGTAGCCTGGTATTGGCTGGGGCGGAGTCAGCTCCCGCTGTTCCAGTGAATGGCGACTACTTTGAGTCCTTCCGAGCCAAAGAAGGGTAAGGATGAGGTCCGCGAATTTACATAGCCAAGCCCCCACTGAGCCTGTGGCAGCCGTGTAGGAGCTAACGAGTGCAACGAGGTTGCGATCTTTTGAATCCCAAGCGAAAGATCAAAAGATCGCAGGCTTCGCCAGCGCCTACAGAGCCAAGCCAATGGCCGCCGCTGCCGCGCTTAGAAAATGAACTTGAACAGCGCGATCACCACGATCAGGCCAATCAGGAAAATGATACCTACGGTGCCGCCAAGGAATTTCAACATAAGAACGCTCTCATCGGATGGGCTTAATCGTCTAGACCGCTACCGATAACGCTCGTTTCGTTGAATATTCATTCGTGGTGATCAATGAACCGCAAAGGACCTTGGCACTGGCACATGCTCGAATTTTGAGATGGTCTTGATCCAGTAGCGCCGATAGTCCGTCTGGTCCGGCGCCAAGGGTTTGTGGGTTGACCATGGATGCTCTGCCTTCAGGCTTGCGCGGTAAGCCTCCCATTCTTTCTGCTCGGCCACTTCCCTGGCTTTGGCCCTGTCATCGAACCAACCCAGGACGTACGCTTCGCCCTGATCCGTGCCGTGTGCAATCAGCAAATAAATCTCTGTCATGACTGACCTACCGTTCTGTCCAGCGTCCCAGTCGCGGGGGCTTATCCTGGGTATCGGCCGTTATTTGCCATTTTTGAGATTTATCGCAGAAAAACGCTGCGTCCAAAGGTGTGCCTCACGAAATTGATGAACTGTCGAACAATCACTTTGACTGGCGAGCGCTTCAACGGTGGTTTTACGCAGATCGGTGCCTTCATCCACGATCCAGACGCCCGGTTCCCGGTCGCGCAAGGCCATTTCACCGAAGCGGGTGGAGATGACGGGCAGGCCGAGGGCGCGGTACTCGTAATACTTGATCGGGTCCACCGAGGCGGTCAGGCGGTTGAGCTTGAACGGGATCAAACCCACGGAAAACGTTGCCATGGCCTCAATTGCCTTAGCGTGGGGACACTCGGGGAGCAACTCGATGTTGGCAGGCAGTGCGCAAGGCGGCGGTGTGAAGAGGGGGCCGATCAGGCGGATCCGGTTTCCAGGATTAGCGTGCGCCAGCGCGATGACCAGGTCCCAATCGAACCAACGTCCCAGCGTGCCGACGTAGCCGAGTACCCGTTGCTTGGCACCCAGGTCCAGGTTTTCGACTGGCGCCAGTTCGTGCATGTCGCAGGCATTGAGGGCCAGTTCTACTTGGTCGGTCATGCCCAGGAGTCTGTCGCAAAGGGGGGTGGAGGACGCCAGTACTTTGGATACCCGTCGAATGAGCTGCGCCTGGCGACGCTCCATGGACCTGCGGGACAGGCCCTGATAAAAGGCCGGGAAATCATCCATCGCATCGTAGACGGCATGGCTTTGCGGGATCAGCGCCAGCAGCTGCAAGGCCAGTTCGGAAGGCTTGCCGACACACATCATGCACGGGCTGCCGGCGGAAAATGCCGCAGCCTGTTTGAACAGGTTGCGCCACAGTCGCTTGAGGAGCATTGCCGAGCCTGGAATGGGCTCGATGGGTAAGCTCTGAGGTTTGCAGACCTGCAACCAAGGGGGAACGGTGGCGTTTTGCTGGTCGGCAACAGGCGGCTTGCGCCTGAAATCGTTCAGCGTGGGTAGGCGCGTAGGGTACGGATCGATCCAGAGTACCGGCGCCCCCGTCTGGTTGTGATACCAGTTGACGAAGTGATGGGGGCGCTGGCTGAAGCTGGCCCATGGCATGGGGGACAGGTAGATCATTCTCATGGCTGGAAATACTGCCGTAAAACGTCGACGATGCGCGCTGCGGCCTTGCCGTCGCCGTAGGGGGAAATCCCACGTGCCATGCCCTGATAAGCCTGCGGGTCATCGAGCAGACGCTGTGCCCGTTCGACGATGGCGTCCCGGTTGGCGCCGACCAGCTTGACCACGCCGAGGTGGACCGCCTCCGGGCGTTCGGTTTCCTCGCGCAGAACCAGCACGGGTTTGCCCAGGGCCGGGGCTTCTTCCTGCACGCCCCCGGAGTCGCTGATGATCAGGTACGAGCGCTTCATTGCCGCGATAAACGGAGCGTAATCCAGTGGCGCGCAGAGGATGATGTTCGGGGTCTGGCCGAGCAATTGATGCGCGACATCCTTGACGTTCGGATTGGGGTGTACGGGGTAAAGTATCTGGATGTCCGGGTTTCGTTCGGCCAGGCGCTTGAGTGCATGGCAGATATTCTGGAAGGGTTCGCCGAAGTTTTCCCGACGATGGGAGGTCACCAGCACCAGGCGCTTGTTGGCGTCCAGTTGGATGGCCAGGGCTGAGTCTTGTGCGGCAGTCATCAGCAAGGCATCGATCACGGTATTGCCAGTCAGGGTGATATCGGTGGCGGCGACACCCTCGCGCAGCAGGTTATCCACCGCGTGCTGGGTGGGTGCGAAATGCCAGCGAGTCAGCTTGCTGACGATCACCCGGTTGGCTTCTTCGGGGAATGGATTGTAGAGGTCTCCGGTACGCAGGCCCGCTTCGACATGGCCAAAGGGAATCCGTAGGTAGAAACACGCCAGTGCAGCACTCATGGCCGTGGTCGTGTCGCCTTGAGCCAGTACGACATCCGGTCTCTCGGCTTGCAGTACGCCGTCGAGTTCAAGCAGCAGGCGTGAGGTCAGTGCCGTCAATGACTGGTTGGGGCGCATGATATCCAGGTCCAGGTCAGCGGTGATTGCGAAACCTTCAAGCACCTGGTCCAGCAGGCCTCGGTGCTGGGCGGTGGCGAGCACCCGGCAAACGATATGTTTTTCGGCCTGGAGCGCCTTGATCACGGGCGCCATCTTGATGGCCTCCGGACGCGTACCGACGATGCAGAGTACCTTGCGGGTCATGCCTTGTGATTTCCTATCATTGTGACGAGTGAACGTGCTATCCGGTCCGCGTTGGCCATGATGGTCAGCGTGTGGGATTTCTCGGTAAGGCTGGGCAGACAGGCACCGTCGACAATATGCACACCGCAAAGGCCTGCGACTTCGCCAAGGCGGTCGGTCTGCCCGATCCTGGGCGTCGAGTGCATGGGCAGGGTGGCCGCATAATGGATATCCGCCCCCGGTCTGCCGATGGTGAAACTCGTGGGCATCAACAGCGCGCCCATTCTCCAGTAGATTCGACGCAGCTTTATCTCGGCGGTCTTCATGAGTCCGGGGAGCTCGGGATGCACGTGGCCGTTGATGCTCAACGATCCGTCGGGACGCAAGACCGCCGTGTTGTTGGACAGGTGGCCGGGAAGGAAGATATTTCCCACGAGGCAAGCGCTGAGCAGGTTTTTCAGCAGTTCGATGCTGTAGCGTTTGCTCATGGGGACCCGGCTGACAAACTCGGCCATCGGCAAGCCTGTGGTGCTGAACGTCGAACCGAAAGCCGTTGCGTTGGACGTCAGCGCCAGGGCGAACGATAGCTGGCCCAGGCCAAATGTCGGCGCCCTTGGGGTCCCGAGCATTCTCGGCAGCCATAACAGGAAGGCTGCCGTCGGCGATGACAGCAGCGGTACTGGGGCGCAATGGTTCAGGCCCTTGAGGGCGAGCCTGGTCGAGGCCAGGGTGCCCGCTGCCAGCAGCAGGCGCGTGGCACAGAAGCGGCGGGCGGAGCGCTGATCGGTGACCGCCCAGGCACCGTCCTGTTGCTGCAGATCTTCCACCAAAAAGTCCTGGACGTGCTGGAACCCAGGGTATTGCTTGAGTTTTTGCAGCTCTTGCGACGCGCTATACAGCGCCTGGTTCTGACAGCCCCACAAGCAGTTTCCAGACAGGTCGCAGGCCTTGCGCTCGTCCAGGGGCTGGCTCAGGACAGCCACCCTGGAGCGGCCAAGGCGAAACCCTGGTTCGGGAAAGCTCGGGTGGCGCTGGGTATACTGATCGAGCAGGCGTTGATGCAGTGTGTCCAGTGGCAGGGGCGGTTGCGACCACTCATCGAGGCCGAAGTAGCTTGAGAGGTCGTCATCGATCCGGCCACTGATACCGATCCGGCGAGCGACCGTTTCGTAGGACGCCAGCATCTCGGGATAATCGACAGGCAGCCCGGTAAAGTCGCTGGCGCCGAGCGTCGCCACGCCGCAACCCCAGGCATTGGAGAGGCCACCGGTTGCCAGAGAGCCTATGCCGACAAAGTTGTCGGTCTCGATGCGATTGCGGGCGCTGAACCCCTCGAAGACATGGGCATGGGTCGGCGTTTTCAGCTTGGGCGATACCGCGTCCAGTTGGTTCAAGGCATGGAAGTTTTCGCCGATCATCCATTTCCACTGATGCTCGTCGTTTGCCCTGGCGCTGAGAAATGGACGCGTCGGCGGCGTCGCCGAGCCTGCATCGGCCTGGGCATCGACCATGAGGACTTTCAGGCCCGCCTTGACCAGCGGATAGGCCGCCGAAGTGCCGGCCGGGCCACTGCCGACAATGATCACATCGAATTCAGGCTTCACGGTGGGCTTCACTTCCAAGCAACAGCTGACGGGTAAAGGGGCGGCCTAACAGAGCCGCTATCTGCCACATCAGCGCCTTGACCGAGGTGAGTCCCAGTGCAATCAGCGTGGCGAAAAGGCTGCACGGTCGTTGGGCTGCGAGAAACACCTGCGCGCCCTGGGGACTGGCTTCGGCGATACCGAGTGCAACTTGAAGGCGCCAGGACAGTTCCCGGCCCTCGGGCTGGTGCAGGACACCGGGATTGTCCAGGAGTGTCAGGAGGATCGGCCAGCGCATCATCACGCGGGAATGGATGATGGGGCGGTTTTTATCCGCCCGCTCCAATGCCCGGGCGTAGCGCCTGACCAGGCTTCTTTGCGGCGGGCGTTTGAGCAGGTAGTTCAAGAGGATCGCGGCTTCTTGAAGAAGTCCTCGACGTTGCCCATGGCCGGAGCGATGCATGCCGTGGGCAAGGGGACGCAACTGGATACCGAGTTTTTGCAGGGAACGCGCGCTGTCCATGGGCGGTAGGTGGATGAGGGAAAAAAACCGTTCCAGGCCCAGTTTGGAGCTCAAGGATTGTCCGAGTGACAGGCGCAATAGCCTAAGCAATGCCACCGGCAGAGGGATTGGCAGGCGAGTGGCACGAACCCGGTGTACCGCAATCGACTTCAGGAAGCGACCAAAGGCAATCGGCTGCACGGCGCCCAGATTGAGGATCTCGGCGTGAATGTCGTCCCGCTCGACGATGGCTAAGATCGAGGCCGCGAGATCGTCGACATGAATGGGTTGCACGCAAGGCGCTGGCATGATGATCGGAATAAACGGGCTTCGGCGAACCAGCCCTGTTAGCAAACCAAAGAGCCCGCGTTCGGGGCCGCCATACACTTGGCCGGGACGGACCACGATCCCGCCGGCGGCCAGTACCTCTTGCTCGATACGCCATTTTGTCCGGCCATAAGCGCTAGAGGCCGTGGCGTCGGCAGTCTGGCTGGAGACGAAGATAAACCTGGCCGAGCCTTGTTGGGCGCAACGGATCAATGCCTGGGCCGCCTTTACTTCGTCGTCTGCGCCGGTGTGAACACCTGTCGATGTGTCGGCGGCCAAATGGATCAGTGCCTGCGTGCCGGTCGGGCACTCGGGGGCTGGGCCTCGCAGGTCATAAGGAAGCCAGGCATAGGGGGCGGGACACGGTTGGCGCGTGGCGCAAATGACCTCGTGTCCGCTTGCCGTCGCGAGGGCTGACAAGCGTTGTCCGATGTAACCTGTCGCGCCGGTAATCAGTAGCGTCATCGTCATGCGCCTTCGGTACGGTCAGCGGGAGCAGGCGGGCGCGTATCGGATCGAAACACGAACAGCTTGCTGATCCAGTAAGTCAGCACCACGCAGGCCACATCGGAGACAAATTTCACCGGGGCAGGGCTATTGACGAAATACAGTCCCGCGCTCAATAGCGCCGAAGCGAGCGGAATATTGATGGCAAGCAACGAGAAGTAGCGCACCGCTTGAGCCTTGCTGCTGCGGTGACTCGACTGGAATGTGAAGTGCCGATGCAAAAAGAACGCGAACACACCAGCGACGCCTTTGCCGGCAATATTGGCCAGTACGGGGTGATCCTGGAATAGCGTCATCAATAGCACAAAGGTACCCATGTCCAACGCATAAGCCATGAGCTGGATGGCGCCGTACCTGATAAAGGTCAAGACTTCCTCCGGATGACCACGATGTGATGCAGTGCCAATACCTTTCTCAACGGATACAGCAGCTTTTCAACGACCTTGAGCACAGGAATCAGCACATCAGGCAACAACTGGCGAAAGTTCAAGCCGCCGGAAATCAGGTAGCGCAGATAATTGCCGCAGATTTCCTGGTGGACGATTTCCAAGCCTGGGTGCTTGCGCTCGAACGTCTGCCTGTCGCGAACGAAGACGATGTAGCTGAGGGCCTGGTTGGCGCCGTTCATAGGGCCGGTCGATGGTGTTTCCCAGGATGGGAAGTGCATGTCGAAGCCTTCGGACTTGAACAGACGCTTATAGAGAAAAGCGGCAAAGGGGCCGTGGAAGGGTTCGATCAAAATGGCACCGCCGCCGGTCTTGAGTGTTCTTTCCAGCTCTGTGAAGAACCGATCGGGATGAGGGAAGTGGTGAAAACAGTTCTGGCCATAAAAGGCCCTGACCGAGTGATCATCCAGGCTCATTGCCTCGGCATTGAGTGCCATGTCCAGTTTCTCGGTAGCGACAATGTCCGTAGCCAATACTTCAGGGTACGAATTACGCATGGGCGCGATGCCCGCCCCCAACTCCACCTCAAGACCCTCGACCTTGAAGTAGCGGTCTGCCAGGCGATGAAACGCGTAGTGGAACTCGACGAATACTTCCTGAAGCATTCGCTTGCGTTCAAGCACTTTGCCATGAAGTTCGAGGCGTTCAGTGCCATCGACATCCAAAGTCTTGAGCGAGGGGTCCGATAAAAAATCTCTCAGCGCTTTAATGAGTTTTCTTCCTGCAATGACCTTGCTTTACCACGCCTGGATTGCCGTGGCCTACTGGGTACGGAGGCGATGTCATAACCGAGGAACGCCATGATCAGCTGCAACCCCATGAGCATGGGCAGTGCGCTGAGCATCACGGTTCCGGCTGGTGTCGCGATGCCGTTTTGCGCCGATTCAAACCAGTGATAACTGCCGAAGAGGATGCCGAACAAGAACATGAGAATCCCGATCGGCAGTTCGATCGAAGCCAGGGACATGTCGCGCAGATAATAGTTGTAGAGCACGCGCTTGGTGAAATTGCGCAGGTGTTTGAAGAGGAACTCACCCACGATTTTCGAGATATTGAGGTGACTGACTTCGTCGCCGTACCGGGCTTCCATCGGAACATCAACCACGACGGCGCGCACGGTATTCAGGCGAAACAGAATGTCGGTCTCGAAAAAGTAGCGTTGGCTGACCTTGTCCAGAGGTAATAGCCTGGCGACGTCGCGGTGAATCGCGGTGTAGCCGTTGGTGGGATCGAACAGATCCCAGTAACCCGTCGACAGTTTGGCCATCAGCGACAACACGGCGTTGCCGAACAGGCGAATTCGCGGCATCGATTGGACTTCCTCCAGATCGAAAAACCGATTGCCCTTGGTGTAATCGGCTTCCCCCGCCAGGATCGGCTCGATGAACAGCGGGATCAGGGTTGGGTCCATCTGGCCGTCTCCATCGACTTTGACGATGATGCTCGCACCCTCGGCGAGGGCTGCCCGATAGCCAGTCATGACCGCGCCGCCGACACCTTTGTTGACGTCATGAGGCAGCACCTTGACCCGGGGGTCGCTACAGGAGGCCAGGACATGCTCGCCTGAGCCGTCCGGGCAGGCATCATCGATGACGTAGATGCGCCACACCTCCGGTCCGATGGCCTCTATGACACCCACTATATGAGCGGTGACCCGATAGCTGGGGATGACGACGGCGACTCGTTGCTCGTCCGTGAAAAGCGCTGTTTTTGAGTTCATCGATATCGCCAACTATTGCCTGAATGAAAGTGACTTGAACTCCAGGGGAGTGTCCGTATGACCGGACGCAAAAATGATCACGGACGTGGCATTCGCAGGGGCTATGACGTTCATTTCATGGGTCTGCCATTGCGTGGTGCAGTCAAACGTCTCGATGCTGGTGGTGATGAAATTGCCTTGCTCGTCCAGCCAATTGGCCTGGATTCTTCCGACCGTGGTTGTCGTTGCGCAGCGTGCGGACACGCTGTTGACGTACGTCAGCCCTGGCGTCACTTCGACACGCTGTGTCGCTGGTGTCTTGACATTGACGGTCAGGATCTTGCGCGACGGGTCATAGGTCGAGGGCGAAGTCAGGCTCCAGCCCTCGAGGCTGGACAGCTCTGGGTCGAGCAGGTGTTCGTAGTGGGTGTCGTTGAGTTTGCGCAGGTCCAGGTCACCCAGTCTGGCATACGACGTGGACACGTTGAGCAGCAGGTCCAGTTTCGCCTGGGGAAGGGACTTGAGGTCGATCACCAGCCAGTTCACCTGGCGCTGGCGCAAGCGTTGGGCAAGTTCTGATGGCGAGGCCGCCGCGTCGAATTCGCTTTTCCACTTCAGGTTGTACCACGACGCGTAAAGGGCATCGCCATGCAAACCCGCCATCAAGGGTGACGCAAAGACCGCCACGGGCTGATGCCCGGTGTTCAAAGCGTTGACGGTGTCGACCATGTTTCGGATAGGCAGCCGTTCCAATAGATAGGCATCCCGACCGGCCTTGCTCAACAGTGCAGAGGGTTTGATTTCGCCATAGTAAGTAGCGGCCTGGATGAAGCGGGTGTTGGTCAGGATCAACAAGGCACCGGCCACGATGGCGAGGCTGCGCGGGAAAATCCTGGCGTCGGAAAAGGGCAGGGCGAGGATCACAGAGAAGAGCGCGAAGGAGGGGAACACATAACGCAGATAGGCCGTTGAGTGGTACGTCATGAACAACGCGCCGGCGCCGACCAGGAGGATGCACAAGGCTTTTCTGTTGCCGCTCAACAGCACGGCGGCGGCGGCCGTGGGCAGCAACAGCCATTGAAAGCCTGCCGCGCCAACTCGCCCCTCGATGAACTGAGGCGAATTGAAGACCATTCGATAGAGGGTGTCCCAGGTCACCCCGGTACCGAAAGCGGCCGGCGGTTCGAAGTTGATGTTCGGCCAGAGCGGCGAATGGAAAATGGCATTGAAAAACGGGAACACGGGGTTGCCGGTCAAGTACCCGGCAGAGACGTAAGGGGTAGCCCCTGCCAATACCAGGCCGACACTGCCCAGCAGGAGCGTCTTGATGATCCCTTGGATAGCCCAGGCTTTGTAGTGCAGCAAGAGGACCACCAGCAGGATCGGCAGGACGCTCAGGGTCACGGCCTTGGTCGCCATGGCGAAGCCCAGCAGGAGAGCGGCCAGGAGCAATTGTGACAGGCGCTCCCTGGGATCAGGCGTGAAGCTTGAGACTTTCAGGATCGCAAGCGTCGCGGCCATCATGAAGGCGGTCCACGCCGACTCTATGTGGAGGCTGCTGTTTTCAGCGAAGGCGAGGGGCGTCGACAGAAAGATCAGGCTTGCCCAGCGGGCGCTTGTGGCAGAGCCGCCGGCCCAGAGGGTCATGTTGCGGATTTGCCATGCCAGCAGCAAGGTGAATGCGCTGTTGCTCAGGCGCGATGCGGTTTCACCAGCCAGCATATAGACAATGCTGTATATCCAGTCGGCCAGCATGGGCATGACCGCCCACACATAGGTATTTGCATCGAACTTCCATTGGTGCCGTTGGGCCAGGTGGGACGGGACGAAGAGGTGCATGGCCAATGCGTCATGGCCGACCTCCGGCATGAAGGCGACCAACACGTAGAGGCAGGCGAAGCTGCAGATCAGTACGTCGAGCCCCGTCTGGAGGGGTGTTTGCGCTGAGCGGGTGGCCTGGATTTGCCGCAGCAGTTCACGACCTATCGACGTGACGTGTCTGTGGCCCAATACAAGCGGCAACAACAGCAGCGCGCCATACAGCCAGGGGTAGTTGATCGGAAAGTAGGCCGCCAGGCCTATCAGCGTACCGAACGTACCCGCTCCCATCAGCAGGTGAACGCTCCAATCGGTCGAGGCTTTCTGCCTGAGCATCCACCTGCCGAGCACGGTGGCAGACAGCCCGAAGACTGCGACGACAATTACCGGCCAAGTCTGCGCGCAGGCAATGGACAGGCACGTCAGTAAACCCAGGCAAAGAATGATCGGTGGCTTGCCAGTGAAGATGGTGAGGGCGGCCAGGCCTGCCACTGACAGCAGAATCGTCCGGGTGCCGCTGTTCATGGACGCTAGCTCAAGCGTCGAAAAACCGTACACGCCGACCACCGCACTCGCCAGTAAAACCAACAACACCACTGCGTATTTCAGGTTGTATCTGGGCAAAATATCGTCTCGGCTGTTCAGCACCTCAGTGCCATGCAAAAGGGGCTTATATGTCTCGGTACGTGTGCGGGACCCAGGCCCCCCACTTGCTCTCGTAGATCGCCCGGTTCTTTTCGAAAAGTGCCTGTTTTTTTTCGGCACCCAAAGTGTTGAACGAGGCCGACAGGTGGTGATGAACGAAGACGTCTTCGGCGCAGGCAGCGCGCATGCCACGACGCTGCACGCGACGGCAGTAATCGTCATCCTCGAAAAGCCCCAGGCCATATTCTTCGCACAGACCACCGACTTGCTCGTAGGTCGAGCGTGGGAACATCACGCAGAAAAAGGCCAGGGTGTTGATTTCGAACCACTCACCCATGCGAGCGCGGGTCAGTTGCGCGGCTTCGGCGGGCATGTCTTCTATGCGGTCATAGCGGGTGCTGACTTTGGCCTCATTGCCGATGTTATTGGTGATCGGGCCGATGATGCCGATTTCCTTGTTGTCCTGCAGATGACGGATCAAGCCTTTGATCCAGCCGGCGGTGACGACCGTGTCGTTGTTCAGGACAACCAGATAGTCGCCGCTGGCTGCCGCGAGGCCCAGGTTGTTGCCGGCGGCGAATCCTTTGTTGTCCGGGTTGAGGATGACGATCCGGTCTGGATGTCCGTCGGCCCAGGCGGTGAGGTAGGCTGGGGTTTGGTCGCTGGAGTGGTTATCGACGACGATGATTTCAAGGTTCGGGTATTGACCCTGGGTCAAGAGGCTGTCGAGGCAGGCCTTGGTCAGTTCGAGGTTGTTATAGGTCAACACCACGACACTGACTTTAGGTAGGGGCAAGGTCGCGATGGCCTCGCGCAAGCTGGCGGCCCGATGCTGCCAGGTCTGGCCCCGGGCAAACGATTGACGCGCCTCCAGCGTGGAGCCGGGTTCTGGCACTGCGTCCAGGACATCGGCTATGGTCGAGATGAACTCAGTCGGCTCTTCAACCGTCCAGACCAGTTTGCCGAACTGGCTCAACTCCGGCAGTTTCACCGACACCACCGGTTTTCCCGCGCTCAGGTATTCATAGACCTTGACCGGATTGGTGGCGAGGGTCAACGGCATGACCTTGAACGGAAGCAGGCAAACGTCCATGGCATAGAGATAATAAGGCAGGCAAGCATACGGGACCTCGCCCTCCAGGATCACATTCGGGCAGCCCTTGAAGTGTTTTTTTGCCTGGACAGTATCGCTGCCGATCAACAGTATCAGGTGCTGTGGGGAGGATTGGGCGACTTGCTTGACCAAATCCAGATCGAACCATTCGGCAATGACGCCGTAGTAACCGATGATTTTTCTGTTGGCGGGGTCATGGTAGACCTTATCGGGGCGTTGGCTGAAAAAGCTGAACTCGCAGGCGTTGCGAATCACCTCTACGTTGCGGTTTTCCCGCTTGCCGTGTTGTTCGATCCAGTTGGATGTCGCCACCAGCAGATCCGCCCTGCGCATCAGAGCGATTTCAAGGTCGAGCAATTCCTGGGCAACGTTGCCGAAGCCTTCATGGTGATCCATGCAGTCATAGACCAGCGTGGCGTTGGGGATGCGCCTTGCCAGCGGGAACCAGTAGGCGTGCTGGACAATGCAATCCACGGCACCGACGTTCGCCCATTGCAGGAGCATGGCCATACCTTGGCATAACTGGTGGATCGCCGCGGCTGACGGCGGTGCGTGATAAATGACCGGTGCGCCGAGCACCTTGAAACGGATCTGGAACAGCCGATTGGAGCCTTCCAAGGGTTCTACTTCGAAGCCGGAGGCCTCATCGTCGATAAAGTTGTTCGAGATATAGAATGTCGTTTGTCCTGCCCGGGCCAACTCTTTGGCCAGGTTCTGTGGGCGCTGGATGCGGAAGTGCCAGTCAATCACGCCGAACATCAGGATCATGGGCTGCCCGGGGCAAGACGGTATTTCAAGGTTTACGGGCGGTGGCAGGTGTTGCAATGGGATGAAACTTGCTGGCGCTGCAGATTCGCCTGGTGTTGCCTTGCGGCGCTTCAACCAGCTTCGAAGTCGGCGCGCCAGTTTGCTTTTCCGCTGTGCGTCGAGTGGCAGCCAAGCGTAGACCCAGCGCGATAACCGATACAGCTGCTTGCGTATCGAATAACGCAGCGGTGCGCGTTCGATGGCGCTGCTCCAGTCAGAAAGCTTGAGCAGCTCAGCTTGCTTCGTTGCCAGTTGGGCGCGCAAGTCCACCGCCCGATCGGACAACGCCACGGCCTCGCTTTCTTTTGTCTGGAGTAATGCCTCTGTCTCTTTGAGGCGCTTTTCAGCCGCCCGCAGTTGCTCGCGCAGCAGCCCGGCCTCACCTTCTTGAAGTGACACGCGAGTGCGAAGCGCCTTTGAATCGAGGTTCAGTTGTTTGATAAGCCGATCTCGATTCTCGATTTCCTTGACCAGATGCAAGGCTTCAATGGATCTGGATTGTGTTGAGCGAGTCAGTTGGTCAATGCAATCAACAAGACGGTTGATCTGGTCCATGCGGTTTTCTGGTCCTTTGGTCAATACGGTCAACGCACAATCGATCCTCCAGGATCGATGTCGGCTTCAATGGCAAGCCAGCCCCGGGCTCCAACGGTGCCATAGACCATCATAGCGTTTGCTGGGCGGGTCGCCATGGCGAACCACTCATATAACGTCGGCGAAGCCTTTGCGTGTCCTCTGGAACCAGGCGAACCCGGAGCAGGCAATCAGCACTGAGATTGCCGAATAGGCCGCCAGGTGCTCCCATTTCGGCGCCTTGCCCCAGAACAGTACATCGCGAACCATTTCCACTGGCAGCGTCAGCGGGTTTGCCTGCAAGGCGATCTGATAGCTCTGGGGCAGTGTCGAGAGTGGATAGAAAATCGGTGAGAGAAACAGCATCGCCGTGATGACAATGCCGATGAACTGGCCAATATCGCGCAGGTAGACGCTTATCGAGGCGAGAAACCAGGAGATGCCCAGCGTCAGCAACACCAATGGGAGCAGTACCAGTGGCAGCAGAAGAGCGGTTACCGGCGGGGTGCCGAACAGGACGACATAGAAGACCAGCCAGGCCAGCAGGCTGACAGCCATGTGGAACAGCGCTGCACCGAGCGAAACCAGGGGCAGGGCCTCCAGTGGGAACACAATCTTCTTGACGTAGTTGGTGTTGGCCAGCACCAGGCCCGGCGCACGGTTCACGCATTCGGAAAACAGGTTGAACACCAGCAGACCAGCGAACAGCACCAGGGCGAATTCGCTCTTGGATTCACCGCCGCCAGACCAGCGGGCCTTGAAAACGACACTGAACACGAACGTGTAGACCACCAGCATGAAAGCCGGCGTGAAGAACGACCATAGAATACCGAGCATCGAGCCTTTGTAGCGACCGATGACCTCTCTGCGGATCAACACGTAGATCAATATTCGATTGATCAGGACACTCTTGACCATGGCGGCAGGGGACGTGTTGAACGACTGCATTGGTGCTTGATCCTCAAGACAATATCGGATGCTCGTTGAGTCGCATCCCCATGGAGGGTAGGCCAAGTGTAGATTCATTCGCAGTTTTTTATCCCATCTGTGCTTAACTCATCCGCAGCGCCCCGCAAAGGACTGATTCAGTAGCGCCGCAATAATGGTCGTGGTTCATGGAAGGGTTTTGCCGATGTCGTTTGAAGTGGCCATCAGCGCCGAAAACCTGAGCAAGTGTTATCAGATTTATGATTCGCCCAAGGACCGCCTGTTGCAGATGCTTATGCGCGGCAGGAAGCGTTTCTATCGCGAGTTCTGGGCCTTGGACGATGTTTCCCTGACCATCGCAAGGGGGGAGACCGTCGGTATCATCGGCCGTAATGGCAGTGGCAAATCCACCCTGTTGCAACTGATCTGCGGAACGTTGATGCCGACCCGGGGCCGCGTCCAGGGGCATGGCCGGATTGCGGCGTTGTTGGAGTTGGGGTCTGGTTTCAATCCGGAATTCACTGGCCGGGAAAACGTCTATGTGAATGCGGCGGTGCTGGGTTTGAGTCGCTCGGAAATCAACGCTCGCTTCGATGACATCATAGCCTTTGCCAATATCGGCGACTTTATCGACCAGCCCACCAAAATCTATTCCAGTGGCATGCTGGTACGGCTGGCCTTCGCCGTTTCGGTCTGTGTAGAGCCCGAGATCCTGATCGTCGATGAGGCCCTCTCCGTCGGCGACGCATCCTTTCAGTTCAAATGCCTGAGTCGGCTGGAAGAACTGGCTGCCAAGGGCACGACGCTGCTGTTCGTCTCCCATGACATGAGCATGGTCAAGCGCTTTTGCCACCGGGTCATCTATCTGCGCGCGGGCCGGGTCGTTGCCAGTGGCTCGCCCGATGAAATGGCCGAGCTGCACTTGCTCGACATGCGTGACGAGCAACGCCGCTGGGCCAGTGGCGGGGTCATACCGGTTACGCGCAAGTCATTCATGGGCGGACAGGAGGGGATGGCCTTTGGTACCGAAGAGGGGCATATCAGCGCTGCCTGCTTTACCAACACCCAGCAGCTTTGCTCCAGTTACCTGTATGGCGACGACATCGAAATTTGCGTCGAGGCGTTGCTGCATGAGTCGATCACTCAACCCAACATCAGCTTCACTATCCAGGAAGCAAGGCTGCTGGTGATTGGTGGAGGCAACTTCGCGCTGCAACCGGGCCCCGTCGAAAACGGCTGGCGGCGTACGGCGATCACGGTGCGCTTCCCGGCCAACCTCGCCGAGGGGCGCTATCATGTCACGCTCAAGCTGTTGCACGGCGCGACGGAAGACACCTCGCAACTGATCGAGAAGCAGGTTGCGCCATTGGCGTTCGACATGTTGCCGAACCACAGGAATTTTCTGGGCATGGTTGACCTGGGGTTGCAGAGGGTCGACCCTCGTCCCGTCGAGTCGCTTCCCAAGGCCTGCGGCACTCCAGGAGAGAGGGTTTTGACGGAACACCTGGATGAGCGCGCCTGGCAGGTCGCTATATTCGGCACCTTCGACGTAGAAAACTACGGCGATCTACTGTTTCCAATCATTGCCGAGGCGGAGTTGGCCCGGCGCTTGGGTTCAGTCTACCTGCATCGGTTTTCCTATCACGCTAAAAAACGACCTGAATGGCCCTATGCGGTGACCTCGCTGACAGAGCTGCCTCAGGTGGTGGCCAGCCTGGATGGCGTTTTGATCGGTGGTGGCTTCCTGATCCGATTCGATAAAGTCGTTGCCCATGGCTATGGGCCGACAACCGCCAATATCCATCACCCTACCGGTTATTGGCTGACGCCTGCGCTCATCGCGCAACAGCACGCGGTCCCGGTCATGTGGAATGCCCCCGGGATGCATTGCAACAGTATCCCCGACTGGGCCAGGCCGTTGTTGACGATGGCCCTTGAGCAAAGCCAGTACGTGCGGGTCCGTGATGCGCTGTCGCGCGATACCCTCGGTGCGCTCACTCAACAGGCCGAGATCCAAGTGCTGCCCGATACCGCGTTTGGCTTGCCCCGCCTGATCGATGAGCAGCAGCCCTCCACCGAGTTCATTCGATTGCGCGAGCGCGCCGGGCTGACCGGGCCCTACATCGTGATCCACGCCATTCACGTGGTGGAATCCTTTGTAAAACTGTTCGAAGACCACGCCGAGACGTTCCAGGGCTATCAGTTCCTGGTGGTGCCGATTGGCCCCGTCCTGGGGGACGATCCGTCGGTCATTGCGGCGCGCCTGCCCCGGGCCATTACCTTGTCATTCTGGCCAGAACCGCTGCTGATGGCGGAAATTCTCAGTCAGGCCCAAGCGGTGATCGGCCATAGCTACCACTTGGCAATAACCGCCTTGGCGTTTGGCGTCCCGGTGTTTTGCTCGGCGGATCTGACGGCGGGCAAATACACGGCACTGGCGGGGTTCGACTCACTCCACGCGTTGCCGGAAGTGGCGACGATCGATCCGCAATGGTTTATCGAGCGCATGGGCAAGACCCGCCCATCGCCCGCGGCTCGTGCGGCGGCGGATCAGTTGGTCGAGCACTGGGACCGGGTCGCTGCGATCATTCGCGCAGGTAAAACGTCGTCCCCGCCGGTGTTGGGGGGCTTTCTACAGCATCTGCCCAATCTGCTCGAAGCCGCAGCCGAGGACCGTGACCCATTGCCGGCTGAATCTGCGGTGAGCCCTGTCGTGTCGGAGCCTGAGCTCATCGAACCGGTGCAAGACCCGGCAGTACAAGCGCTTGCCCAGCAGCAACGGATCGTTCAGCTCAGTCAGCAACTGGCCCTCAGTGATGCCAGGATGCTTGAGTTGCAGAACTCCAATTCATTCCGAATGACCGCACCACTGCGCTCCATCGCCCGTGGTATCAGAAACCTGACAGCGAACAAGAACAGACAATGCTAGATCTCTCTCGTCTCACGCCAGCGGCTCTAAAGGCTCACCCGTTCTCATGGGCTGAAATCGGCAGCCTGTATTCGGTCGAGGACGCCGCCGCGTTGGCGGCCTCCTTTCCTCATGATCACTTCAAGACGGTGAGTGGTTATGGCGGTGAGAAAAACTATGACTATGAAGCCCGCGCCCTGGTGGGCATGGGCACCAACACCATCGCTTTCCCCGAAGAACTGAGCGAGGCGTGGTTGAGGCTGGCGCAGGACCTTGGCTCGGTCGGCTATCGAGAAGCCATGTCGGAGCTGACCGGGATAGACCTGCGCACCGTGCCGATGGAGGTCAACGTCTTTCATTACGGTCCTGGCGCCAGCTTGGGGGCCCATCCGGACCTACCCGATAAACTGGTTACTCATATCCTGTATTTCAATGAGTCCTGGGACCGCAACGACGGCGGGTGCCTGAACATCCTGCACCGCAACGACCCCACTGCCGTGGCGGCCGAGATCGAACCCCTGGTGGGCAACTCGGCGATTCTGGTGCGCTCGGATAACTCCTGGCATGCCGTCACGCCCGTGGTGAGCGGCTGCCGTTCTTCCCGCCGCAGCCTGACAGCAACGTTCTATCGACCGGGCTCCCTGAGTTCCATGTGGCCGCCGGGCGACAGCACTCCTCTGCATGGGTACCCACGTGCTTAAGCTCGACAGCACCTTGATCGACCGCGATGCCGCCTTGGCCCAAAGAGATGCGGCCATCAATGAACGTGATATTGCCTTGGCAAAAGTCGACTTCCTGCAAAACACCCGTTCGTGGCGTTTCACCCGACCCTTGCGCTCGCTTTTCCGATGGATGCGTTATGGTTTTAGCGCAACGCAGGAGTTGCCCGAGATGGCCGCTGCAGTCGTCTATCCGGCAGCACCGGAGCCATTGCCGAACCTTGATGTGGAACCAGATTTCAGCGCGAAAAGACACCTGGATATTCTCTGCTTCGCCAACATTGATTGGGCTGCGCGATTCCAGCGACCGCAGCAGTTGATGAGCCAGTTTGCGAGCAATGGTTATCGAGTGTTTTATATCGTCCCCTCCAGTGTGCCGGAGCAGGGACAGCTCTATCGATTGACGTCGGTGGCGCCCAACATCTTTGAAGTGGCACTGCAACGGGATGCGCAAGAGGCGTATTACAAAAAGATAGTGACGCCTGAGAATCATCAGGCTTTGCTGCTCGCCATGGCTGCACTGGTCGCCGATATGCAGATAAGAACCGCCCTCTCGGTGGTGCATATTGCTTACTGGAGCCCGGTGGCTCTCAGCCTGCGAGCCATGCATGGCTGGTGCATTCACTATGACTGCATGGATGACTGGGATGGGTTCCCGAACATCGGTGAGCAGCTGCTGAGCGAGGAACAGACCCTGGTTGCCCAGGCGGATCTGGTGACCGTTTCCGCCGCGTTGCTTCATCAGAAGTGGTGCGCCCACAACCCGCGTTGCGTCTTGGTCCGAAACGCGGTGGACTTCGCTTTTTTTCGACAGCACTGTTTTACCAATGATGTGTTGAGTGGGCTTGTCGGCCCGGTGATTGGCTTTTACGGCGCCCTGGCACAATGGCTCGACTATCCATTACTGGCGGCGCTGGCGGACAGGCGGCCAGAGTGGAATTTCATCCTGGTAGGGGATATTTTCGTCGACGATCTGGCCGGCCTTGAGCACAAGCCCAATGTGCAGTTGTTGGGCAAGAAGCCTTACTCGCAAATGCCGCTCTACCTGGATCATTTCGATGTCTGCCTGATTCCCTTCAGACTCTACAACGTGACGCATGCGGTAGATCCGGTGAAGTTCTACGAGTACATCAGTTCAGGCAAACCGGTGATCTCCACTCCATTGACGGAGATGAGCATTTATAAAGACCTGCTGTACTTCGCAACCGGGGTCGATGAGTTCATCGAGCAGATCGAGCGTGCCTTGGCCGAGCGCGACCTGGCCCTGTACAAACGACGCGTAGAACTCGCCCGGGCCAATGATTGGAAAGACCGATTCAATAGCATGCAACTGGCTATCGTCGGGTTGTACGAAAAAGTCTCCATCGTGCTTGTGACGTACAACAACCTCAATCTGACCGTTCAATGTGTAAACAGCATTCTACGTAATACCACCTGGCCCAATTACCAGCTCATTGTCGTCGATAACGGCTCGGATGATGGTACGGGCGACTATCTTGAGCGCCTGCGCCAAGAGATGCCCACCGCGAAGATCATCCTCAACCCGGACAACCGGGGCTTCGCTGCGGCCAATAACCAGGGTTTGCGAGAAGCCGACGGCGACATCCTGGTGTTGCTCAATAACGACACTGTCGTGCCTGAAGGCTGGCTGGATCCGCTGGTCAGGCATTTGAGAGACCCAAGTATCGGCTTGGTTGGACCGGTCACGAATGCAGTAGGAAACGAAGCGAAAATAGAAGTTTCCTACACCGACATTCAACAGATGCAAGATTTCGCAGACCGCTACATCGAAGCCCACAAGGGACGGTCGTTCGATATCTCGATGCTCGCCATGTTTTGTGTCGCCTTTCGTCGTGGCATTCTCGAAGAAGTGGGGTATCTGGATGAAGCATTCGGTATCGGGATGTTCGAAGACGACGACTACAGCCGTCGTGTGCAGGCGGCCGGCTACCGGACTGTCTGTGCCGAGGATGTGTTTATCCATCATTACGGGCAGGCATCTTTCAGGAAGCTGATTGCCAGTGGTGAGTATCAGCCCCTCTGGGACAAGAACCAGGCGTACTTCGAAAGCAAATGGGGGACTTGGCAAGCCCACGTTCATCGCGACGAGTCTGGCGTGGAGACGGGCGAGAAAGACTAAATCGCGATGCTCGTGAGGCTGTTTACAGTGGACATAAAATTCATATACCCCACAGATCCCTGTGGGAGCGAGCTTGCTCGCGATGACGTCGGCACATGCAACATCACCGTAAACTGAGCCACCGCTATCGCGAGCAGGCTCGCTCCCACACTCAGTCTTCAGTAGACCCAACATTCGCCAAAGACTATTTCAGCGCCCAGGCAAGTCTTCGCCCATCAGGTAAAACGTCCTGGGCGCAAAGCCAAGCCGGTCACTGGCGTCGGAATGGTCGAATATCAGATCCTGGTTCATGCGTGCCACCAGCGCGCTCGAAAGATGTCGATAGCGAGGCAGGCAGCGCATGATCGAAACGACCCGACTTAATGCCTTGGCGGGGAGGGGTAGTGTTCGTTCAGGGCATCCCATGGCCTGGAATATTCGCCTTACCATTGTGTGATAAGGCAACACTTCCCCCCCTGAGAGGTTGTAGCTGCCGCTGGGCAGGCCAGGCGCGCTGATGGCGGACAGGCACGCCTGGATCACGTCATTAGCATGCACCGGCTGGCGCAGTCCGGTTCCGCCGCCGATGAGCGGGAAAAAACCAAAGCGTTGAATGAAACGGGCAATTTGCGAGATGTTCTTGTCGCGGCCAAAGCCATAGATCATGGTCGGTCGCAGGATCACCCATTCGATTTGCCGTTCGATAGCCCACTTCTCGAGCTGTTCTTCTGCGCGTATCAAGCGTTGCGCCACCTCCCTTTCCCGAGCGTCGGGCGATGCTTGCTTGGCAAAACGGCTTGTGGAGGACAGCGCGACAATGCGTTTGACGTGGGTGCTGGCAAGGCGCTCCAGATAGTCGGGTAACACCCAGATGGGGGCAAATGACAGGAAGGTGTCCAGCGTTAGTCCGTTCCAGTTGTCAGCGTTTCGCCATGTCACACCAGGGCGGGACTCCTTGGGGAGACCTCGAGTGAAGGCGCTTGTCGAGTGGCCGATTTGTGCCAGCAATGGCAGGGCGTGCTCGCCGAGGAGGCTGGAACCGCCCATTATCCCTATTCGCAATTGAGGTCTCTTATCGTAGGTTCCATGCATTTTTAAGCCGGGTAGTTGCGTGGCGAAGGACCATCAGACTGAATCGAAACCAGACCGCGATAACCACGCTGACCCATAGGGCCGCAGGGTATTTACGGCGGAAAAACTTGCGATAGAAACGCAGGATCCCCAGGTGTTTGTGCCATTCGACGAAATAGGGACGATGACGACTGCAAGCACCGAATACATGCATCACCTGGGCATCCGGCACGAACAGGACGCTCCAGCCGCTGCGATGGAAGCGCATGCACCAGTCCAGGTCCTCGCAATGGAGGAAATAGTTTTCGTCCCACAACCCGACGCTCTCGATCGCTTCGCGCTTGACCAGCATGCAAGCCCCGGAGATGGCTTCAACGACAATGGGGGCGCTGGGTAGCGGTTCCTTGTGCAGTAAAAAGTCGGAAAACAGCGATGGGAAAAGTGCTGAGAGCCGCGAAAGTCCGAAAGCCCGCATGAAGGCGCGTCTGGGCGTCGGAAACACCCGGCGTCCACCGGCTTGCTCGCTACCGTCCGGATTGCACAGGAACCCTCCGACCATGCCGATCTCTGGCGAACTGCGTAGCGCCAGCAGCAAGCGGTCTATGGCATCGACGGCCAGCACGCTGTCCGGGTTCAAGAAAAATAAATTGGCGGCCGTTGACAGGCGGGCACCTTGGTTGCACGCCACGGCGAAGCCGAGGTTGGTGGTGTTGTGTACGATTTGAAGCGAGTCGCCGGCAGCGTGGATTCGCTCCAGCAGTAACAAACTACCGTCGTGGGAGTTGTTATCCACCACGATCACGCTGCAAGCGCCGGCGGCAAATGCCGACCCGACACACGCTACCAAAAGTTCACCAGCATTGTAGTTGACGATGATCACATCACACTTGCCCTGTAGAGATGATGTGTCCCGTTCATCAACAGCGAGCAGTTCCACTGCTTCCAACTTAGTCACTCCATTGATCAAACCTGAATACGTATGGGATCGCGACTACTCAGGTTTGTATTCAAGATAGCATGTCTGTGCCCTTCGACCAGTTCCGGCCGGCAAGGTCAAAACGTCTGCCCCAAGGAAAACTGGAACACCTGCGTGTCAGCGTTATCCGGCGTTCGCACCGGAAAGGCCACGTTGGCGCTCAATGGGCCCAACGGGCTGTACCAAGTCACTCCGACGCCTACCGAACTGGCCATCTGGCCGAGGTCGAGCCCGTCACATCCCTGGGTGGTGCTCAGGTAGCACTTGTCGGAGTAGACGCTGCCGACGTCCCAGAACACCGAGGTGCGCAGTGATTTGTTGTCTTTGATAAAGGGCATCGGGAACAGGTATTCCACACCGCCGGTGATGAGGATGTTGCCGCCCAGTGATTCGGTGTCCCGGTCGGAATAATACTTCTGTCCTTCACTGGCATAGGTGCCGGTGGCCGGCGTGTTGCGCGGGCCGAGGGTGCCGCTTTCGAAGCCGCGCACCGAGCCTTCGCCACCGGCGGTGTAGTTCTCGTAGAACGGCAGGCCGTCGGTCGAGCCATAGCTGTTGCCGTAGCCGAGTTTGGTATGCAAGCGCAGCGAGGTGGCATCGCTGACCGGTAGGAAGGCCTGCCCGGTGTAGTCGAGCTTGTAGAAACTCAGGTCGCTGCCGGGCACGGTCACCATCAGGTTCAGGTTTTGCGAATGCCCGCGGGTGGCCAGTACGCCTTTGTTCAGAGTCGATTCAGACCAGCCGAGATTGGCCTTGAAGTTGGTGAACTCGCTCCCTTCGCGTTGGATGAAGTCGTAGATTTCATCGGCGCTGTAGGTCCCTGGCTCGATGCTGTCATGCTGCACCGTCACGCCGAAATTCAGCCGTGAGGTTTCATTGATCGGGTAGCCGAGGGTGGTGCCGGCACCATAGCTATTGATGGAATAGTACGAATTATCGTCATCGTAATATTCGTTATAGTCGGTGGCGCTGTAGAACGCGTTATAGCCCAGGCTCACGCCGTCCGGCGTGAAATAGGGGTCGGTGAAGCCGATGTTGTACTTGCTTTGGTAAGACGAACGGGTCAGGCCGAGGCTGGCGTAGTTGCCGCTGCCGAGGAAGTTGTTCTGGGTGATCGAGCCACCGAGGATCAGGCCAGCACTCTGGGAGAAGCCGACGCTGGCGGTGATCGAACCGGAAGCCTGTTCTTCGACGCTGTAGTTCACATCCACCTGGTCATCGACGCCCGGTACGGCCGGTGTCTCGACATTGACTTCCTTGAAGAAGCCCAGGCGTTCCAGGCGGGTCTTGGACTGGTCGATCAGGTAGGTCGAGGCCCAGCCACCTTCCATCTGGCGCATTTCACGGCGCAGCACTTCGTCCGCGGTCTTGGTGTTGCCCCGGAAGTTGATGCGGTTGACGTAGGCACGCTTGCCCGGGTCCACCGCGAAAGTGATGTCGACGCTATGGTCTTCATTGTGTGGGGTCGGCACGCCGTTGACGTTGGCGAAGGTGTAGCCCTCGTTGCCCAGGCGACGGGTGAGCAGCTCGGACGTGGTGGTCATCAGCTTGCGCGAGAACACCTGGCCCTTCTGCACCAGCAACAGCGACTGGAGCTGGTCTTGCGGCACTTTCAGGTCGCCGCTGAGCTTGACGTCACGAACGGTGTATTTCTCGCCTTCGTTGACGTTGACGGTGATGTAGACGTGCTTCTTGTCCGGGGTGATGGACACCTGGGTCGAAGCGATGTCCATGTTGATGTAGCCACGGTCCAGGTAGTAGGAGCGCAGGCGCTCCAGGTCACCGGAGAGTTTTTCACGGGCGTACTTGTCGTCGTTCTTGAAGAACGACAGCCAGTTGCTGGTCTTGAGGGTGAATTGATCGGTCAGTTCTTGCGTGGTGAAGACGGTATTGCCCACCACGTTGATGTGCTGGATCGCTGCGACAGAGCCTTCGTCTATCTTGATTTTCAAGCCCACACGGTTACGCGGTTGCGCGATCACTTCGGCATCGACGGTGGCTGAGTAGCGACCCTGGGCGACGTATTGGCGCTGCAGCTCGTTACGCACACCTTCGAGGGTGGCGCGCTGGAAGATCTCGCCTTCGGCCAGGCCGGATTGCTTGAGGCCTTTCATCAGGTCTTCAGTGGAGATCGCCTTGTTGCCTTCGATCTCGATACTGGCGACCGACGGGCGTTCGACTACCGTAATGACCAGGACATCGGCGTCGTGCCCCAGTTGGATATCCTGGAAAAAACCGGTCTTGAACAGTGCGCGAGTGGACTCCACCAGGCGTCGCTCATCCGCTTGATCACCCACGTTCAATGGCAAGGCACCGAACACGCTGCCGGCGGAAACGCGCTGAAGGCCGTTGATACGGATGTCGGAAATTTTGAAGCCTTGAGCGTGTGCAAGTGTGGCATTGAGCAGCAGTGCAGCCGAGCAGAGCAGGCGCGAAAAATTCATCAAGATCTTATCCAGGACACATCGACAAGCAGCGTAGGCGGGCGCGGATATCTCACAGCAAGACAAGTCACCGCGCAGCGAGCAGGCTGGTGGAAGTGCAGCATAAAAGCTCGGTGCGTTCGGTGCGGTTAACCAAGTGTCAAGTTAGGTAAAGGTTGGCCCGCGACGATGACGCTGTGTCGTGCAAGGGCGATAATGCACCGCCCCCCACTCAAGAGCGTCCCATGATCCGCGTATTGCTTGTCGACGATGACCAGGAACTGACTGGAATGCTCAGCCAATACCTGGAGCGGGAAGGCTTTGAGGCAACCGCCGTGCATACCGGCGAGGAGGGCGAGGTTCAGGCGCTGTCCGGTCGCTATAGCATCGTGGTGCTGGACGTGATGCTGCCGGGACTGTCGGGCATTGAGGTGCTCAGGCGCATTCGGGCGGTGAACCAGGTGCCGGTGGTGCTGCTCACGGCCCGTGGCGACAACATCGACAAGATCACCGGCTTGGAACTGGGGGCCGATGACTATGTGCCCAAGCCCAGTTCGCCGGGGGAACTGGTGGCACGTCTACGGGCGATCATGCGCCGGGTGCAGCCGATGGATCAGCCCACCAGCGAAGTGATCAGGACCGGCCCGCTGGTCTTGTGGCCCGGCAAGCGCCAGGCCCAGTGGCATGGACGCGAGCTGGCGGTAACCAGCACCGAGTTCAGCCTGCTCGAAGAACTGGCCCGTTGTGCCGGGCAGGTGGTGAGCAAACAGGATCTGTCCCTCAATGCCCTGGGCTGCCCCTTGACCCGCTACGACCGGCGTATCGACGTGCACATCAGCAGCATTCGCCACAAGCTCGGCCCGCGGCCCGACACCAAGGCCTGGATCCAGAGCGTGCGTGGCCTCGGTTACCTGATGATTGCCGAACAATGAAACCCAGCCGGCTGTTCTGGAAACTGTTCCTGGCGTTTTGGCTCGCCACCGGCCTGACATTCCTGGTCGGGTTGGGCTTTCTGGTGATGGGCAGTTCCAGGCCAGGGGATCCGCATCTGGAAACCATCCTGGCCGCTGAGGAACAGCTGCTGCGCCAGTTTGGTGTCGAGTCGGGCCGGCAGCTGCTGGCGGTGTGGGAACACCCGGCTGACCAGGCCGTTGGCGTGTATGACAGTACCGGTCAGTTGCTGGCCGGGGCACCGGTTGCGCAACCGGCCTACACGCGATCGGTCGTCGACAAGGACGGCGCCGCGCTGTTGCTCAAGTCTACCCATCCCCTGGCTCAAGAGCGCGACAAAGGACCGAGCCCCTGGACGCCGTTGATCATCGGCACGGTCATGAGTGCGCTGTTCAGCGGCTATATGGCGTTCTACCTGGCATGGCCGTTGGCCTATCTTCGGCGGGCCATGAGTGACGTTGCTCAAGGGCGCTTCGAAACCCGGGTCAAGCCAATGATGGGCGCGCGCCGGGATGAAATCGTCGATCTGGCCGGGGACTGTGACCGAATGGCCAACCAGTTGAAACTGCTGGTGGAGGCCCAGCAACACCTGTTGCACGACATCTCCCATGAACTGCGTTCGCCATTGACGCGCATGCAGGCGGCTATCGGGCTGTTGCAGCAAGATCCGGCTCGCCTGGAAATGGTGGAGCGCATCGACCGTGAGTCGGTGCGCATGGACATATTGATCGAGGCGTTGTTGACCCTGGCGCGCCTGCAAGGGCGGCCTGAGAGTATCGAGCGCGAGCCCATCGATATCGTCGAGTTGCTGTCGGTGATCGTCGAGGACGCTCGATTCGAGGCGCAAATGAAAGGTTGCCAGGTCAGTTTGCAAGCGTGCCCGGCCTTTGTCAGTCGGGTCAGCGGCGAACTGTTGTATCGCTGTTTCGAGAACGTCATTCGAAATGCGGTGCGCTATACCCGGCCGGGGAGCACGGTGGTGGTCGTGGCTGAGACCACCACCGAGGCAGGCTGCCTGACGGTGCGGATTAGCGATCAGGGACCAGGTGTTGAAAACGACCGCTTGCAGGATATTTTCCATC